>DDXG01000327.1 GCA_002347125.1 Phycisphaerales bacterium UBA2266
GCCGTACACCGAATTGTCGGCTTCCTTCGGTGGGTGCGTGACAACCGTGATCTTGCCGGTGGAGGAAATATTGAGCTTGTAGCGAATGGCACGATTGATCTCTTCGCCGAATATGTTTCGGAACGGCATCGCCGGAAAGCGGCCAAGCGCCACTAACAGTGCCAGGTAAAGAAGATAGCTTGCCTCGGCTGCCATCGACAGCCAACGCACAAACGCGGACCTGTCATGCTGCGCAAAGGAGACGATCTGCTGCAACATCTCCGGCCACCACACGAACAGGAGCAGCCCGCACCAAAATGCCAAAACCGGCAACAGTCTCACCAACACTTGAACCGCGACGAAGAAAAATCCATCGATGATGTTGATCGCCTGGCGGACATGGATCATGCCGTCTCGAAGCACCGAATCCCGCAGACGATGATACTCATCCGCGGGGATCGTCCCCGTCACCACGCCGTTCATCCTCACCAAGTACGCGCCCATGCCTGCCCCCTCAAAGAACAATCTCGTCGATACGCAGCCGTCTTCCCTCCTGTCTGACCACCGCTGGCGACTGGGTAATCGAAAACCTTTTCGAAAGAGCGCCTCCCTGGTCGTAGAACACCTCCCGTTTCCATTCGCGCATGAGCTTCATGGGTTCCCCGGCTACGAGGATGGGCTTCACCAGCATCTTGGATTTGGCGATGAACTGCTTGGCGAATGCGATCTGCTTCTTGTCGCTGCCGTCGATGAACAGCAGCGTCTTGGTCAGGCGGTCGTAGTCCAGCGGATTGATCCGAGTGCCGGCCGGATAGATGATGTTTCCCTTCTCGTCCACGACATTCCGGTCCAGCGTCCATGTCGGGTCGATGTAGAACGACCTCGCCACCTGAGCGTGCTTGATCCCGGGAACGGGCCTGGGGCGCTCAATGCTGTTGACCACCTTGCGCTTGTAGTCCTCCTGAATCCTGGCAAGCTCGCCAGTCCTCTCCATGCGGCGAAACTTGTCCTTCATGACCTCGATCAGGTCACGCTCGGTAATGTCGTAGGTAGGGCCGACAACACCCAGGTCTTCGGCGTGGAGGGGAATGCCGAAAACCGTCAGGAGGATCAGAGATGCGGAAGCGAGGAACCTTGAGAGCATGGAGCGTATGCTGACACACGCCACACGTCGAAACGGGGTCAAAAAACGCTCGTTTTGTGCGCGTTTTGCCCGATTCAGCGACGGAACCGGACCATTCCACCTTCTACCGAAAACCTGGACGGGTCCACTTGCCCCAACTTGGATAGGCGGCTGTGCGTTACTCGCAGGCCGCTTTTCTCGCAGGCCGCCATCACATCGGCTTTTGGCAATTGCCAGCCGCCGTCCGCTTCCGCTTGCGCTGGAAGGTCTTTGATTGCCGCGATCACGTCGTCCACGCTGGGCATGCCGGGGGATTCCGCTTTGCCTTTGGTTTCGGATGGGCGCTGATCTGCGCCGGCCGGAAAGGGGGCATCCGCTCCCTGAATCTGCACCTCTCTCTCGGCTCCAACGTTGGGCACTTCACTTGGTGGCTGCGCTTTGGTGGATTGAGGTGCTTTTGGCTTCTCCCGGGTGGGCTTTCGGCTGTGCTTATCCGATTTCTCACCGCGATCCGGTGCCGCGGGTTCCGGCTCGCTTGGCTTTTGACCTGCCTCTTCTTGGGGGGACCACTCCATCGGGTGCAGCGGCTGTTCCGCTTTTTTCTTCTGCTGAGCCACACTGCCTCCGGCCTCGCGGACGATTGCCCGACTGACGCAGGGAACAAGACGAATCGCCTTCGCGGGTTCGCCGTCGATCTCAATGTCCATTACCTTTTTCAACGGGGCCATGGGGTCTATCCAAAGCCATTCGCGGCCATGCAGATCGTCCAGAATCGCTTTTGCGGTCAACCCATACCCTGAAAACGCCTCGGGCCACTTGAGGAGGACTTGGCCATCTGCATCGACAAGGGCATCCCTCCCCCACTTCTTATCGCCAGCCTTGAGGTCTTGCGCCAGCGCTTTGAGCGCTTCCCCAATCGCTCCTTCCAATTTCACGTCGGCGTCCTGCGGGACCTGGGAACGTCCACCGGAAGGAGCTGCGATTGCTGGCCTGTCGATGGCTTCCGGTTGACTCTTTTCGGCAGAGGCATCGTCAGCAGGCTTGCGCTGCGTCACCTTCTTCCCTCCTTCGTTTTGGTTGCGCTTTGAAGGGACTCGCGCCGATCCTTCTATTTCGCTCTCTTGGGCTGCATCCGTGTCTGGCGCGGTTGCCGATTCCGCGGCGTTCGGTGCGTCCGCCCCTTTCTCGGCAGGAGCCGTATCGCCGCCGGCCTTTTCATTTGCCGGAGCAGCGGCATCGGGCGCATCCTGACCATTCATGAGGGTTCCTTCCACGGGGGGAATCGGGATGGAGGACACCATTGCCTCGTCCCGCAGGCGGATGGCAGGAAGCTTGATGGCGGGAATCTTTTCAACCAGCACCTGGGGAGCGATCTGCCAATAACGGTCCCCGGCTTGGGCATCCTCGCGGATGAACGCGATCCGGCGCTCCACAAGCATGTCGAGAATGCCGTCCGGTGTACGGGGAATACCCGGGATGCCGTCCTCCCTGACCTGCTTGGCCAATTCCTCGCCT
This sequence comes from Phycisphaerales bacterium UBA2266, assembly GCA_002347125.1. GTDB lineage: Bacteria > Planctomycetota > Phycisphaerae > Sedimentisphaerales > Anaerobacaceae > UBA2266. The sequence goes on from DDXG01000327.1 coordinate 2,618, forward strand.
GCGGCCGGCCAGACCAGATAAATGTTTCCTCCGATGTTCCAGAGCCGCGCCCCGGGTTCGTTGACCAGCCACACGCCCTCCCTGACGAAGCGCCGCATGATGTCGGTGAGGTGCCGTTCGACCGGTATGCCCAGGTCGTATCCGGCCATGGCCACGCCCAGGGTTCTCAGGTCGCGTTCCACACTTGTCTGGTCCGCCTTGACCACAAGGTCATGAATGAGGTTTGTGGGGCTTGGGTTGCAGGCCAGGGACTCCATCAGCCATACAACGAGTTCAGTTTCACTCTCAGCGATCCATGCGAGCGTATCAGCGCCAATGATCCGTTCGCCGATGAGGCTGGAGAGTGCGGTATGCTGTCGAGCCCGTCCTTCTCTCCAGTCCAGGAAATAGGCAGTAACCTCATTGCGCCTGGCCCAGGCGTAGAGGTCTTCTGTGATGGGATTCCAGGTTGAGGAGCGGTCCTTATTCGTTACCGTGAGATCGGTCACGGGTTTGCCGGCGTCGTGGCACATGGCCGCCAAGAATACCGCGAGTTGCCACCGTGGCTCCATTTCACGGCGATGGGCTGGCGTGTGTGCAGACTGTAGCAACACCCTATCTGCCGATTGGAGCGCCCACAGTCCAACTTCAATGGCGTGCCTCAGCAGGCCGCCGGCCCCTCTATGGTGGTGGGATTGAGACGCCGGCAGAAGGTGCGCGAAGGAAGCGAATCGCTCTATGGCCGGCAGGTAGTGCCGTGCCATGACTTCGGTGGTGGCAATGGCTGTGTTCGCAATCCGGTCCAGCAGCTCCTTTTGGGTTTCCAGAAGTTTTGTCGGAGGAACAACCGGCAACCCTTTCATGAAGGGCGGATAGCGTGGAATTTCATCGTCCGCCCAGTGGTAGATCGGTTGCTGTGTCTGTGCTTCCTGTGGCGCGTGGCGTTTCTTTTTGATCCAAGACAACATGAAGCTGATTCCTCAGAAAACCCGGAAAGCACG
>DDXG01000086.1:0-5025 GCA_002347125.1 Phycisphaerales bacterium UBA2266
GCCGCCCATCGCGTAGACATCGCTGACGGAATTGGCCGCCGCGACCTGCCCGAACATGTAGGGATCATCGACCGACGGGGTGAAGACATCCACCGTCTGGACCAGCGCGGTCCCATCGCCCATGTCGTAGATGCCTGCATCGTCGCCGGCGGGCACTCCGACGAGCACCCTGGGGTCATCCGAGACCACCGGCAGCCCCTTGAGAACCTCCTTGAGAAAGGCCTGGTCGATCTTCGAGGCGCAGCCGGCCTTCTCGACGAGCTGGGTGAGTTTGACCTCGCCGGTGGGCGATTCGAGCCGCTCGCCGGCGCAGAGGCAGATGTTCTTGAGCTTGAACAGCTCGCACGGGCAGGGCTGCTTGGGATCGCAGATGCAGTGGCCCAGGCGAATGGACCTTTGCATGACGCGTTTTCTTCGTTCGGTGGCTTTCATTCGTACCTCGTATTTCGTCGTTCGTATGGCGTATGGCGTATCGCGTTCGTGGAGGCCGCCTGCGGCGGCGGAGTTCGTATTTCGTCTATCGTCCCTCGTCTCTCGTCACTTGTTGGGCGGCCAGGACGGCGGCGCCCAGCGCCCCGGTCATCTGCGGATCCGGGCAGACCCGCACGTCGCGGCCGACAGCCCCGGCCAGGGCCGCATCCATGCCGGGGACCAGGGCCACGCCTCCGGTGAAGACGACAGGCTCGTCAAGGCCCCTGCCGGCCATCGCGGCCACGCGCGATGCGATGGAGTTGCGGACGCCGGCGATGATGTCGCTGGCGGCGGTGCCCGAGGCGAGCAGGCCGATGATCTCGGTCTCGGCGAAGACCACGCACATGCTGCTGATGGCGGCCGGGGTCTCGCTGTCGGCCGCCAGATGCCCCAGGCCATCGAGCGGCACGCCGAGCCGCCGGGCAACCACCTCGAGGAACCGCCCCGTGCCCGCGGCACAGCGGTCGTTCATCGCGAAATCGCGGACCTTGCCGTCGCCATCCAGCCGGACAACCTTGCTGTCTTCGCCGCCTATGTCGATCACCGTCCGGGCGTCGCCCACGCGGCGGCGGACTCCAACGGCGTGGCAGGTAATCTCCGTAACGGTCGTGTCCGCAACGCCCACAGCCGCTCGACCGTAGCCGGTCGCCACGGTTCGCCGGACATCGTCGGGACCAATGCCGCCGTCCCGGCAGACGGCGCCGAACAACTCCTCGGCCAGCCTCGACTGCTCCACACCCTGGTCGGCCACCCCCCCGGCAACGACCTCCAGGGTGCGGGCATCGACCAGGACAATCTTGATGGCGCGTGAGCCGGCGTCTATGCCGGCACAGATCATGGACGTCTGCGTTGTCTGCATTGAGTTAATCCGTGTCAAATCGTGTCAATCCGTGGTCTCTGCGAGACACAGCAGTCTCGACGAGGGCTTCGATCCGCGTCTGCAGTGTCGGGCGCATGGCATCGGATATGGATGGGACCTCGATTTCAAGAATGGGTATGCGCCGATGGGCCGAGACAACATCGGCGATGAGCCGCCCTTCGAGGGCACAGTGGCTCGCCCCCGGGATGCGGCTGATCAGCAGCGCCTCGCAGCCGAAACGCTCCATGTCCGCCAGAATCCGCGCCGCCCGGTCGCCGACGGGCCCGACCATCAGATCGGCCAGGGCGCTGCGGGCCAGGGCCTCCAGCGGCGGCACGTCGGTATCGATGGGGTCGAGGGCGTGCGAGAACAGATACTCCGTCCCGCAAATCCGCCCGCCGCATTGTTCCAGCAGGTTCATCACACGGATGTCAGCGACGGGATTGACCCAGAAGATGCGAGCGGGATAGTCGTCAGTCGTGGGTCGATAGTCGTTGGCAGCCAGCCTGGCGTCGACCTCGGCGAGCAGGTCATCGAGCACCGCCAGCGTCTCGTCCCGGTCGGAGCAGTAGTGGATGGCGAGCATCTCGGCGATGAGCATTTCCAGGGCGGGCATCGGACACGGCTCGGCGGTGAAGACGGCCATCCGCAACCGGGCGAGCTTTTCTCGTACGAGGTTGGCCTGCTCGATGCCGGCCGCCAGGGCATCATCGTCGAGCGGCCGACCCGCCATATCCGCCAGGGCCCGGCGCACGCGGTCCAGTTCACCCATGACGAATTCGACCTGCGATTTCGGGGCAATGAGATTGCCGGGCAGTTGAACCGCCGGCTCGCCGGCATCCGGGGCCCGCCGATGTGGAATCTCCCACCACAACACGTCGAATCCCAGGTCCGGCAAACGCTGGGCAATGGCCGAAAAATCGTCACAGACGGCCCCGACGCTGCACACCAGCAGGTCGGGAATGGGAAAGTGCTCGCCATTGACGAACGCGCCCAGCATCGCCCGCACGGGACAGAACGACTCGTCGATCCCAAGAGAATCCGCTATCTCCAGCAATCGTGTCGAATGCTCCATGATGCACGGAATCCACCACGCGCCGTCGGGATAAAAAGCCACGAGGTTGTCGAGAGCGTATGCCATGACCGGGATCGTTCCCAGGTCCTTCATCACGCCAACGATCTTCCTGCCGGCCCGGCGGGCCGCATGCAGCCGATCTTCCTCGGTCAGCAGGAGATTCCACAGTCGCAGCGCCGCCGCCGAGTCGTCGAACAGCAGCTTCGTAAGGCGGTGGTCGCCGTCGTCCACGTGGCGGCTCAGGGGCCCTCCATAATCAGCCTCCCGCAGTCCGCGGCGGCACAAGTCGGCGTAGCGGCCGTCCCACTGGGTAAGCGTGATCTGCCGCGGCCGGGTCATCGCAGCATCTCAAAAAAGGCCATGATGCGATCGGCGGTTCGCTGCCCGCACTTCGTATTGCGTATTGCATCTTGCGTATTGCGCATTGCGCTGGGGTGGCGGCCTTTGCCGAAGGCAAGGGCCGGACGATCCAGCCCTTCGCTGCGCGAAAGGCCGCCACCCAAGCGCCTTGATGCCTTGTCGGCGCGACAATCTGTGTCAATCCGTGTTAATCCATGGTTCATATCTGTCGTTCGTCCGTCGTCCCTCGTCCCTCCTTGTCCGGCTGTTACGCCTTCGCAGGCCGCCTCGATGGCGAGCACGGGCAGTCCCAGGGTATGCTTTACCCTCGACAATTCCGCATGCCAGGCGTCGCACCACAAGTGGCGATAATAGATGACACCGCGTACACGATGGGACCGGCAGGCGTCCTTGAGCCATGCGTGGAGGGGGTCGTTCGGACGGCGAGAAGGGTCTCTTACGCCCTCGAAATAGGCCCTACCCAAAGCGGTCAACGGGTCTTCGGCGAGGGCGGCGGGATCGAATTGGCCGGGCCAGCCTCTTTCGCCCGTCTCCGTGGCGTCGAAGACTATGCGTCCGCCGTTGTCCTCGATGAGGTCGTAGATGTCGAAGTCCTGCTTGAGCAGAGGGCCGCCGATAATGGCCAAGGCAATCTCGTCGTTCCTATGGCGCATTGCGTATTGCGTCGGGGTGGCGGCCTTTACCGAAGGCAAGGGCCGGACCGAGTCGGGCCTTCGCTGCGCGAAGCGCTGCCATCCATCTGCCTCGTCCCTCGCCTCTCGTCCCTCCGCTGCATCCTGCGGCGGATCCGGCGCCTCATCGAGTCCGGCCGGGCCGCCGCGGCCAAACCGCTCGACAAGTTCGGCCCAACGGCGGGCGGTGCGGCCGGGCCGGGCGCCGAGGATGGAGCGGCGAGCGGCCTGATACTGACCCATGATAGCCGTCAGATGCGCGCTCGACGGCTCCAGACCACCGACAGCAACGAGGAAACGACCGAGTCGCCGCAGTTCTTCGACATAGTAATCGAATGCCCCGGCGCTCTGCCATGTTGCGGGGATATTGAGAAGGAATGCCCGGATCGGGCCGACCGCCGGCACATCGAAGGCGCGGCGCATCTGGTCGCACAACGTGGTCATGACCACGGCATCGACCTCGGATCTGGACAGGGCCTCGTTGAGAAACGATCGCGCGTATGCGCACATGCCCTCGCGCCGCGCCGCCACCGCATCGGGACCGGCGGCCGAGCATACGATCCTCCAGGGCCGCAGGCCATGAGCGGCGATCCACTCGGCCGGGACATAAGGACATGTGTACAGGACCGTCTTCATGGCTCGTATTTCGTGTTTCGTCGTTCGTATTTCGTCCTTCGTCCCGAAGTCGCTTCGGGATCGTCCGTCGTCCCTCGTCCACCGGCGCCGGCGGTCTCGAACAGGGCCTCCACACGCATGGCAATCCGCGCCGAGTCCGAGGGCGAGTAATCCGTCACGATCTTCAGAAACGGCAGACGCAGACGGTTCTCGCAGAGCTCCTTGACCAGGTAAGACTCGATGTCGTAGGTCAGACAGGCCTGCCAGACCAGGTCAATGACGCAGTCGGGGCGATACTCGGCGGCCAGTTCCTCGATAACGGCAAGCCGTCGGTCGTTGCCGGTCATAACCGAGCACGGCAGGCCGAAGTACTTGCGGGCAAGCGCGTCGACGGGATCGTCGGCCGATTCCGTGTCGCTGGCATCCGGCCCGCGAACCGATGGCACACCTGTCTCGACGTCCTCAAGGATAGGCTTGAGACCCGTGCAGTTGTCCATGGCGACGATAAGCCCGCCGGCCGATTCGATGATATCAACGACGCGTTCGGCCCCATGGACCACCGGCACACCGGTCAGCAGCACGCGGACACGCCCGTCACATCGCGGCGGCCGCTGCATCGCAAGCCATTGCAGACACTCAGCATACTTGTCCAGATCGGCGGTGATGCCGGAGATGCTGCTCTTGAGCTGCAACAGTTGTCGGCCGGTCAACGGCGGCGAATCGGACTTCATCAAGGCGGCCAACTCGCGACGCAGGGCCCGTTCGCGGTTCATCGTCTGTATTGCGTCGCGAATCCGGTCATCCGTGATGGTAACACCGAAGCGCCGTTCGAGTTCGCCCCGGAGCTTCCGCAGTTCCGCCCTCCAATGGTCAAGAGCATCGGCGTCATCGGGCTTCTGGGGCAGTTCAAGGACATACATGGGGCGCCGGCGGCCCATGAGTTCGTACATCTTCTTCTTGCCGTCGCAGGTGGT
>DDXG01000086.1:5063-9347 GCA_002347125.1 Phycisphaerales bacterium UBA2266
GCCGCCCGCCGCCATAATCAGCTCCCGCGGCGTGTATTCGCACATGATGCCGACGATGGGCCGGCCCTGCTGCCTAGCCTGCCGGGCGTACTCAAGGCAATTCGGGATCATCCGGTCGAACCACGCCAGGGGTCCCGTCGACGGACAGGCCTCGGCGCGGCCCTTTGAGCACGAATCTGAGGCCGCACTGCATGATGTCGGCTGCGTTGTCTTGTGACTGCTGGGGCAGTTATCCATGACTCTTGATCCTGGTAGTCCGACGTTATCTCTTCCTCGCAACAAAAAACGGCGGGNNCGAGATTCGCTTCTCGTTGCCCGCCGATGCCCGCGGCGACTGGAATTCTCAGTCTATCGAGTGCCAGGTCTCATCGTACTCCTTCGCAAACGGTCCCAGGTCCATATCGATCTTGACCCGGTATCTGCCCTTGAAGTCCGGAGGCACTCGCCACGAGTACCGGCAGGTGCCGCCTCAACCATACTCAAAATTGCCCGATGCCAGGTTCCGCCCCGATTCATCGGTGATTTCGACGGAAGGAGCCCCGACCCGCTGACTGCCCTTCATTACATACGGATAGCATTCGCCCGCCCGGCCCAGGAGCACATAGTCGATGGAGACCAGCGATTCGTGGCGACGGATCGTCGGCTTGAGTTTGAGCGGCGGCCCGGCCTTGAGGGCGAGCGTCTGCCCGGGCTTGACGTGGACCTGGTCGAGGTCGCCAAAGGGGCCTGAGCTGCTGATCTGGTAGCCGTCATCACTGGCCAGGTTGATATAGGCGGGGCGATAACGACGGGCCTTGACCCTGACGGCCTGGTCGTTGCCCTCGATAGAGATGCTGTTGAGCAAACCGCTGCGAAGCGTCAGCGTCGCCCCGGGGGCATCGAGCCGGATCAGGCCGGAGCGGCCGTCGATAAAGACAAACCCCACGGCCACGGCGGCCAGAATGGCGATCACAATGTAGGTATCCCGTTTCTTCATGGCACCAGACCTCAGCCAGTATACCCTGTCAGATACCGGCCGGCAAGAGCCAAACCGGACCGCGACGTTCAATAGACGGTAAACGTCCGGTCTTCGACCCGCGCCTGGAATGGCCCCAGATCCGCCTTCAGTCGAATCTGAATCCTGCCGTTAAGGCCCTGGGGTACTCGCCACGAGTACCGACAGGTGCCGGTTCAGCCATACTTGAAACTGTCTCGGACCAGAACACGGCCGTTGAGATCGAGGATGGCAAAGGCCGGCGGCGACTGCCACTGCCCGTTCTTCATAACCCCACCCACATACTGTTCGCCAAGCGCTCCCTGGACGAGCAAGCCGATGGACAGAACCGGACCGTTTCGCTGGATGTCTGTCTTAACGGTCAGGGGTGGCCCGGGCTTGGCGTCGGAATCAGCAAGTTGGCCGACCGTCTGACCCTTTACCAGGTCAAGAACCCACACGTCGCCGTTGGGATCGGTAATCTTCAGCGGCTTGAGATCGGCCTGCTTGCGGACAGGTCCACTGGGTTTTCCGTCGCGCAGCCAGAGAACCGCCAGCACCAACGCGAGGGCGGCCCCGCCGATGATCAGGGGCTTTCTGTACCTCTTGATGAAGTCAATCCGGTCGGCAAGGAATCTCGCGGCGACGGCCGCCAGAAGGTTCAGTTGCATGGCGTCGTCCTGGTAGACAGCGGCACTATAGCGGGCTTTTCAGTCGATAATACGGGTCCTGGCGACGTTCCCATCATATCACACAGCCGCGCACCAGAAAAGCCTTTATTTCGGGGCCTCGATAGATTATAATGGGGTTGGATGCACAGATAGCGTAATCGCCGCTCCGGTAGCCTCAAACGGGGTCGGTCGGGGCTGTTTGTGTAACCTTTGAAAGGGGGTATGGACTTGAAACACCACAGAGATCGAGGATTCACGCTGGTTGAATTGATGGTGGTCATGGCCATCATCTCCCTGTTGATGTCCATCCTCCTGCCGGCTCTGGGCAAGGCCCGTGAACAGGCACGCCGGACGGTCTGCCTGGCCAATCTGCGATCCATAGGCCAGGGCGTTCACATCTACGCCAACAACTACCAGGGGGCGCTGGTTCCGGGGGATTCATCCGTTCCCTGGGATGTCTGGGCCCGCGTAACGGAGGGCCCGCGCTGTGGCGTCGATATGGATTACCGCCAGGTGAATCTGGGCCATCTGATCGCGACCAACATCCTGCCGGTCCCGGACGACGATGACAATGTGCTCTTCTGCCCATCCATGCGAAGTCCGTCGGGAGGCGACGCCGCCGACGGGTTCCGGCAGACCTGGCATTCGCGGGGAGCCGAGGCGTCCATCACCTACATGTACAACAACTCCCTGGACGGGTTCGGGCCCCACGTAATCGAGGCTGAGAACGCCGTCCTGGCCCATAAGAACAAGATCAACTACCTGCTCAGCGACGGAAGCGTCGACACATTCAACGTGGAGAAGCTGGTCTATCAGCCGGGCTATGACCCTGAAATGCCCGACGAGGTCTGCCGTCGAAACGGTGTCTGCTTCCCGGCGGTAATGATCCACCGCTGGCTCGAGCGGGGACAGATTGACGTTGGGCAGGCAGCCCAGTTCCTGGCGGACCCGGCGGGTTGGATGCTCGCCCACGCCGGCCCGACCACCGGCCAGACCGTCTCCGTGGCCAACGTGGCCAACCGCGTGCTGGCCGCCGACGTGGTCGGCGTCTGGGGCGGCACGGGAAGTCGCCCGATAGCCCCGCCTCCCGGCTGAGGACGGTAGCGCTGCGGCGGCCGCGTCGGCCGCCTGTCTTGTATCACACCTTGTCGTGCCCCGGCAGCCTGCTCAGGGCGTTGCTTGGGGTACGCCGGCGGGGCCGGGCGTCTCGTTCGCCTCGGTCCAGACGCGGACGTCGGTGATCTCAACCTCGACCTTCAGACCGCTGGGATCGTCGTGCGAATCGCGCAGATACAGCGGGCAGGCGAAACGCCGGCTCGATTTCGGCATCAGGGGGCCCCGCCAGTCGCGGTCGGCCGCGATGGGTGTGGCGGCCCAGTGATTGGATTCGCCGACCGTCCGACCGTCGGCATTGATAAGGGTCGTCCGCAGCGTCAGGAGCGTCACAAGCTGGTCGCCCTTGTTGGCAACCTGGAATTGCAGGCGGTTCGTGTCGCTGTTGCGCACGATCTGGGCCGTAACCTCAATCTGGCCGGCGTAGGCAGGCGTTCGGCGGTCGTTGAGCACGTCGCCCACCAGGGGCGGCAGGGAGTTCAGGATGTCCGGAGCGCCGTTGACGAAGTCGGCGGCCACGGACACGAGCCTGCCGGCATGGCTGCCGGCGAAGTGCATGCTGTAGACAATCAGGCCCGTGCAGCAGAGCACGCAGACGATAATCACGGCGCTAAGGCCCATCGCCACAGCCGACAGGAAGGTATGTTTGCGGTATACAATCTGTTGCGTGCCATTCATTTGAGCGACTCCTAAACGATCAGACAGTTCGGGGTCCGTTGGACCGCCTACAATAGTGAAATACGCCGGACAGCAGGAAAGTTACACCGTAAACGACCCGCTTGGATGCCCCCGCGGCCCTGTGGCGTGGCCATTTCGGACCCGGCAGCCGCCATGAAGATGCTGCGTCCTTGCTTTGGCCGGCCTCAGAGGACTATAATAGGTGCGCTCAGACTCGTATCGGGGCGTTTGTGTGCTCTAACATCAACAGAGGCAATAAGTTATGGATAAGCCAAGCCAGCAGGCACTCCGGGGCCTGCCGTCGGTGGATGCCGTCGCGGCTGATGAACAGGTCCTGGCGGTCTGTCCGTCGACACCGCGCAAGCTGACCGTCAGTTGTGCGCGAGCGGCCCTGGATCAGGTTCGGGAGGCAATCATCAGTGGGCAGAACGGCAGCGAGGACGTGCGGGCGGACGTTATCGAGCGGACGGTCGAATTGCTGCGGTCAATGGCCGTACCGAGCTATCGACGGGCGGTCAACGCCACGGGGATTATCCTGCATACCGGCCTCGGACGGGCGGTCCTGCCCAGGCGGGCGATGCAACGGATGGCGGAGGAACTGGGCGGCTATTCGGTGTTGCAGGTGGGTCTGGAGACGGGTAAACGCTCCAAACGCGACCAACGCATTGAATGGCTCCTGCAACAACTGACCGGGGCCGAGGCCGCCACGGTGGTCAACAACAACGCCGCCGGTACGGCCCTGGTCCTCAATGCCATCGGGGCCGGCCGGCAGATCATCGTCAGCCGCGGGCAGCTTGTGGAGATCGGCGGCTCCTTCCGCCTGCCGGAGGTAATGGCGTTCAGCGGGGC
>DDXG01000112.1 GCA_002347125.1 Phycisphaerales bacterium UBA2266
GCTGCCAGGCCTGTTGCGGCGGCTGTCCGCAGGAAGCCGCGTCGGTTCATTGTTGGGCGACTCATGGGCGTACCTCCATTTCGTATACGTGCCTTCGGCGGGCTCGGCCCGGAATCTTACAGGGTGGTTCCGAGATTTGCCGGCTGGCGGGGCCTCGCCGGGTCGGACGGCACAGGGCCGGCATCCGGACGGCGACCCGCCAGAGCCTACAGTATAACAGCCTCGATGGGGGCTTGGTATTGGGAAAAAATGGGGTCAAGGGCCGGTCTGTGCAGGGGCCGTCGGCGGGGGTGGCTGGGTGGCCGCAAGGTCTTATTAGACAATGATTTGCGCCGATTCTAAGGGGTAGCCGGTGGCCCCGGCGCCGGGGGCATTGGGGCCGATAACCGTGAAACACAGCGTGCGATGGCTGTTATGCGGGGCATTTTATCGGCCGGTGCCATAAATGCAGTAAAGTTTTGCTGAATTTTCAGCCGAAGAATGAATATCTGTGTGTAAGGGCTTTCCAACACTGAAAACGCGCCTTCTAATAGTAATGAAACGGATTTCAGGGCTGTTATCGGGGGTTAACCATGCTCCACAGCCGAAACGGATTTCCAAGCTGGAGATACTGCTATGAGGACCATCGCCGTCGTTAACCAAAAAGGTGGTTGCGGTAAGACGACCGTCTCGATCAATCTCGCTCACACACTGGCCGAATCGAGCAAGAAGGTTCTGCTGGTGGATATGGACCCTCAGTCGCACTGCGCGGTCGGACTGGCGGTGCCGGAGGAACAGACCGAGCAGTCCATCTATGACGTGCTCATCAGCCGCAGCCGCAACGAGCCGATCAAGCTGACGGAGATCCTCTGGCAGATCAGCGACAACCTGGAGCTGGCGCCGGCGAGCATCGACCTGTCGGCGTTTGAGCAGCAGATGAGCGGGATCCCGGACCGGGAGTGCTGCCTGCGGGATGCCCTGGACGAGATCAGCGGGGATTACGAGTATGTCGTGATCGACTGTCCGCCGGCGGTGGGGTTGCTGACGTTCAACGCGCTGCGGGCGGCCACCGACGTGGTGGTGCCGGTGGAGACGGGGTACTTCTCGCTGCACGGGCTGAGCAAGCAGCTTGAGACGCTGAAGATCCTGTGCGAGCGGTGCAATCAGCAGGTGAACGTGCGGGTGCTGGGCAGCATGTACGACATCCGCACGAAGATGGCGCGGGAGATTCTGGCGGAGTTGCGGTCGCACTTCGCGGACAAAATGTTCAAGACGGTGATCAATTTCAACACGAAGATCAAGGAGGCGTCGAGCTTCGGCCAGCCGGTGGGCGAGTACGACCCGGCGAGCAAGGGGCATCAGGACTTCCGCAACCTGGCGGAAGAAGTGATCGAGGCCGAGACGCGGCAGCAGCAGCGACAGATTGTCAACTCCCTGGCGGACCAGCTTGAGGCGATCAGCTCGTCGGCCGACGAGTTGCTGGCCGAAACGCGGGTCGAGCCGGTGCTCGCCGAGCCGGAATTGGTCGTCGAGGAGGTATCCATTGAGCAGACGGCGACGGCCGATGCGCTGCAGGTGGAGTTTGAGCCGCAGGTGGTCGAGATGGCGGCCGAGCCGGTCATGACGGACGCCGTCGAGGTGGCGGCCGAACCGGAGCCGGTGGCCCAGGCGACGATGCCGGGCAGCGAGCTGGAGCGCAAGCTGGCCAATTACTACGGCGTGAACCAGGTTTCGGACGCGATTGTGTTCGTGACGCTGTATCCGCGGGCCCAGACGGTGCAGGTCGCCGGCGATTTCAACAACTGGGAGCCGGGCAATACGCCGATGCACAAGGTCGGGCAGACGGGGGTCTGGCAGACGAAGATCAAGCTGCCGGCCGGCAAGTACCGCTATCGGCTGGTGGTCGATGGGCACTGGCAGCAGGACCCGTACAACGAGACGACGGAACTCAACCCCTTCGGCGGATACAATTCCGTCCTCGAAGTCAAATAGCTCAAAATCCGTTAAAACATACATCGAAACAACCGGGGCCTGCCAAACGCAGGCCCCAATCTTTTGCGCGAACATCATCTTGACGTACGCAATAAAATGTGATGCCCCCCCTGCGTCTTGTCCGATAATACATTACCTGAGTTATCGTTGCATTCAGAGATGGAGCCCGCGATGAAAGACAACAGCCTCTTACTTAAGGATGTAACTCCGCTCCTGGAGGCGGCCAGGGATACTTCTCGTGTTTCTGGTCTTACACATAACTTTTACAGATATCCAGCTCGATTCTCGCCCAGGTTTGTCTCCACCGCCATCCAGCTTTTCTCAAAAGAAGGAGATTGGGTGCTAGATCCTTATATGGGTGGAGGCACGACAATCGTCGAAGCCCTGTCACTTGGCCGATCCGCTATAGGTGTGGACCTCAATTCTCTCTCTGCCTTTGTTACACGTGTCAAAACTACTTCTCTGGCTTCGTCCGACAAGGATGCGGTTCGTGACTGGGCAACAAATGTATTACCACTTCTGTCCTGGCGTTCACGGGGGAACGACATCACACGTCTTCTGCAGGACGTGCGTACTCACAACATGGCTCTCATCCGATCTCGCTATATCAGGAAGATCATAGCGGTGGCACTTGCATCCGTTGAGTCACATATGTCCATTGCAGCCAAGGAATTCTTGCGTTGCGCATTGTTAAAGACATCTCAATGGGCACTTGATGGTAGGAGGACCCATGTTACCGTCTCACAGTACAAACATCGGCTTGCAGATAATACCCGGATGATGTTGGCCGATATGGGCGAGTTCACGCTTCGTTGCAATTCGTATGCCTTTCCTCCCCAGAGAATTTTGTTTGAAATAGATGCCGCCAGTCTTCACAGGCAAAGAGCTTTCATCGCTGATCCCCAAATATCTCTTGTTGTGACAAGTCCGCCTTACCCTGGAGTCCACGTGCTATATCACAGATGGCAAATAGATGGCCGGCGCGAGAGCCCCGCTCCGTATTGGATTGCTGGTTGTCAGGATGGACAAGGCAGTTCTTATTACAACTTTGGAGATCGCCGTGATAAGGATTTGAAGTCCTACTTCTCCAAGTCTCTTGATACTCTGAGGTCGATTTCACAGTTGTTGTTACCCGGCGCATATGTTGTTCAAATGCTCGCTTTCACGGACCCATCCGTTCAATTACCCCGATACCTTGACAACATGCAGACGGCGGGATTTCGTGAAGTATGCATCAACTGTAAAGGGCGTGCATCGTCTCGGATATGGAGAGTTGTTCCCAATCGAAAGTGGCATGCCTTGCTCAGAGGCGAAACAAGTGCTTCGCGCGAGGTTGTTCTCATACACAGGAAAAACTAGCAGGGAGGACCGTTCATTCATCATCTCCAGCTTCGCCTGCGATCTCAAGCTCCTCCTCGGATAGACTGCCAAGTCTATCGATTATAGGCAGCATGAATGGTGCCAGGGCTCGCGTAGTTTCCCTTACATAGTCTTCAATAGTGATTGCGTTCACCCAGCTCTCGCTATCCCCATTCCCATGAGTCTCACTTTTCATCTTCTTCTCGATATCACGATATTCCCTCATGAGACCCAACCCCACCAGTATCAATCCATAAACGAACTTCGCCTTCATCAATGCGGGATCGCCATTGCCATGTTTCATTTCTGTCTTCAGATATAGATTATCACCGTTGATATAGAACGTGTAGATGTCACGTTCATCGTCATCTTGTCCATGTTCCTGGGTTATGTGACATGCAGAGTACTTGTCGAAGCCATGTTCTCCCCACTGGGCTTCTTCGATTATTCTGTATTCAGGAAGTTCAATTCCGCTTTGACTTTCTTCACCGCCTTCACCTGCTCCAGTTTGTTTCTTTTTGTGTCCCGGACTCCCCGGCCTTTCCACCTTTGCAACGAAATTTACTCTGGCAACATTGATGAATGCTTCGCTGATAACATCGTCGTCAGCCGCAAACTGTAGGGTGATCGTGTCACCTACTACAGCTTCCTGTGATACCTCAATACTAGCATGAGCCAGACCTTGGTGCAATGTCAGACTCCAGTCTATGTTGTCTTCGGGAAGTGTCCCCTCCAAAACTGCCACTAGGAACCGCCCACGATTTGTAGAGCGAGAGAAGTAGTCATTAGCTACATCTGTTTCAAAGTCTATCCTCAAACGCCGTCCAATTTCACAGTTTCTCTGCAGAAGTTCTCCCTGTTTCTTCTTCTTGAATTTGAAGAATGTGGGGTGCTCTCGCCCTTTAAAATCATTGCTACCCTCTTTCGTGCCACTTCCACTATTCCCCATTCCTGTGTTTCCTCCTTGCTTGCTGGGCCTCGCAAGCCGTGTTCCGCTCAGAAACAGTGCTGAAAGGCTTGGCGAGGCTCTCATTACTGACGCCAAGACTTCCTCGAGGGGTTTAGAATTGCTGAGTCGTTCAGTTATTTCCTCAGCCTTACGTGTCTCTCCTAGCGCTCGGAGTCCTGGGTGTTGCCGGAGAATATCTTCCAGATTCTCTTCGAGACTCTTCCGTAATCCGCGACTTCGCAATCGATCCCGACTGTTCATGAATAGATCTTCTCGAGCACGATTCGATATACTTGTGCAGTCAATCACCACCAATAATGAATCCGCAATTCGGCCTAATCGGACGCTTTTACGCGAGAAGAATGTCTTAGGCAAGAAACCGTGCGTCTGTCCGTTAACCGTTAGAATTATTCCTTCGTTCGTTCTGTAGCTGTCCGCTTTGCCTTTTTGAAAAGCATATATGCGTGCCAGCATTTCTTCTCCCTCGACCCTAAATGGTACTGAGTCTGGAAAGCCAAATTCGAGATTGCCTGCGACATTATCACTCAGTCTCACAGCTAATCCAGATAGTGTTGTTGCAAAACTACCGGCATGGCCCTTGAAGTCACGACATTCATGAACCCGTATTGGCAGTGCTGGCTCTGGTAGCATTGTCTCCATTCGGGTCAGCAGGCCGCCCTTCATTAGAGCATGACTTGTGAATCCCTTCATATCGTAGTCATAGAGCTTAATAGCTGTGCCCCATCCCGTATCACGGCTGTAAGGTTGGTTGCCCTCTGGCCTTAAAGGAAGAGAGTCTGCCTGAAAACTCAGAACGTGTTGTTTGCTCGGTTGACCTAATTCTCCGGCAGGGGCCAGATATGAATACACAGAGTTTCGTACGGAACCTTGTGGGCTGTGACGACGTACAATGGTAAATCCCCATTGCCCCTCCTCGCTCTCATTGGGGGGCATATTTTCTGTGATATGCGGGCTGCGCCGGCTGATAATCAACTGCAAATTGTGTTTCCCACAGAATTGCAGAACACCGGTCCCGCCCATATTGAACTTGCCCTGGACAAACCGTATTCTTAATTTGTTGGTTCTGTCTATCGAGAGAAATGTGTCTGGAAAGGCACTTGGCACCTGGCCCTCACCTAAGTCTGTTACGGTCACGGAAGGAGTTCTTCGAGAGCCTGTGACGGCGACCGTGATCTCTTCGCCGACGGTCTTCCGTTTGACATTATCCCATGCCTCGATATTCCCGCCTATATTCCCAACACCTGCTCTCTCTTCAAAGAACAATGCTACAGCCTCGCGAATGGATGCAGGAGCAGCTTGCCCTTCTGGATCGATACCCCTTGCCAGACATTCACCCATCAACCTTGCATCGATCGAGTTAATAAGCTTTTCAACCAGAGCTGCTTCTGGCTTACTTTGTTGGTTTCCTATTACAGAAAAATTCCCCTCTCGATCACCGAAATATCGCCATACGGTATCTGTGTTCCACCACCCGAACTCTTCTAGTATATCAACAACATCGTCTTCTGACTCCGCATGCAATAACCGAAGGCAGATATTCCTCTTGGCCGTGTTGTCCATGTGCAAACCTCGCTCTAATTAGAATCACTCCGCGTCTATTTCTCACATATCACGCAGTAACGCCTGTCCTTTAACAAAAACATTCTTTGGAACAGCATATCCTTCTCGCCCAATTTGCTCAATTACGCCCCTCTCGCGAAGCAATCCAATAATAGCGTAAACTTGGTAACTTGGGACGTCATCGTTACATGAATTGTTGACCGCCTCAATGATCTGATCTGTTTGAAAAGGTGGTGCTCCGGCAGAAATCGCCTGCATACCCCTCAGCACACTTTCATAAACAGCGTGTGATACTTTTTGCCGGTATTCCCGCCTTTCTTTCTTGGACCACCCTATTCGGATGATTGCATCTTTCCGCGATTCAAATCGTGGGTACGCCCCCCCGCCCCGTTTTAGCCTGCCTCGCTTTGGTTGTTTGCTGGCGGCATGTGACTCCGGGTGCGTCTGTGGATTGCCAAGTTCTTCTTCAGTATGATCTCCTTGAAGTGCCCTGATGGATATCGCGATTTGTCGCAAGTTCTCAATGGCCTCGTAATCACCCTTCTCTGCAGCTGCGACTAATAGGGCTCGCAATTCGCTCTCCGCTTTGGACAAGACACAATCTATTCTTTTCTTGAGATCGTTCATAATGCTTGTATTATACCACTCATAATTGTGTTGTCAATATGTATTCGTTATATTTTCAGTATATTTTTTGTTTCGTAGGCCCATGGTACTGGTTCCTCGTTCCATATCCCGGTTCTCAATAGATTTGTTGGGAAGCAGGTTTTGCGGTCAGTTTTGCTGTAGGACGAACTTCCAGTAGAAGAGCATGAGGGTTATCTGTAGGGCCAGGATTGCCAGGAGGAGGGCTGTGAAGGGGAGTTTCCGGGTTTTGTGGTGGAAGGTCGGTCGTGCGATGAGGGCGGCGGGGGTTCCGCCGAGCAGGGCCAGCAGGTGCAGGGTCTGTTCGGGGATGCGGGGGCTGCCGGCGGCGGCACGGCGCGTGTCGAGGGCGTAGAAGACGATGGTGGCAAGGTTGACGGCCGCCAGATAGGCCCACAGCGCGGGGACACCGAGCATCCAGAGGGCGACCGCGGCGGGGCCGGTCACGGCCGCGGCGGCCAGGAAGAAGAACGCCTTGGGATGGTATCTGCCCATAACGGCGGGCACGCAAAACGACGCAAAGCAATGACGCGGGCCAGGAGGAAGAACATCTTGGGATGGGTCTTGCCCAAGGCGGCGGGCCGGGCCGCGCACGCCGCACGGGTGCCCGTGGAGCGGGCCCCTACTGGATGGCGGCGTCCTTGGCGATGACGTTCTGTTGCTGGCTGGTTCGGAAGTCGGCGAGCTTACGGGCCAGGGCCGGGTCCGACAGGGCCAGGACCTCGATGGCGAATATGGCGGCGTTCTTGGCGCCCGCCTTGCCGATGGCCATCGTGGCGACGGGCACGCCGGGCGGCATCTGCACGGTCGACAGCAGCGCATCGATGCCGCCAAGCCCGTGGCCGGCGTCCAGCGGCACGCCGATGACCGGCAGCGGCGTTCGGGCGGCCAGCGCCCCGGCCAGGTGGGCGGCCATGCCCGCGGCGGCGATGATGACCTTGATGCCGGCGGCCGCGGCGGACTCGGCGAACTCGGCGGCGATCTGCGGGGTGCGGTGGGCCGAGATGATGCGGACGGCCGGGTAGATGTCGAAGGTCTCGAGCAACTGGATGCACGCCTGCATAACCTTCAGGTCGCTGTCGGAACCCATGACGATGGCGATGGGCGTGTGAGTGTTGGTGGCCATTTCCTGTGTCCTCCGTGAGTGGGTCAGGCGGAAGGGAGTATAGTCGCTAGTCGTGTGTCTTATAACCTCTTTTGCGGCCTGTGGTTACGATTTTCTGCCGGCGCTTGTACGGGTGGTTGCGGGGCGGTAGAATAGTGCGCCGGTCCTGTTGACGGCGCCATAATAACGGCCGGTGTCGGCTGATGCAAGCGCAAGGGGGCTCGATATGGAAACCAGACAGCCCGTCGTTGCAGGTCAGTTTTATCCGGGGGCCCAGCGTGCGTGCCTGGCGGAGTTGATGGAGTGCCTGGCGGAGCGGCCGGTGGAGGGGGCGATCCAGGGGGCCCTGCCGCAGACGATTGTCGGGGGTATCGTGCCCCATGCGGGCTGGGTGTTCAGCGGGTCGCTGGCGGCGATGGTGTTCGAGGCGATCCGTCAGCGGCACGAGCAGGTGGATACCTTCGTGATCTTCGGGGCGGCGCATGGGTATTTCGGGTCCGAGCCGGCGGTCTTTGCGCGGGGCCGGTGGCTGACGCCGGTTGGGGAGATTGCGATTGACGAGGAGCTGGCGGCGGCGATCCTGGAGACGGGCACGGCCGTGGAGGATCCGCGGGCGCACCGGGGCGAGCACAGTATCGAGGTGCAGGTGCCGTTCGTGCAGCATCTGTTCGAGCAGGCGCGGATCGTGCCGATTGTCGTGCCGCCGAGGGAGCGGGCGATGGCGCTGGGCGAGGCGGTCGGCCGGATCGTGCGGGACGGCGGCAAGAAGGTGGTGTGCATCGGCTCGACGGACCTGACGCACTATGGGCCGAGGTACGGTTTTGCCCCGATGGGCGTCGGGCCGCAGGGGCAGAAATGGGCCAGCGAGGTCAACGACCGGGACTTTATCGAGGCGGCGCGGGCGATGGATGCGCGCGGGCTGCTGGCCGGCAGCGCCGAGAAGTGCAATGCGTGCGGCGCGGGGGCGGCGGCGGCGACTATCTCGGCCGCCAGGGTCCTGGGCAAGACCGAGGGCGTCCTGCTGGCCCATACGAACAGCAACGAGATCATGCGCAAGAAAATGGGCTCGACCGGCGCCGAGAGCGTCGGTTATGCGGCGATGGTGTTCTGAAGCGACAAAGCCGCTGAAGATGCCAAGTATCAAAGAGCAAAGAGCAAAACTGTGGAGCCGCCTGCGGCGGTGGATTCTCATCGCTGGATCCCGGCTCGGAGGCCGGGATGACATGCGCCGGGCCGGAATGACATGAAAACGGCCTGTGACGACCGGTGCTGCGGTGTGACGGAATGAAGGACTGCGTGCCTGGGGCGTATTCTTGACTGGGGGCTGGGCTATTGTGAAGGGTCATGTTGGTGAAGTGTCAGAAGTGTGGGATGGAATGTGGCGAAGGCGCGGCGGCGTGCGGGTCGTGCGGGGTGGAGTTGCCATGCGGGAATGGTGGCGAAGGCGCTGTGAAGCGCCGGTTCTGCCGGATGGCGATCGCCGCGTTTGTGCTGGCCATGTTGAGCATCGTGACGTGCTTCGCGACGATGCCGTTTGCAGTTATGTTCGCGATAGCAAGCCTGGTGTGGATTCGGATGCATCGCGGCGAGTTGCGGGGGATGTGGCTGGCTGTTGCGTCGCTGTTTGTCTGCCTTGGGCTGATCGTTGGGGCGTTTGTTCTGTGGGCACAGGATGCCGAGCCGATTGACAATGACTACAGTGTTGCAGACCTGCGATCGGCGCCTGATAACTGTGTGGGGAGCTATGGATTGCTCTGCGGATTGACCCAGCGAGATGCCGGGACAAGCGCGGCAGCGACCATCGGTCTCAGTGAAGCAGACGGCGAGCTGCTCTCTGAGTTGTACAGGCAAGCCTCCGATGTCGAGTCTTCCGAAGCACTGGAGCAGTTACGTACAAACAGAGACCGCATCCACGCCATGTGGGCTGCCTCCAAGGGAATCCGCCAAAAGGTGCGCCGACTGAACGAGTACACGGAGATCGCGGATCTGGCCGACCCCAACGGAGCCGTGCCATCGCAGATGATGCCGGTGTTCCTGCTTGGGAAACTGTACGTGCTGGCCGTCAGGCTGGAAATGCAGTCAGGCGATTTCGGCGAGGCCTTGGACGAATTCTTGGAGTTCGATTCGGTGATTCGCAAGTTGGTTCCGAACGCTCGCATTGTGATTACCCGCGTGGTTTGTTGGACGTGTATCGAAATGGCGGGCGACCTTGTGAACACTATCACCAACAACCCTGCCACACATGAACCGACGCTCGTGCGCTTGGCCGAACACTTTGCGCCAATGTCAGAAAAGAATTTGTCAATCCGTAACAGCGTCATATGGGAATACCTGTTCATGAAACGGGCCATTCTGGAGGAGGCGGCCGATGGGGGCGGTTCACGGTCGCTGCTCCTGAAGCAACACTCGCTTGTACGGTTGTATCGGAACTACATCGACACACTCATGCCAGAAGACCAGCGGACAAGTGAACGAAGCCTATCGGTGTGGCCGGAATGGTTCCCGTTGAAACCCGCGGTTTTGTTCTCCCACCATCGCGAACTGCCGTTGATCTACATGCTGTACAATCCGGGCGGGACCGCGATAAGCAAGATGTTCATCATGATACCCGAGGTTGAACGCACAAGCCACCAGCGACTTGCCGTGCTGGGTGATCTGCTCTCGATCATCATCGACCAACGGTTGGGGCGGGAGGTGGATTTGCGGGCTCGGGCCTATTCGGATTTCTACGTGGTGGACAAGGAGGCCGGGCGGATATCGAGTTGCGGGCCGGATGGGCAATTGGGGACGAAGGACGATATATGGTTGGCGTTCGATCCGAACGTGGTGAGATTCTGAGCGGCGGGGCCGATGGAATGTCGAATATCAAAGGGCAAATATCAAAACTGTGGAACCGCCTGCGGCGGTGGATTCTCATTGCTGGATCCCGGCTCGGAGGCCGGGATGACATTTGCCGGACCGGGATGACATGAAGGCGGCCTGTGACGACCGGTGCTGCGGTGTGACGGAATGAAGGACTGCGTGCCTGGGGCGTATTCTTGAATGGGGGCTGGGCTATTGTGAAGGGTCATGTTGGTGAAGTGTGCAAAGTGCGGGACAGAATGCGGTGCGGATGACAAGGTCTGCGGGGCGTGCGGGCAGACATTAGAGGAGCAATCGGGCAGTGAGGTACAGCGGCCGGGACTTTATCGAGGCGGCGCGGGCGATGGATGCGCGCGGGTTGCTGGCCGGCAGCGCCGAGAAGTGCAATGCGTGCGGCGCGGGGGCGGCCGCGGCGACTATCTCGGCCGCCAGGGTCCTGGGCAAGACCGAGGGCGTCCTGCTGGCCCATACGAACAGCAACGAGATCATGCGCAAGAAGATGGGCTCGACCGGCGCCGAGAGCGTCGGCTATGCGGCGATGGTGTTCTGAGCGTGGGTCTTGTATGTCGCAGTCTCACTGCCAATTGGCCTTGGGCGTGCCGCTGTAGAAATCGCCCGGGATCTGTGAGGGGTCCTTGGGCTTTTCAACAGGCCAGCAGACAATATCCAAGCCCGATGCACCGTTGTCGTCCGTGAAATTCGGGCCGATGCTGTACAACTGGAACCCATCATCCGCCAGCCGGTAGACCAGAGGAGCACCGCTGTATGGATCCTCCGGAACAGCCTGCAGATATCCTCCCGCGGATAGAACGTCGAGCGATTCAGGCAGTTGGGCGTGATCGGCCTTGTAACGCAGAATCGCAAGGACGGCTATCAACGCGTCGGTTTGAAGCCTTGTCTTGTGATACGCATGAAGGAGTGGTTCCGGGTCTATGCCTATGCGCATAATCTCCAACGCCGCGTGGCGGGTATTGATCGCCCTGACCTGTCTGAAATAATCGACGCTGCCTGATTTGATCTGCCACGGCGTCTTGTCAACGAGCTGATTGAAAAGAGAAAAGGTCCGTTCGATCTGCTCGGCCGCCTCGTTACGGGTCGGACCGAGAATCCAACTCCACCTGAACTGACGCTCCATCCTCCTGGCGTCTTCCCCGGTCGAGAGTATTACGACGCCCCGGCACGCTCTCCACCACAAGCGTCCGGTTCCCTTACTGTGATGTACAAACGCCAACTGCAGCGCATCGTAGTCTTCGAGTCTTTCCGCCGCCGCTCCCGGAATGTATGTGTCACTGTCTAGCTCTTGCTGCAAGTCGTCCTGAAGCCGCTTCAGGACGGCCGTACCGACCCGCGAGGAATCAAGAATAACCGCAGCGCCCCTGACCGACTGCTCCCTGAGGCCAAGGCCGAAGTGCTGTTCCATGATAAGGAGATTCGCGCTGCACTTGTGACCGCCTGCGCGATAGCAATCGAGTATGTATTGCCAGGCGACTTCGGGTCGGCCCTGAGCGGCCTCGAACTTGGCGGCCCAGACGACCGCTTTGGCCAATTGATTCAAAGGGGATAACTCACGATAGGGTATTCCGGTTATCATGTTGTCACGTTCGGAGTGTCTTTCCAGCCAGTAGTATGGTCTCGTCGTTGCTTCGTGGAAATACCCAAGGGCCCGCTCGTTCGAGGCAAACCAGCTTCGCAATAATGCCTGCTCGGCATCGTTGAAGTCACCCGGCCGGTCGGCATAGTCCAGCATCGGCAGTTCCTCGGGCGGTTCGACAAATGCATCGAAAGCCAGTTGATAAAACGGGGCGGC
This sequence comes from Phycisphaerales bacterium UBA2266, assembly GCA_002347125.1. Classification (GTDB taxonomy): domain Bacteria; phylum Planctomycetota; class Phycisphaerae; order Sedimentisphaerales; family Anaerobacaceae; genus UBA2266. Next base: position 12,280 of record DDXG01000112.1, read on the forward strand.
GTTGCGGTCCGAGTCGTACTCAGCCGGACGAGATAATTCGTTAAGCTGGGCCACATAATCAACGGCAATGCGCGGCCGAGATGACAGAAGCAGGACGATCCTCGCAGTGAGCAGCACCGCAAGGAACACACTGATCAGCAACACAAGTGTTTTGGCCTTCGGCATTGGCATTCTTGTCGTTCCTCACGGGTCTAATCGCATCATATTTATGAAACCGGTGCCATGGAGAGCGATATTGTCGTCGTCACCGCCACGGTCAAACCTCCCGTCCTCCCCGAAGAGACTCCTGAGCGTTTGAGCACTTCCGTATCTTTCTACGTACTGAAAAGCCTGTTCGATATTGTTGCCCAGTCCCATTCGCTGCCAGAATGTCCGAATGCCGGCAGTAGTGTCGCCAAGAAGGAACTCACCCAGCGCCTCGGATGATGTCTCGACAGTCACCCTCCAGCCAATGTATATCTGATCATGGTAGGACTGCCCTGCGAGCGAGAACATCCCATAGGTCTTAGCCATATCAGCATATGTGCCGCTCCTGCAACCGTCAACGAATACGATTTTCTTATTCCCTGAATCGTGCATACCAAGGCTCCACAAGCTGAAGCCGCGACTGTCCCAGTTGTCCGGCAAGGGTGCCTCATGATTAAACCAACAGAATACGCCGATCTCCTCCCATTTGTCGCGCCGCCATTTACGTGGCGTGTGCTTCCAGCATATGGTATGCGTTCTCTGGACTCCCTCCACCCCGTTACGATCATCTCTCCCAACGTGACTATTGGCATGTCCCACCCAATAGACATACTTTACGGCTGGCCTTGTGAAAAGGTATGCAAGGTTCGCCGCTGTTACGTCCCTGTGATAAAGGGCAACCCATGTGACTCCTCTTGCCTCACACGCCTGCGCACATGCCAAGATCGCTGTCCGCCTAGCCGCGTAAACGTCTGGGTTCGGGAGCACGATTACCATTCTTGCACCATTGGGCCAGTCCGTCTGCCTGAACTCCCTTGTCAGATCCTTGGACGTGATGATAGCCGCACCGGTTACGTCGGGCTCGCCCATTGCCATCATGCCGGAGTTGGTTTCAGCGACAACGAGTCGGCAGAAGTACTCGGCGCTGAAAGTCGCGCCTGGAACGACGATTGTTACGTGAGGCCCCTCATGGGTGCTTGACCAGATGACCTGATCGTCCTGGTCGAGAAGCTGGGCCTCCAAGATGCCGGCGCCATCGTAGAAGCCGCTGTATACGTAGTCCTCGCTGGGATGGAAATGATCGCCGGCCACAACACCGTGGAGCAGGTTGTTGAAATACAATGGAACGGGCGTGTGGTTGGTTACGTTGCCGGAAATGTCGGTCGTTATCGTTCTAAGGACATGCCAACCGTTCAGGAATGCGCTACTGTCAAGGGTGATCCAGTCGTTTTCGGTATCCCAGCCGAATTGTAACTCGCCTATGGGCTGGTTGTCCAGATAGACGGATACCAGCACTGCTGTGAGCGGAATGTCTTCAAAACGCAGGCCTATGACGCCGCGGACATTGCCCTGTTCTACAGCCGCCGGTGACTCAAGATCCAATATCACCAGAGCCATACTATTCGACAGCCAGTCCTCGCCCAATACCGCAACATCGGCGAAGTCAAGCTTCCCGTCACGATTGAAATCTGCCGAGGAAGGGTCGGCAACTCGCCATTGATCCAGAAACTCGGCCAGGTCCGGCATGTTCAATATCGTGTCGCCATTGAGATTGGCCCGGGGATTCAAGTCGATCCCGGTGGTTTGATAATGCGGCCAGATATCTCCAATTCCCTCGTCCGGCGCGCCGTCCGTCCGGGTCGTCCAGCCCGGCAACGGAGAAAGAAACGAGCCGGCGTCGACAAACTGCGAATCAGGATTGAGGAAGATCCTGTAGCCATTCTGCTCCCCGACGAAGGGGTCGTTCGTCTCGTAGACAGCGTACGTAAATGGCATCTCGGCGAAATTCTTGTCCTGGTAATTGTTGTACAGACCGGGACAGACGATGCTTATTCCAAGCACGTTCCAGCAGGCATATCCATAGAAACAGTTCGCCGCGACGCTGTCCGTCGCCCAGTAATTGGGCACATCCCACTCATCGCTTCCCGTCGCCCAATAACCTACGTCGCCGTCGTTAGCCAGACAATTGCTGATCTGGTACTCTGGATTCAGGAACTGGATACTCTGATCAGCGCTGGTTGGTTCAAAATCAAAGGCCACGCCCCAGTATGGCCACTGCGAATTGCCAACACCAAAGAAGTCAACGACGCAGTTGGCAATGAGATTTGAGCCATAACTCGTGATACCGCAATAACAGCCGGTGATGAAGAGGTTTGATATGGGCGCCTCCAATTGCTGATCAACCTTGACCGCATAGTAGAAACCCCACAGGTAGATGTTCTCTATTCGCGAGCGCTTGCCCGCGGTGCGCTCGATAAGGAGGCCGATTCTGTTGTTGAAGAACGGATACTGGCCTTCGCTTACTATCCAGACAGGGGCAACGGGATTGGTTACGTCACCGGGGTACACGGGCAGTGTCGGCGGAGTGGCCGTTGGCGCGGGCGCACCGAAGTGAACATTGGCTCGATCACAGACGACGATCCCGTAGCTCTGCCAGTTCTGAGCAACCACAATCATCGTATCCGACGGAATCACGACATCGATTTCCTCCGATGTCGTGCTGTGTATGTATAATGGGGGATTCGGAACGTAATACACTGTGGCCGGGTCGAGGATTGTGCTTTGTGTAATCTCATACAGAGAAACGGCTCCGTCCAGCAACGCCATGCCCATTGTGCCGCCGGTCGTTGGAGTTTGCTCCAGGGCGAGGCCCGGGAACAGTGCATAAGGCTCTTGCAGTGCGCTGTTGTTCGGCCCGCTCAGCTGGACAGGGGGAACGATGGTCCTTCGGAATTGTGCGGTAATCCAGAGCGTGTTCGCGTCCGCCATGTTGGTGTCGACTTCCTGCGCCCCAATGCTGACTACTTGCTCGGACTGCTCACCCGTCTCGCCCATGGCACCCGAAAGCCACTGGTTAGGATCAGGCTCGCCGATGAGCAGCGGGGCGGTGGAGAACACGGCCGGTTGGCAGTCGGTGTCGAAGCCAGTACTCCATTCGGCCGCGACGGAGACGGACACCTGGCCGCCGTGGTAGGTGAAGGTGAAATAGCCGACGACATCGTTGGCCTCGTTCGGCCATGCGACACCCCCCATCGCGACCCAACCCTCGGAGTCGAAATAACCGTCGATATTCCAGCCGCCGTCCCAGCCGTACTGATTGCAGTCGTTTGGCCCCATTACGGCCGTCACGTTCGCATCGCCGACGGCCTGCGCCCAGAGGCTCAGAAGGTACAGGGGCGTGTCGGTATGAACGTAAACCGTCACCTCCTGATTCGGGTCCGGCATGTTACTGTCGGCAGCCAGCCAGACCGATCCGCAAGACACTGCTGAGAGGAATCCCCACAGAATTACCACAGCCAGTCCCCGTCTCATGTTTCTGTTCCTTTCCAGAATCCATGACCGCTGTGTCGCACTCGAACTCGGGTTCGATGAGTCCGGCTCAAGCCGCCCCGAGACTCCAGAACCCCACTCGAAGTGTAACGCTACCACGGGAATGCGGCCTTGTCAACGGGAATCTTGTCTTTTTCGGGTTGCGCTGTCGAAGAACCCTGGGCGGCAGAGTCAGCGGTAGTCCTTGCCGTTTAGGCTGTTGACTACCGAGAGGAGCCAGTTGTTGAGGTGCTCCTTCATGGGCTGAGCCCGGTTGGGGCGGTCGGGATGGAGGTTGGTTTGCTCTATGGGGTCGTTGGCGAGGTTGTAGAGTTCGTACTTGACGGCGCCGGTCTTGTTGTTTTCGATGCGGTGTAGTTTCCAGGGCCAGTCGAGCCAGGCGGCATGGCCGGGGAAGCTGTCGGTGGGGTATTGCTGCTTGATTTCGGCGGCGTCGAGGCGGAGGCGCGAGGGGTCGTCGATGTCGCGGCCGGCGAGTTGGGCCTTGTGGAGCGACTCCATCCAGGGCTTGCTGGGTGTGGTGATGCCGGGCGTGGGGTGGTCCCAGAAGCCCATCGGCTGGGGGCGGGCGTCCATGCGGCCGCCGATGAGGGGCACGAGGCTGATGCCGTCCAGCGGCGGCTGGTCGGGCATGGCGACGGCGGCGATCTCCAGCAGCGTCGGGTAGATGTCCGATGTGTTGGCGGGCACGGCGGTTACGCGCGGGGCGGTGATGCGGGCGGGCCATTCAAGGACGGCCGGGACGCGCAGGCCCCCTTCATAGATGCTGCCCTTGTTCGCACGGCCGCCGGTGGAGCCGAGGTTGGGCAGGCCCCCATTGTCCGAGCAGTACCAGAGGAGGGTGTTGTCGGCGATGCCCAGGGTCCGAAGGCCGTGGCGCAGCGTCCCGAACGCCCGGTCCATGGCGGTGATCTCGCCGTAGAAGTGGCGGCGGTTCTCGGACTCGTCCGGGTAGAGGGCGAGGTCCTCGTCGAGGGCCTGGTGGGGGTTGTGGGGCGAGCCGAACCAGACGACGGCCAGGAAGGGCTTGCGGGATTTGGCGCGTTTGCGGATGAATTCGAGGGCGGCCTCGACGGTGATCATGGAGCTTTCGCCGGGGGCCGGGACGGCCTTGCCCCGGCGGCTCATGATGGGGTCGTTGTCGAAGAAGTTGGGGGCGCTGAACCACTCATCGAAGCCGCTGGCGCCGGGGTTGACGGGGCTGCCCTTGAGCACTGAGCCGAGGTGCCACTTGCCGAAGTGGCCGGTGGCGTAGCCGGCGGTCTTGAGGGCCTCGGCGACGGTAATCTCCTGGGGTCGCAGGCCGTGGCCCCATTTGAAGCAGCCGAAGCGGTTGGGGTGCCGGCCGGTCATGACCGAGCCGCGGGTGGGCGAGCAGACCGGGGCGGCCGCGTAGAAGCGGTCGAAGCGCAGGGCCGCCGCGGCGAAGGCGTCGAAGTTGGGCGTCTGGAGGACGGGGTGGCCGTTGTAGGCCATGTCGCCGAAGCCCTGGTCGTCGGCCATGCACAGGACGATGTTGGGTTTGCGCGGGGCGCGATGGGCGGCCGCGGGCGATGAGGTTGCCGCGGCCAGCGAGGCGCAGGCGAACTTGAGGAAGCGGCGGCGATCCAGGTGCATGATTCGGCTCCTTCCAGCGGCAGGCGGTCAGATTTCGCGCCAATCGCGCGTGTTGGGTTTGGGGTAGAAGCCGTTGGCGTCGGCGCGGGACGGGGGCGGGGTATCGGGTGTAAAGTCCTTGACGGCGTCGGTGAATTTGAAGGTGGAGGCGGCGACCTCGTCCCATGTAACATTTCGCTGGAGGTGAACGGCGGCGCGGCCCATGATGGTGGTCAGGTTGGAGTTGCAGGCGCGGGGCAGTTCGTTGTGGGGCGTGCCGTTGCGGACGGCCGTCAGCAGGACATCCCATTCCTTCTGGTAGGGGCTGATCCGCTCACGGGGCGGCCGCCAGGCGATGGCGTCCTTGTTGGTCCGCTGGTCGGCGTAGATGTGGACGGTCGGGGCGTGGACGTTGCCGGAGAACTGGGCGGCGGATTTCGTGCCGTGGACGAAGGTGGCGAATTCGTCGAAGCTGTTGGGGACGGCGCGGCTGTTGACGATGGCCTTGGCGCCGTCGGCGAAGGTATACTCGATGGAGTAGGTGTGGAGGTTCTCGCCGGCGTCGGAGGCGCCCGGCTCGCAGCCGCCGAGGCCGTGCGCGGAGACCGGCCAGGCGTCCTTGATCCAGCAGCATTCATCGACCTGGTGGATCATCATCTCGCTGAACCAGCCGGAGGAGGCCCAGATAAAGAAGTATGGGCGGCGGATCTGCCAGAGCAGCTCGCTCTGGCCGCCGGGGAAGGGCCCCATGCGGGCGCCGCCGTCCATGCGGTAGGCCCGGATGAGATGGACATCGCCTATGGCGCCCTCGCGGATGCGGTCGATGAGGGCCTGGCGGGACTCGGAATGGCGGCACATCACCCCGCAGCCGATCTTGAGGCCTTTGGCGTCGGCCGTCTTGCTCAGGGCCAACAGGTCCTGGGTGCCGCCGGGGTCGGGGGCGAAAGACTTCTCCATGAAGACGTGAACGCCTTTCTCGATGGCATAGGCGACGTGGGTCGGCCGAAAGACCGCGTGGGTGGCCTGGATAAGGACTCCGCCGGGACCGAGGATATCGATGGCCTTCTTATAGGCGTCGAAGCCGACGAAGCGGCGCTCGGCGGGGACGTCGATCTTCGGCCCGAACTGCTCGGTCAGGGCCTTGTGGGAGCCGGCGAGGCGGTCCTCAAAGACGTCGGCCATGGCGATCAGCCGGGTCGGGCCGGTGGTTGAGGACAGGGCGTCGCCGGCGGCGCCGCTTCCCCGCCCGCCGCAGCCGACCAGGGCCAGGCGGATGGTGTTGTCCTCGGCTGTCCAGCCGCGGGAGGCCACGGCGGCCAGGACGGAACCGGCGGCCAGGTGGGCCCCCTGCTTGAGCAGGCGGCGGCGGGACGAGCGGGTGGGCGCGGACGCGGACGACGATGTGTGTGAGACGGCTGGACGGTGCATGGCTGCTCCTGCGACAGAAGAAGGTTGTACGGTCGTGCCGGTCCCATTGTGGGATCGGGCCGATTTGCCTTCTATCCTATCGCCGCGGGGCAGGGCGTGCAATGCTGTCTCAGAGGGTCTCGATGTCGAGGTCCACGTGGGTGCTGTGGATAAGCGTGTTGTAGACCGGCGAGAACTCGGCGAGCTTCTTGAGTTGCTCGGCGTCGCGCTGGTCGCCCTTGACGCGGAACTTGACGCGGATGCTCGTGTAGCCCTTGGGGGCCCTGGGATCGAGGCCCAGGAACCCGCGCAGGTCGATGTCGCCTTCGAGTTCCGATTCGACCTCTTCGAGGTGGATTCCCCTGACGGCGGCATGGGCGACCAGGGCGGTGGTCAGGCAGCCGGCCAGAGCGTTGAGCAGGTGCTCGACGGGGTTGGGGGCGGACTGCTCGCCGCCGAGGCTCAGGGGCTCATCGCAATCGAGCCTGAAGGTCTCCGGGTGGGACCAGCGCTGCTCGCAGCAGTAGTAATCGGAGATGGCCGTCTGGTTGCGGCAACCGCCGACCCATTTGTTACGGGCGAAGAAGGTGCACTTGCCCAGTTCCGGCTTCTCTCGCATGGCCTCGACGGTCTCGTGCAGGGGCTCCATGTGTATGCCATTGGATACGTCTGTTATGTGTTCTTGCGCCATGATAGATCACCTCCTTGATGGCTGTAAGACGGCGGGAACGGGTGTGTGGGGGCGTCTGGTCGGCCCCGTGGTGCGGCGCATGGTGACGACCCGCCGATGGACGGGGCCGCGGGATCAGGGTTGCGGTTGGGCTTCGGCGCGGGCCGGCTGGATACGTCGCCCGCCGGCTCTGGCCGAGGCTTTTCGTGGCGTCAGTAGCGCGTCCAGCGTATTGCCCACGGGGGCCAGGAGGGCGGCCGTGAGCTTGGCCAGGCCGTCGAGCGGCCCGGCCTGCGCCACCGACGGGCACGGCGGGGCCGACGCCCGTTCGAGATGCACGACCGGGCGAACCAGCGGTACACCGGCCGGTCCGTAGGTGTATGCGTATTGGATGTCGGCGCGGGTCGGCGTCGCCCACAGCGAAGCAGCGAGGATGACCGCGGCGATTGTGACGGCTGTCTTCTTGTCCATGTTCGTACTCCTTTCTTGCGCACTCCAGGTGCAGGGTGTGGCGGCACTCTCTTTGTTACTACGAACGGAGTTGAGCGACGGATTGTCGAGAGGGCCGGACTTGGGCGGTTTTCCGCCGTCGCGGGCGAAATTCAGGAAAACGCCCGGTGGTTATAGAGCGATTTGCCTAACCGGGTTGTGGGGGATTGATTCTGGACGGGGCCGGTGGTATAGTCCGGAGCTTTGGGTGGATGGGTTCTGGGGTATCGCAAGGCATGGCAATGGGTCGTCGTATTGTGTTGGTGTTTGCTCCGGGGGCCAGCCCCACGTATGTGCCGCTGGGGGTGGCGTCGCTGGTTTCATACGCGCGGGGCCGGTCGGATGCGGAGGTGTCGGCCGTGGACCTGAATATCGAGCTGTGGCATGAGGTGGCGCGGCGGATGCCGGATGGCGGGCGGATGGCGGATTTCATGCGGGGGGCGGGCGAGTCGTTCTACGATGCGGCGGTGTATGGAGGGCATCGGGCGATCTGGTCGGCATGTTCGAAGCGGATGGGGGAGTTGGCGGGCGAGGTGCGGGCGTATCTGCGGACGGGGGTGTGCTCGGCGGAGTTGGGGGCGGCGCTGGATGAGATGGTCGAGCGGGTGATGGG
>DDXG01000386.1 GCA_002347125.1 Phycisphaerales bacterium UBA2266
CCCGAGCGGTGTTGGGGACCGTGCCGGTCGAGCGCGACGGCAGCGCGTACTTCCGCGCCCCGGCCGGAAAGGCGCTGTATTTTCATGCCCTGGATGCGGCGGGGATGGCGGTCCAGTCGATGCGCAGCGTCACCTACCTGCATCCCGGCGAGCAGTTGACCTGCCTGGGCTGCCACGAACCCAAGAACCGGGCCCGCCGGCCCGATGCGGCCATGCCGCTGGCGATGCGGCGCGAGCCTTCGCCGATTGAGCCGGAGATCGAGGGCTCAAACCCATTCAGCTACGTCCGCCTGGTGCAGCCGGTGCTGGACCGCCACTGCGTTTCGTGCCACCAGCAGCGCGAAGCCCTGGACCTGAGCGGCGAGATTGAGGGCCCCCACGGCTGGACGCGGTCGTATACCAACCTGGCGGGCGAGTACGGCTTCTACTACAACGTGAGCAACGGCTCGATCAACGACGGCGTGCACGGGGGTGTGCGAACGACGCCGGGGCAATTCGGGGCAAGGGCCTCGAAACTGACGTCCTACATGGACTCATCTCATTATGATGTCAAGCTCAGCCATGAGGACCGCCGCCGCCTGACCCTGTGGCTGGACTGCAACAGCGAGTTCTTCGGCGCCTACGAGGACACGGTCGCCCAGGCCCGCGGCCAGGTCGTCCGGCCTGGGCTTGATTGACATCGGCCAACGAGTTGTGTATCGTGTCGATATGGTAACGACAAGGAAACAGGCACTGGACTTAGCGGCACTGGTTAAGACCAGGCTCGAGAGGATTTACGGACCGCGGCTGCGGGGGGTCTATCTCTATGGCTCGGCCGCCCGCGACCAGTTGCACGAGGCCAGCGACGTTGACATCGCCGTTGTGCTGGACGATATTCCGGACCGTTTTGCCGAACACGAGCGTGTCAGCGAGCTGGGTTCACAAGTCAGTCTGGATCATGGAACACTTGTGAGTTTTCTACTGGCGTCGGATTCCGACTTCGGCCGCGGACGTTATGCTATCCACAGGGTAATTAGGGAAGAAGGAATCGAGGCATGAATCGAGAGGTCCAGCAGCGATTCGAAAAGGCTGCCGAGTGCATCGACGACGCCGAGTTTCTGCTGGAATCGAAGCGATATGCGTCGGTGGTCAACAGGGCCTATTATGCCATGTTTCACGCCGCTACCGCCGTGCTGCTGACGAAGGACGTGATACGCGGCTCACACAGCGGCGTCATATCCGCTTTCGGCCAGTTCTTCGTGGCAACGGGCATCGTTCATGCTCTTCATCATCAGCATCTCCGAGAGGCGTTCGATTTGAGACAGGAAAGCGACTACGAAGCACACGTTGAAGTCTCCGAGACCGAAGCCGGCAATATGTTGCATCGGGCAATGGACTTCGTTGATGTATGCAGGAGGGCGTGCGGGTAGCAGGCGCGATCGTGCCGCCGGCGGAACGGCGAGAATCGAGCCTTGTGTAAGGCGTCATGGCAACGTTGCGCGATTTCGAGAGAATATCTTGTTGAGTGATGCGTATGGATACTTGACGCCCGGTGATCAGCCGGGTTTGTCTTTACTTGGTCGCCAACGGGGCGCACAATGGGCGTCTATGAACAAACCGGAGCGTGTACACGATAACCGGCTGTATTCGAGGACCCTGTTATGGATATGAGAGATTTGCTCGAACAGATGCGACAGAATCGCCGGCCCGCGCGGATACCGCCGATCAAGATGGGGCGATATGCCGCGGTCATCGTGGTGCTGATTCTTGCGGCGGCGGCCGTCAAGACGTCGATCTACACGGTCCCGACGGATTCCGAAGGTGTGATTCAGCGGTTCGGCCTGTACCATCGAACCACGGAGCCGGGTATCCACCTGAAACTGCCCCTGGGCATCGAAACCGCCACGGCCGTGCCGGTCAAAAAGGTGCAAAAGGAAGAATTCGGCTTCCGCACGATCCGGGCGGGCGTGGACTCGGCATACGTCGGAGCCGAGGAGATTGAGAGCGGCCGGGCCCCGCGGGATGCCCTGATGACCGTCCTGAGCGAAAGCGGCGAGAAGGTCTCCAGCGCCAACGCCGGCGCCGCCGCCAGAGAGGTCCTGCGCGGCGAGTATATCATGCTCACGGGCGACCTGAACATCGTCGACGTCGAGTGGATCGTCCAATACAAGGTCAGAGATTCGCGCGAGTATCTGTTTAATGTGCGCGTTCCCCGGTACACCATCCGCGACGCCGCCCAGGCGGTGATGCGGCAACTCATCGGCAACGGCAGCGTCGATGAGGCGATTACCATCGGTCGAATCGAATACGAAATCGCCGCCAAGGAATCGCTGCAGGCGCTGCTCGACGAGTATGAAGCGGGCGTCCATATCGTCGCGGTCAAGCTGCAATCGTCCAATCCGCCGCTGAAGGTCCGCCCCACATTCAACGAGGTCAACCGGTCGCTGCAGCAAAAGGAGCAGCGGATCAACGAGGCGATGAAGGACTACAACGAGGTCATCCCCAAGACGCGGGGCGAGGCCAAGAAGCTCGTCGAGACGGCCAGGGGCTATGCGGCCGAGCGGGTCAACCGGGCCCAGGGTGATATCGCCCGGTTTGAGAGCGTCTATGCCGAGTACCGCAAGGCGCCGCAGGTGACACGGCAGCGGATGTATCTGGAGACCATGTCCAAGCTGCTGCCGCAAATACAGGAAAAGTGGATTATCGAACAGGGCGGGGCCGACGGCGGCATCCTGATGAAGCTCGACCTGGATGCGGCGCAGAAGTAGTTGAACCACGGGCTAAGGCGGATTGATACGGATTGACACCGGTACGAAATACGAGATTATGACCATGAAACAGATTATCGCAGTGATCGTTGTCGTTGTCGTACTGATTCTGACGGTCTTCAGCCTCTATACGGTGGACCAGTCGCAACAGGCGGTGGTCACGCAGTTCGGCAAGCCCGTGCGGGTGATCATCAATCCCATCGAGGGGCGCCGAACCGAGGAGGTCCTGGCCCGGCTCAAGGCCCGGTATGAACGGGAGGGAATCGCGGTGGGGCAAGGGGCGGGGCTGCGGATGAAGATACCGTTTATTCAGAATGTGCGGCGGATCGAGCGCCGACTGCTGCGATGGAACGGTTTTCCGGAACAGATTCCGACCCGGGACAAGAAGTACATCTGGGTCGATACGACGGCGAGGTGGTATATCGAGGATCCGCTGCAGTTTCTGCGGTCGGTGGGCACCGAAGAGCAGGCGCACGCCCGCCTGGACGACATCATCGACTCGGCGACGCGCAACGCAATCACCAAACGCGACTTGATCGAGGTCGTGCGGACGGACAATCGGCCGATGCGGGTGGCGGAGGAGGAACTGAGGGAGACCACGGATGTGGGCCAGGTCCAGGAAGGCCGTCCGAAGATCGTCGCCGAGATCACCGAGGCATCGCGGCTGGGGTGCGAGGAATACGGCATCGGGATTCACGGCTCCGGGATACTGGTCAAGGGATTGACCTACGTGGAGACAGTGAAGCAGAAGGTGGAGGAGCGGATGATCGAGGAACGGCTGCGGATCGCCAAGAAGTATATCTCCGAGGGAGACGGCGAATTCGAGAAGATCATGGGCGACAAGGAGCGGGAAACCAAGACCATCCTTTCGGAGGCCTACCGGCAGGCCAAGGAGATCGAAGGCCAGGCCGACGCCAAGGCGGTGGAGATCTACGCACAGGCGTTCGGCAAGGACCCGGAGTTCTACCGGTTCTGGAAGACGCTGGAGTTGTACGAGCAATCCCTCGGACGGCAGACCCGATTGATCCTGGGCACCGACAATCCGCTGTTTGAGATGCTCAAGGGCGACGTGGGTGCGGACGTAGCGGCCCCGGCGCGGGTCGGCGACTAGATAGGTCCAATGAAGGTGAGGTGTCGAATGAAGAAGCTGGTGATCGGCGCTCTTGCAGCGGTCCTTGTAGTGGTGGGGCTGGGGCTGCTGGCGAGGCTGGTGGGAATCCGCGACGACAGGCAGATGGGAAGGCCATCGGCGGTTGTCGCGCCCGTGCCGGTGTTCGAGAAGCTGGAGTTCGAGATGGCATACCGGGGGTTGACGGGCGGCGAGGACGAGGTGCGATACAACTCCTATTGGGGGTTCGGAGGAGGAGGCGACGAGACCAATCCCTTTATCGAGGCGGTCAAGGCGCAGACCAAGGACGTAACGCTCGTGTACAACCCGAGATTCAAGGGGGCCGAATGGGCGCTGGTCGAGCACAAGGGCAAGGACGTCAAGGCCCTGTATTTCGATCTGAACGCGGACGGCCAGCTCACCGACGATGAGAGGGTCACATCATTCAGGCGATCCGAAGGCAGTCCCGATGCCGTCGAGTGCTACACGCCGGACTTCCTGATCAAGACCGAAGAAGGCCGTGAGGTGAAATTCCGGGCGATGCTCCAGGTGGCGTTTTACGGCGGCGACCAGCCGAACTGCATGTGGAGCCCGGCGTGCGTGCTGGAAGGCCACGCGCGGGCCAATGGGCAGCCGGTGACGCTGCTGCTCTACACGAACGGGTTCGACGGCGAGTTTGACAGTTTCGGGCGGAGCATGTATTCACTGCAGGCCGGCGCTCAGGCGACGGGGCGATACCTGGGCCGCCATACGCTCAGCAAGGTCGTCAGTGAGAACGGGTGCTTCTACAAGCTCCGCATCGAACACGACCCGAACACGCAATGTGTCGCCAAAGTCGTGGTGGAGAAGGATGTGTCACCGACGGGCCGGCTGCAGGTGCGGCTGCTCGGTGATGCGAATCTCAAAGTCCGGCTGAACAACGCCACGCTCAAAGGGGCCCAAGATGAGGGTATCCACTTCAATGTGGGGGCCGATGTCTCGAATCTGCCGGAGGGCGACTACCGGATGGTCAGCGGCTACATCATCTACGGGCCGGACGATCAGTATCGGTGGAATACGAGTTTCAAGGATGGCCCCCAGATCGCCATCGAGCCGAACAAGACGTTCACAATGGAACTGGGTCGCCCGCGGATGACTGTCTTGGCCGTCGATGCGAAGGACCGCTATTCCGCCGAGCCCAAAGAGAAGGCCGCATACGCCAAGGGCGACGTTATCTACATCACGCCGAAGGTCGTGGGCGAGGCGGGCGAGGTATACGGGCGGTTCAGCAACCACCAGAACAACCGCAGTGACGACGCCAAGCCTGTTGTGGAGATTTGTGACGCCGCGGGCAAACGGGTGGTGTCGCAGACGCTGGAATATGGGTGAGGCGGCACCTGCGGGCTCTCGTGGGAGAGCCGAGACGTTGAGCCGGGACGATACACGGCTACGATGAAGGTGGACACCGGTCCGCTGGCAGGGGTGCTTGAGGGCAGGCTCGACATCACCATCGAATAGTCTGCTTCACCGTCCCGAGAATAGTCAAAGGGCTGCGACTTGCATCGCAGCCCTTTTCATTGTCCGTGTTGCCCATCTCAAATGCAATAGGCTTCACACCCTGCCGGCATCCGGAACCTGGAAGCCGGGACGGTTGGCGTCCTTGAGCAGTTCGTTGGCCTCGGCCGCGAATTCGCCGGTGTGGCGCTCGGTCTTTGGGTCGAAGGTCAGCCAGGGGCCGACGATGTACTCGGCCTTGCCTTCCGGGACGCCGACGCCCTTGCTCATGATCTCGTGGAGTCTCATGAAGTGCTCGGAGGCGTCCGTGTTGTCGGCGAAGCCGCCGGCCTTGGCGTTGAACGGGACGGCCTTGCCCAGGCGATAGGAGTTGTTCATGAGGTGCCCCACGACGCATCCCTTGTGCGCCTCCCATGCGTTTCCGTTGGCCATCATCGGGTCGCCGGCGCGGCAGGCCGCGATGAAACTGGCCCAGTTGCCGCCCGGTGTGACCTTGCCGGCGGGGACGTCGATCTTCTCGCCCTCGGTGCTGCCCTTGGGATAGTAGCGACCTCGGATGATCTTGCCGCCGTCTTCGAAGTAGTACTCGTTCTCGACCTGGCGCGGGTAGCCGTCGTAGTTGACGTTTCGGACGTTGAAGTAGACGAACTGGCCGTTGGGGTACTCGGCGATGCCGAACATCGTATTGGGGGTCTCACCCTGGTCGTTCCAGGCAAAGCGCCCGCCGAGGGCCATGGCGCGGATGGGATGGACCGTATCAGTGTCCAGGGCCCAGCAGGCCATATCGAGCTGGTGGGTGCCCTGGTTGTTCATATCGCCGTTGCCGGTCTCCCAGAACCAGTGCCAGTTGTAGTGGACGTAGTTGCCGTGGTAGCTGTCGATAATGGCCGGGCCGCGCCAGAGGTTCCAGTCCAGATGGGCCGGCGGGGCGGACGGACTCTTGAAGCCGATGCCGTCGCGGGGCTTGCAGCAGTAGCCGTAGGAGATCTTCATCTTGCCGAACTTGCCGGAGCGGACCAGATCGTGGAGGCCGGCGTTGGAGGCGCTGCTGCGGCTCTGCGTGCCATGCTGGACCACGACGCCGTACTTCTTCTGGGCCTCGACGGCAACGCGGCCTTCGACAATGTCGTGGCTCATGGGCTTTTCGACGTAGACGTGCTTGCCGGCCTGGGCCGCCCAGATGGTCATCAGCGAATGCCAGTGATTCGGGGTGGCGATGGAGATGGCGTCGAGGTTCTTGTCTTCCAGGGCCTTGCGGACGTCGGTCAGGCCTCGGCAGGTGTACTTGCCCTCGACCTTGCGTTCCACGGTTTTGAGCTTGTTCGCCAGGACCCGCTCGTCGGGGTCGATCAGGTAGGCGATCTCGACATTGTCCTGATCCAGCCAGCCGCTAATGTGGCTGTCGCCACGGCCGTTGACGCCGGCTACGGCGATGCGCAGGCGGTTGTTGGCCCCGAGGACCTTGGGCGTGGCCCGCGTGCCACAGACGACAAACGCCGTTCCGGCGGCCAGCGAACACTTCAAGAATTCGCGCCTTGATTTGTTTGACATTTCACACACTCCTAAAAAGTGGCCGTATTCGCCGTTGGCTCAGAGGGCCTTGACGTCGAAGCAGTAGAGGTTCGTATCATAGCGGAGATAGAGACGGCCGCCGATGACGACCGGGTGGGCCCAACTGGGGCCGCGGCCCTGGACGGTGACTTCGCCGGTAACTTTCAGGCCTTCGGGCGAGCAGGCGGCCAGGGCGGCCTTACCGCCGTCTTCGACGAAGAGGTACAACATCCCATCGGCCCATGTGCAGGAGCCCTTGCCGACCGCCCTTTCGTTCCACTTGACCTGTCCGGTCTTGAGGTCGAGGCAGGACCAGCCGCTGCTGTGGTTGCCGTAGATATGACCGTCGACGATGACGTAGCCGCCGTGATGGCAGACCATATTCCGTGTCGTCCAGGCCTGCTCGGCGGCGACGGTATCGCCGGAGACGCTGAGCGTCAGACAAATGCCGCCCTTGTTGTAGCCGTTGGCCCAGAAGACCCGGCCGTCGGCGTACTGCGGGTCGGGGCAGTTGGCAACGTTGTCCTTGCACCAGGGATTGGACCAGAGGACCTCGCCGGTCCCGGCGGCGACGGCGACGATGCCGCCCCGGGTGCCGGTGGCGATCATGTCGAGTCCGTCGTGGGTGAAGGGTACACAGGAGCCGTATTCAGGTCCGGCCGTGAAACCGACGCTCTTCCAGACGGTCTCGCCGTTGTTCTTGTTGAAGGCGACGATGCAGTTTTCGCCCCCCGGCTTGGCAATGGCCAGTTCGCCCAGGATCAGGACGGATTCGGCGTAACCCCAGCCGCCCGGCTTGCCGCCCAAATCGGCCAGGCTCTTCGACCACACTTTGGCGCCGTCGACGGTCCTGAGACAGGCGAGTACGCCATTGCCGGACAGGACGTAGAGCCTGTCGCCGTCAATCGTGGGGGTCGATCGCGAGCCCGGATGGTCCCTCGTCCAGGCCTTGTCGGGGGAGACCTTCCATTTCTCCTTACCATCCATGTCAAATGCGAAAACACAGAGATTACCGGACGCATCGCCGGAGGCGTAGATCGTTCCGCCGGCCACCGAGACGGTTGAGTAACCGCTGCCGAGGGTCTCGACCTTCCAGAGCAGTTTGGGACCGCCGGCCGGCCAGGCCTTGAGCAGGCCGGTGTCCGGCGATTGGCCGTTACGCTGTGGGCCCCGCCAACAGGGCCAATCGGCCGCGATGGCTGCTGCCGGGCCGACAAGAAGCCCCATGATTGCCATGACGAGTGTCGATGTGCGCGTCAGAGTCATTTCGTTCTCCTGTATCAGAAACATCATGGCTTTGGCTGCCGCCGGCGACGGCCCTCGGAGAGCAAGGGGGCAAGGCCCCCAAGCGCCACCTGCGGTATTGTAAGAAACGTCCATTCTTGGGGTCAAGGAGAATCGGTGGGCACAAATCTCCGCGCCGTAATGCCCCCGGTACGCGGTGTCGCGAGGACAAGGAGGATACAGATTATTGGACGGTGCGTTTACACAGGTCCTCGAATAACGGAATTGGCTCGTGAAAAACGGCCTTCTGATGGAAGCCTGGAATGGATCCGAATGGGGACGGCAAAGGGGTCGATAGTAGGATTACGTAGAAATACGGTAAGTCGTGAAAGACGGTCGCTGCGATCCTGACAACAAGGAGCACCATGACAAGTGTGCAACAAAAGGCTATCGACTGGACGGATTTGGTGAACCGGTGCTGTGATGAGGAGCTGGCGCGTGAGGTCGTCAAGGCATTCTTCGCGGACAAGCCAGCCCATCTTGAGGAACTGGGCGAGGCGGTCAACCACAACGACTTCGGTCGTGTGATGGCGGCGGCCCATTCGCTCAAGGGGGCGGCGGCCGCTATTTCCGCCAAACCGCTGTCGCAGGCGGCGCAACAGCTTGAAATCGCGGCCGCCGAGAAGGACGCCGAGGTGATGAAGATGCGGTCTCAGGATGTCCGAGGCGAGTTCCGGCGGCTCAAGTCGCTCGTCTTCGGAATCGAGTAGGCGGCACCCTCCCTAGAACTCGTCGTAGAAGATGTCCTCGGGCTTGAGGCCCTTTTCCTGGAGGACACGGGTGGCCGCCTCGATCATCAGCGGCGGCCCGCACAGAAACGCCTGGCGCGGCACGCCGGGCTCCAGATACTTGTCCACGGACAGGTGAACAAAGCCGCTTTCCCCATCCCACTTCTCCTCCGGGCCAAGCTTATCGGACAGCGCGTAGATGATCTTGAGGTTGGGGAACTTTCGGGCCAGCTCCTGGAAGCGTTCGAGGTAGAAGACATCGGCGGTCGTTCGACAGCCGAAGAACAGCCAGCAGACGCGGTCGGGCCAACGGTCGTAAATCGAGTAGATGATGTTCTTCATGGGGGCCATGCCGCAGCCGCCGCCGACGCACACGATTTCAGTGTTCGGGTCTTCGTTGAGGATGAACTCACCGTAGGGACCGGTGAAGACGATGGGGTCGCCGGGCTGGATGTTGTGCAGGTAGGTCGAGCCGATACCGCCCGGCACAAGCCGTACAACGAGTTCGACCACGTCGGTCTCATACGTGGCCGAGCTGATGGAGTAAGCGCGGAAAACCGGACCATCAGGGGAGGGAGCCTGAATCTGGACATACTGCCCGGGACGCTGCTTGATCTCGGCCGGCTCGATCAGCTTCATGCGCACTTCGCGAATGTCATAGGTCAGGGTCGTGGCGCTCTCGACAACGGCGTTGAACATCTTGACGTTGAGCATCTCCTCCGGGATGCGGACGTAGATGTCTTCGCGGATTTTCACCTGACAGGCCAGGCGGACGTTCGAGCGGACCTCCTGCCGCGAAAGATAGGGCGTCTCGGTCGGCAGAACCGGCCCGCCGCCGGCGGTCACGGTAATCTTGCAGTGCCCGCACGTCCCCTTGCCGCCGCAGGCCGAGGGGATGAATATCTCATTGGCGTACAGGGCCGCCAGAAGACTCTGTCCGCCCTTGACTTCCAGGGGTTTCTCGCCGGCGTTGATGTCGAGTTTGCAGACGCCGTAGTTGACGAGAAAACGCTCCGCGAGGATCAACAGGCCCGCCAGGGCGACGGTCAAGCCGGCGAACGTTCCCACGGACAGGACGTACACGCTTATGGCCGATGCAAGTATCATAGTCATCATTTCGAGCAGAGTTATTGAATCGCCACCATTCCGGCGAAGCCCATAAAAGCCATCGCTATCACGCAGGTGAGGATCATGGCGATAGCCACACCCTCGAAGGGCTTCGGAACACTACTGTACCGCATCTTCTGCCGCAGACCGGCCATCAGGACGATCGCCACCATCCAGCCAAGCCCCCCGCCGAAGCCGAAAGCGGCCGACTGCCAGAAGTGGTAGTTGCGAATCACCATGAACAGCGATGCGCCCAGGATCGCGCAGTTGACCGTGATCAGAGGCAGAAAGATGCCGAGCGCAAAGTAGAGCTTGGGGCTGAAACGCTCGACGAACATCTCCACGAACTGTACGAAGCCGGCGATGACGGCGATGAACACGATGAAACTCAGATGGGTCAGATTGTACGGCGCCAGGACATGATGATAGATGAGGTAGTTGATCGCCGTGGTGCAGGTCATGACAAAGGTGACGGCGGTGCCGAGCCCGATGCTCGTGTTGATCTGACGCGAGCAGGCGATAAACGAACACATGCCCAGAAAGTTGGTCAGCAGGATATTGTTGGTGAATATGGCCGCAATCAGGATGACAAGGGCGGATGTTTCCGTCATTATTTCTTCTCCTCGGGATCGGGTCCCTTGAAGTGATTGAAGACCGCGATGACGATGCCGAGGGCGAAGAACGCGCCCGGGGCCAGGATCATCAACTGGTTGGGCGTGTACCAGCCTTCGCCGAGCAGGCGAATACCCATGACCTCGCCGGCGCCCAGCAGTTCACGGAAGAAACCGATGATCGCCAGAATCACGGCGTAGCCGACGCCGTTGGCCAGGCCGTCGACTATCGACAACAGCGGCGGGTTCTGCAGGGCGAAGGCCTCGGCGCGGCCCATGACGATGCAGTTGGTGATAATCAGGCCGACGTAGGGACCGAGCTGCCTGGACATGTCCCAGTAAAAGGCCTTGAGGAACTGATCGAAGACGATAACGAAGGTGGCGATGACGGCCACTTCCACGATCATGCGGATGCGGGTCGGGATGGCCTTGCGCAGGAGCGAGACGATCAGATTCGAACCGACGCACACGAAGATCAGGGCCGCCCCCATGACCAGGGAGTTCTCCAGGCGGTTGGTGACCGCCAAGGCCGAGCAGATGCCAAGCATCTGGACCGCCAGCGGGTTGGTCGTCCAGGAACCGTCCTTCAGGGTGGCCAAGGCCTTGCCGCCGCAGAGGCCGGCGCCTCCGCAGGATGCACAGGCCGGTTGTTTCATGTCCGCCATCGGATTATTTCTCCTTCACGAAAGTCTCTATAGCCGTATTGAGCATGGCCTCGACCTTGTCGCAGGTCATGGTCGCGCCGGTGATGCCGTCCACGCGGTTGACGGCCTGGGGGCTGCCCGGCATGGCGACTTCGAAACCCGGCTTGCCGTCGGCGCCGATGATGGCCTTGCCCGCGAAGCGACCGGTGAACTCCTCGCCGGCGATCTCGCCACCCAGGCCAGGGGTCTCCTCCTGCTCGTAAAAGGTAATACCCCGGATGGTCCTACGGTCGCTCTCCAGCGCCAGCAGCCCCTTAATCGGCCCCCATAGACCGGGACCCGAGAAACGCATCGCAACGGCCTCGGGGGCCGCGGCGCCGGGCTTCGCATAGATGTAGACAGTCTGGCCGGTCGATGAATCCTCCCTGACGTTCTCCTCGCGGACTTTGAGCAGCTCCTTCGCCGGGGCTTTCATATCGAACGGGACATTGAGGACCTTCAGGACGTTGACCGTTTCTTCGGCCAGCGCGTTGGCCTGGCGGTACGGCGCCGTGAAGCCGCCCGCGGCCGTCAGCAGCAACGCACAGACGGTCCCGAGCGCCGCGGCGAAGCACAGCGTGTAGACATTACCCTTCAAGTTGAAGCCTCCTGAACCGCATCTTGTACAGAATCTCGTCAATGACGGGCGATACGATATTGCCCAACAGTATGGCGAACATCACGCCCTCGACGTATCCCGTGAAGTTCCGTATGAGCATGACGACCACGCCGATGATGATGCCGTACATGACCTTGCCGAGGTTGGTGGAGGCGCCGGTGACCGGGTCCGTGGCCATGAAGAAGGCGCCGAACATCAGTCCGCCGGCACAAAGCTGCCACGCGACCTCCTTCAGACTGCCGCAGAAGATCAGGGCCATGACGGCGGCCGAACCCAGGACCCCCGCCACCGTCCGCCAGTTGGCCACGCGGGTCATCAGCAGAAAGCCCCCGCCGATGAGAATGGCCAGCGTGCTGGTCTCGGCGGCGCTGCCGGCAATTCGACCGAGGAACATGTCGAGCAAGGGCACATCCATCCAGGCCCCCTGCTTGGCCAGTCCCAGCGGCGTGGCGCCGCTGACGGCGTCGAGGCCCACCCATTCGAGCAGTCGAGCGGGACCGCCGGGTTCGACATAGCCGCCCGACATCGCCCTGGGGTAGGCCAGGGCCAGGAAGCAACGGGCCACGATGGCGGGATTGAAGACGTTGCGGCCGACACCGCCGAACAGTTCCTTGCCAACGAACACGCCGAAGGCCACGCCCACGGCGACCATCCACAGCGGCAGGGCGCCGGGCAGGACCATCGGGAAGATCAGTCCCGTAACGAGAAACCCCTCGTGAATCTCCTTCTTGCGAATCGCGGCAAAGGCCACTTCGACGGCGCCGCCGGCCATGTAGGAGACGATGATCATCGCCAGCAGGCGCGGACCGTTGAGGTACAGCGCCGCCAGCAGCGCCGGTGCCAGGCCCACAATCACCATCGACATATAGCGTTTGAGGTCGAGCGGGTCCCGCAGATGCGGAGCATTGGGCGTGCGCGACGACGGGGCGAAGAAGAAGTTGTCCAGCGCCTCGTAGACCGCCTTGAACGTCTTGAGCCTGCCGCCGTCTTCGAAAAGGGGCTGCAAGCCGTCGAATACCTTTCTTATGATCTTCATCGGGACTCCTGTGCGGCAGCGGCCGCGGCGGCTTCTCTGGCGGCCTCCTCGGCCGCGGCGGCCTTCGCGGCGGCGGCCTCGGCCTCCGCCTTCTCCTTGGCGATAACGGCCTTGGCGTCGATGAACTGCTGCATCAACTCGATCTTGCACGGACAGACAAACGAGCACAAGCCGCACTCGACGCACAAATCCACCCGGGCCTGGACGACCTCATCGATCTGATCGGCGTAGAGGTACTTGTGAATGAGGTACGGCAGGATTCCGGCCGGACAGACCTCCGCGCAGAAGTTGCACCCGATGCACGGACGCGGCTCGCCTCTCATGCCGGTGGTCAACTTCTCGCTGAACTTGCCTCGCAGTGTGCTGAGGAAGCAGGCCGCATAGGACCTTCTGTCGGCGCCGGGACGGACGAAACCCAGGAATTCGCGGTCGGTCTGCTCCGTCAGCGCGGTCAGACCGCGGCAGGCTGGATCGAGCCCGCTCGTATCGGAAAGCTCCACCTTCTTGCCCGTCAGCGCCCCGCCGTCGAGCAGGCGGATGTTCGAGCCCAGGCCGGCGCGGGCCGCAATGTCCGCCAGCGGGTGGCCGGGCAGGACTTCGTAGTGGCGCGGAGACGAAACCGGCGGGCCGCCGATGGCCACAATCCGCGCCAGGCAGGGCTTGCCGCCGGTCAGGGCCTGATCGACGGCGAGCACACCCTCGGTCCGAAGGCACCAGACGGGACCCGCGGCCGGCTTGAGGCCCAGATGCCGGGCCAGGACCGAGAAGTTGTCAAACGGGTATTTCGGCGGTATTTGCACGAGCCTGACCCATGCGTAGCCGCGAAGCTGCTCACGGACCTGGGTGGCCAGTTGCGAGTGAATGTCGGGCATGACCAGGTAGATAGGCTGGTATTCCAGCAGCGATTGGAGGTGCTCAAGGCCGCGGGTGAAATTGAGCAGCCTGCCGCCGAGCTGTGCATCGCCGCGGGCCACGAACGGCTCCAGCGCAACCGTTGAGACGATGACCGCCTGGCAAGCACCAAACGGATCGGGCAACGCTCCAGTGTAGGCGTCGCAGAAGTACTCCCAGGCGCCGAGACTGAGCAATCTGTAGTGATTGCGGCCCCCGTCGCCCATCTCAGGGGCAACATGGGGCGGCTGCGCAGCGGCATCGGCCGGTTTGGCCTTCGCCGGCGCTTTGGCAAGATCGGCCAGCGTGATGCACGGGGCCGACGGGTCGTAAACCACCTTGCCCGCTCTGGGCGCCAGCAGCGGAACGGAGAAGTTGGCCGGGTCTGTGGCCAGCGTATCGCCCTGCCCGACGGCATCGCCGTCTTTGACACGGACATCCGCAAAATGAAACCGCCGGCTCTTCAGCGGCAGATAGAGCACATCGGGATCGGGCATCGGCGAGAGCGTCTTATCCGGTCTGCCGGCGAGGATCACGTCGTAGCCGCCTCTTAGTGTCATCCAGGGGCCCTTTTAACTGTGTTGGACAATTATCTTTGCGCGCGACTGACAGAGTCTATGACGGGGGCCGGCGGGTATATAGTGCATTCCGCTTGTGAAATCAAGCACAAATTACCGCATTCCATCGACCGCCTGGGCATCGGCACGGGCCACAAGCCCGCTAAATCTGCGAGCACGGCAACGGTTTGAGGAAGATATTCGTGATATTACTGAGTATCTTCTTGTCGGCGTAGTCGGGGATGGCGCGGAGTTTCTGCCAGTCGGGGTCGCCGCCAAACCGCTTCCAAGCGGCCTCTCGCTCGCCCATGTTGTCAAATCCCAGCATATAGGTAAGGTTTGGCATGGCCGAGCCGACGACGGTCTCGCCAAAGAAAACCGGATTGAGCCCGACCTTGCGGAAGATGGCAATCTCGCCGGTGTTGAACATCTCAATCTTCTTCTGGCCCGTTTTGACACTGGGGCTCTCATAAATGCGAAGTTGCAGGATTCGCGTCTCGGCCTTGCTGGGGATCTCCAGTTCCGGCATGCCCTCGAAGGCCACCATGGCGGAGCTTTCCACGCGCTTGTAGGCCGGGTCCGTGGCGGGGGCATCAAGAAATTTGGCGCCCTTGGCGAGGAATTCCTCGTCGGCCAGTAGTCTTTGGGTTGAACTGGTGAACGTCCAGAAGTTCCGGTGCCGCAGCAACACATACACAGGGCTGAAACCCTCTAACGGCGCAAAGACGCCCACGGGGTTGACTTCGATACGGTTTAGTGCGGCAATGGCGGCATCGGCGAAAAAGGCCTCAAGGCCGGCCCTCTGTGCCTCGGTGTCCAGCGTGTATCGGCGCAGCTCATAGATGTCGCGTCTTGGCCGGTCGCCACGGCCCCTGCCTGAACCCTGTGCACCAGCGGCCTCGGCGGCCAACGCCCCCAAACCCGCAAAACACGATGCCGCCAGAAAACCCCGTCGTTCCATAGTCATCTCCTAGTCTATAGGTGGACTTTGCTCCGGCCACAACGTCCGTCATTGCCGGCAAAAGCTAAAATGCTAGCATATTTGCGCACCCATGCCAATGCCCTATGACGCAGCACCCGGGGAAATTATTGCGCCGCCGTATACATGGCGGCAGCGGGATTGGTACTGGGCGCGGCGGCGGGCATCTGATAGTCTGATATGCGTGGGTTTCGGTTGCTTCTTTTAGGAGAATCGTCATGAGAACGTCCGGTTCAGTGTGCTGTAAAACCTTTGATGGCAGGCAGTTACATTGTCTTTTTGCGGTGGCGAGCCTCCTGCTCACGGCGGGCATCGGCTCGGCCGGGCCGGTCCAGTGGGAACATAAGACCTTGCCGGGGCCCAATGCGGGCAACCAGCAGACCGCCTGTATCGTCGCCGATCTCGACAGAGACGGCATCGATGACTTCATCGTGACCGAGCGGACGAAGACCCCGTCGGTAGTCTGGTACAAGTACAACGGCAAGAGCTGGGATCTCAAGGTCATCGACGGGACACCGCTGAAGCCCGAGGCCGGCGGTGATGTGTGTGACATCGACGGCGACGGCGATCTGGACGTCATCTTCGGGCAGGACGCCAGCGGCAACAACCTCTGGTGGTGGGAGAACCCCTACCCCAACTATGACAAGCCGTGGACGCGGAGACTGATCAAGGGCTCCGGCGCCAACAAGCATCACGACCAGTCGTGCGCCGATTACGACGGCGACGGCCGGATCGATTTAGTCACGTGGAACCAGGGTGCCAGGAACCTGCTGTTCTACAAGATACCATCCGACCCCAGGTCCGCCGGTCCCTGGCAGCCCGCTACGATCTACACCTGGGATAGCGGCCGCGAGCGGGAAGGCTTTCCATCGGTCCCGATGGATATCGACGGCGACGGCAAGCTCGACATCATCGGCGGCGGCCGGTGGTTCAAGCATACCGGCGGCATGGACTTTGAAGAGCACGTCATTGACGGCGAGATGACGTTCACGCAGTGCGCCATCGGCCAGTTGGTCGAGGGCGGACGGCCGGAAGTGGTGTTCAGCCCCGGCGATATGGACGGCGAGGCCGCCTGGTATGGGTGGGACGGCGCCAAGTGGGTCAGGCACGTTCTGCGGCATGTCATCCACGGCCATACCTGCGAGATTCGCGACATCGACGGCGATGGGCACTCGGACATCATGATCGGCGAGATGGGCAACCCCGGGGCCGGTGACAACGCGCAGGTCTTCGTCTGCTATGGCGACGGCCGGGGCAACTTCCGCGCGACCGTCGCCTGGAAGGGCCAGGGCATTCACGAAGGCAAACTCGGCGATTTCGACGGCGACGGCGACCTCGATATCCTGCTCAAACCGTACAATCACAATGCCCCGCGCGTGGATCTGCTGCTCAATAACGGCACCGGCAAGTCCCGGGCGGGTGGCTGGCAGGTGTTGTTCGAGACAGCCGCGGACCTCGACAAATGGCAGAATGAGAACGGAGGCCCGCCGAATCCCAATTGGGTCATCATCCAGGAGGACGGCCGCGACGTGCTGGCCCGCAAGGAAGGCGCCGGCATGATCTGGACGAAGCAGCGATTCGGCGACTTCGTCCTCGACCTGGAGTTCAAGACCGAGGGCAACAGCGGCGTGTTCTTCCGCACCGACAACATGAAGGACTGCGTCCAGACCGGCTTCGAGATGCAGGTCTATCGTCCGACGAACAACCCCGGCAAGAACAGCTCCGGCGCCGTCTACGACGCCCTGGCCCCGACGAAGGAAATGACCCGGGACAACCAATGGAACCACGTCACCATCACCACCATCGACAACAAGATCACGATCGTGATGAACGGCGAGCAGATCATCGACATGGACGTCGATAAGTGGGACACGCCCGGTCAGAACCCCGGCGGCGTCAAGAACAAGTTCAGCAGGGCGCTGAAAGACTTCAAACGCGAAGGCCACATCGGCTTCCAGGACCACGGCGCCAACGTCTGGTACCGAAATGTCCGCATCAGGGCCCTGTAGGGCCAGCCGCACCCAAAAGCTGGCTTGACCGCGAACGCAAAACGTAAAACGTAAAGTGTGAAACCGAAGCCCAGAAGCCAGAACCCGGCCCAGCATCCGATCCGGCGCGCGATGACAGCGGCCGCCCGGAAGCCCCCTGGGACCGGACCAAGTGCAGGGCGGCGCGGTGCGCGCCGGCGCTGCCGACTGTGTGCTGGGTTTCACATACGCGAGCGGTTTTGGGCTTTGAGTTGTGGCTTCTCGTTTTGGTCTTTACGTTTTCAGCTTCACGTCCGCATGTAATGTGAAACCAACCTCGACACAATGCCTGCAAAGAACAAGATGCTGCGTCTTTGCACCGCAGGGGTGACATGATCGCCGGATGGCAGCTACAATGTCCAGCCGTCGCGGTAGGGTTCGCTCAGGAGCTTGTTGGCCTCGTCGTCGTTGGCAAATCGCGTGTTTTCGGCATCCCAGAGCAGCTTGTGTTGGCGGCGCAGCGCAATGTTGCCCAGCAGTACGACCGCCGTCAATGGGCCGCCGAACGCGAAGTTGCAGCCGGCGGCCGGGCCGCCCTTGCAGGCCTCGCACCACTCCTTATAGTGCCCGATGGACCGCGGCAGCGTCTTATCCGGCGGCCTGAAGTCTTTCATCCGCTTCTCGGGAATCAGCCGCGAGCCGTTGCCGGTAAAGCCACCCAGGATCGTGCCTTCATCGCCGATCCAGAGCAGGCCGTCGTTGCCCAGGTTCTCGCCGTCGCCCAGTTCATCCGGCCGCCGGGGTTTGAGCCCGCCGTCGTACCAGGTGACCTTCACCGGCGGCATATCCCCGCGGGCGGGAAAATCCCAATGCACCACCGACGCGGCCGGGAACGTCTCTGTGTACAGTCTTGAACTGCTGGCGTGCACGGCCGTCGGCCAGCCCAGCTTGAGCACCTTGGCGATGTGCGCGAACGTATGGCAGCCCATATCGCCCAGGGCCCCCGTGCCGAAGTCGTACCAGCCGCGCCACTTGAACGGCACGTAGATCGGATGGTACGGCCGTTGCGGGGCCGGCCCCAGCCACATATCCCAATCGAGCCCATCCGGCGCCGGCGGCGTCTCCTTCGGCCGGTCCAGCGCCTGCGGCCAGATCGGCCGATCGGACCACACGTGCACCTCCCGCACCTTGCCGATCGCCCCGCCCCAGATCCACTCGCACAGCGTCCGCTGGCTCTCGGCCGCGTCACTCTGGACGCTCATCTGCGTCGCCACGCCCGTCTTGCCCGCCGTCTCGGTCAGCAGCATCGCCTCATGGACCGTCCGCGTCAGCGGCTTGGCGCAGTAGATGTGCTTGCCCATCGTCATAGCGGCCATCGCAATCAGGGCGTGCGTATGGTCCGGTGTGCCGATCACCACCCCGTCAATGCCCTTCTCCTCATCCAGCATCTTGCGGTAGTCGTTGTATACGCGGGCCTTCGGGTACTGCTTGAACGTGCCTGCTGCGTAGTCGGCGTCGACGTCGCACAACGCAATGACGTTCTCGCCGCGACAGCCTTCCAGATACGCCCTGCCCATGCCGCCGACGCCCACACCGGCCAGATTCAGCTTGTTGCTCGGCGCATCGGCCCCTAACACCGGCCCCAGCACAACAGAAAACGCAAACGCCGAACCCGAAGCCGCCAGAAACCCCCGCCGGGATAGTCTTGTGTCGTCGTGTGGACCCATAAGTGTATCTCCAGTAGAATCCGACATTCCGTTTAAGTATGAGACAACAGACAGCAACCTCAGTATTGCACGCGACCCCGCGTATATCAATAGCCGATTCTGGCGTGCCACGAGACGAAGACACCGGGTTTTCGCAACTCAAAGCCGGAAAACCGTGAAGATCGTTGCCCAGTTGGGCGTCCTTGAGATAGAATGGCTCTTCATGGCGTGCCGAGGCGTTGTTGGCCTGGATCAGACCGGCTGTCCGAATGAAAGGGACTCGGATGGGCATGATATGTCNNGCTGTGCGCAGCGGTTGGAGCGAGTCGAACTCGCCGACGAATCCGCTATGATCTGCCCCGATTGCGCAGGACTGTGGTTGTCGCGGGAGCACTTCGCGCGATTCGTAAAGGGCCTTTCTTGCAGCGGGGGCGTCATTCCGGAGGCGGCGTCGCTGTTCCGGCCCCGGCGGGTCACCACGATGCACGAGGTTCGGGAGGCAACCAAGCGGTGCCCGGCTTGTCGGCGGCCGATGGTCAAATTCAATTTCGGGTATGATTCTAATGTCATTCTGGATAAATGCCCCGACTGCAAAGGCATCTGGACCGACGAAGACGAAGTCCGGGCGGTGGCCGGCTACATGAAGAGGGATCCACGGGTCGAGGCGGTGGCCAAGGGGCTTATTGAAGTGGAGCGACTGGCCAATCCGCTGGTGCCGGAGAAGAACCTCGGCGCCGCCCTGGGACGGTTGGGACTGCTTCTGCCGTTGTCGGATGATGCGCCCATGACCGGCGTGCCGATCGTCACACTCGTGATCATGGCCCTGAGTCTGGTGCTGTATGCGCTCTCGATGAGTTTCAGTCACGCCACCATTGTGGATCGGATGGACGGTTTCGGGGACAATAGCATGGGGATAGGCCTTTTCAGGCCCATGTTCCTGGGTCTTGGGCTGCCTTCATTTATTCTGATGGTGGTGTTTCTCTGGCTGTTCGGTGACAATGTCGAGTCGGCGTTCGGCCATATCCGCTATCTGTTGCTGCACCTGGGCTGCTGTGGCGTCGGGCTTGTGGCATACAGTACCCTCGGTGGCGGCATGTCCCCCGGCGAGGTGGCGATGCGGGCCGCGGTCTCCGGCGTTCTGGGGGCGTATATCGTCTTGTTCCCCTTGGCCAGGCTGCGGCTGTTTGTGTTTGTGAAGACCATGGACGTTCCGGCCGCCGCATTTATCGCACTGTGGTTTGTGCTTCAATTGGCTCGCCCTTGGGTCGTCGGATGGGATCCGCAACCCGACCGCACCTGGGTGGCCGTTGCCGCTGGGTTCTGTGTCGGCACACTGGTGGGCTATGGGTACAAGACGGCACGGCGAGGCCAGTCTTCGCAGTCGTGATCTCACAGGATATGGGGACTGAAGGGGTCGGGCATATCTTCGCGACGATACCCCAAACAACGACCTGCAAATCGTAGGGTGTGCCCTGGTGCACACGCCGGTTGTTTCCCATAATCATATGTTCGATGCGGCCGCGTGGGCAATAATCCAATCCCGATGCACGTCTATCGGGATCGGGACCACCCTACGTCCGGGACACCATAGAGTGGCGTCCCTGGAATTCTGCCGGCATTCCGACCCTATCAATTATCAGAATCGTGTGACGCAGCGTGGAAACCGGCCATGCCATTCCAGGGAGCGAACGTTCCTAATGCGGAGGTTCGCCGCATTCTGCCGCTTTGAAGTCGGCCTTGAGCCGCCTTAGCAGAATGAGACTGTACATCAGGACGATGTACCCCCAGTAGAGTTCCTTGAACTCCGAAGCGCGGGCCCAGGCGTTGAAATCGGACGTGAATGCGAGATAGATGTCGTCGAGCCACGTCAGCAACTGCGCCATGGCCGTGACCGCAATCAGTTCCTTTCCCGGCAGCAGGAAATACCCCCAGCGCCCCCGGCGATACCAGCGGTATCGGCCACCCATGATCGGAAGGACGATGCACACCACCGGAAAGCCGAAGGTGGCCACGGTGTTCAGGCGGCGGGCGGGCTTGTGGCCGTACAATTTGTGCAGGTTAAACTCCACCGGCGGCTGTTTCGTGAACCACTCGCCGGTGTGGAAGTCGTAGATAAACTGACCGTAGTTGGTTTCCTCGCCCGCGATGAACAGTCCGCCCAGGACGAGGATGATGTAGACCGCACGGTAGCGGGTGGGGGCGATGCGCCTGCTACGAATGAACAGGACCGCGCCCATGATCGCCGCAAGAAGGAACAGTACGGCCGTTCCTATCTCAATGACGCCCAGTTCGGAGAGCACAAGTGTACTGATGCACTTGGGTGGCTCCGGCAGCGCAGCCATACCCAGAAGGTACGCCGCGGACGCGATCAGGGGCAGCCATACGCAGAAGAACCTCTTGGACGGCATTCACAATCCTTGTTGAAGAAGCTTGAAGTCCATGAGGCCGGCAGGATAGACCATGGGCGGGCCCCGTGCAACGACTTTTGCCCAAAATGGTTGAGTTTCGTCCCAACGCAACGCTTGCCGGGTGGCGCCGAAGCTGTCTCGCATAATCGCATACCCGATGCAACCGCGTGGGCAAGAATCCAATCCCGATGCACGTCTATCGGGGTCGGGACCCACCCTACGCCCTGACTACCGCACTACCGTCACGGTCTTGGGGGCTTCGATGGTGCTCTTGACGCCGAAGAGGGTCTTTTCGTGGCGGAGCTTGATCGGGCCCATCGGCGTGGGGAACGTGCCCTGTGCCCACTTGAGGTCGCCGAGCTGCGGGTCAATGCGGACCTTACGGCAGCCCGGCTCGAGCACCTTGACGCCCAGGACGTGCTCGCTGAGCCATGCGGTCGGCCCCGAGGCCCAGCCGTGGCAGAGGCTGTGGCGAAAGCCCTTGTAGCAGTAATTGCCGAAATCACCGTGGATGTCCTTCTTGCCTTCGGGAACGATCTCGTCGATACCGGCCGCGTTCTCAGTCCACGCCAGGTCAAAATCCTCCCAGAACGTCGTCGCCCCCAGGTCCAGCATCGCACCCCAATAATCGCGGATGCAGTCCAGGGCCCCCTCGTAGTCGCCGGCCTTGGCGCGGGCCTGCAGGACGTAGTAGCCGTAGAAGGTGCTCATCCTCTGCGCCCCATCGACGGCCATCACCTTGCGATTGAGCTGCCCGGCGTCGGCCAGACCCGCCAGGGCCATCAGCGCCGCCGCCTGCTTGCTGTCGCCGTGATACGGAATATGCGTCCGCATCCGCCCGGCCGCCTCCCGGCAGCGCCCGGCCGTCTGCGCCTCGCCCAGCACGTCGCATAGCTCCGCTCCCGCCTCCAGCGTCATAATCAGCAGGCTGTGCAGCCCCGCATGGATGGCCTGCGGGTTCTCGCTGGAGGGCCAGTCGAGGAACCGGTGCGGCGGCAGCTTCTCGCTGCCATCATCGCCGATATGCTGCATGAGCGATTCGAGCAGGGCGACCAGATACTCCCGCTGCCCGCCCAGATACGCCGCATCCCCATGATAGAGATACTGCGTATGATGAATCAGCACCCACCACATCGAATAGCTGCTGATGCCGTTCATCCACCGGCCGATGGGCGTCTCATCGCGGATCAGGTCCAGGCTCTTCGGCACGACGTCGTTGAATCCGAAGACCGAATGGATCGTCATCGTCTCCGGGTGCATGTCGCCGATCCAGACCAGCCGGTCCCGCTTGATCCCATCCCACAGATAGTCCTGCATGTTCAGATGCACCGTGTACGCCCCGACGCGCCATATCTCGTTGAGCCGCTCATCGTTGCACTCGAACGACCCCTTGTACTCGATGTCCCGATAGACAAAGACCGCCCGCACGTGTTTGAGTTGCACCATGCTGTCGGCGTCGGCCAGGTCGATCCGCACGAAGCGAAATCCCGTATTGCCGATCTCGTGGGTTCCCAGCCACGGAACCAGGCACGTCTGGTCGCGGATGGCGTGGTCGTTGGTGGCGTTCTTGTCGCCGCCGAGTTCCGCCATCGCCTCGCTCACCGACTCACCGAATCGCACCCGCAACCGCACGGGCTTGTTGTCCGTGGAACCCGACACGGCGATCTGCACACCCCCCTGTAATTCGCAGCCGAAGTCCAGCAGGACCCCCGGCCTCGCATCGCCACTGCTCTTGAGCACGCACGGGTTGTGAGAATCGAGCGTCACCTGTCCGCTGCCATCCTTGAGCAGGGCTTGGGCGTTCTCCACGGTCGCCCCCGTCTCATCCGATTGCCAGACGACCCTCTCCGGCAGGATATAACGCCGGACGCGGGGATCGACCGTCGTCCGATGGCGAATGTCCGTATCCGCAAGCGGCTCTGGCAAGGGGCACGCCAGAGCGTAGTCGGAGGCAAAACTGTACCGGCCCGATTGCACCTCAAGCACCGCCGCCCCAGCCTCCATCCGCAGGAACCGGATATAGGGAGATTCGTCGATGGGCCGGCCGCCCTCGCTCAGGCCGTCGGCCGTCTTCGCGGGCACATACACGGTGGCCGTGGTGTTCGCCGGGATCGTCACATCCAGCCTGAATCGCTCGCCCCGCAGGTCCCAGCGGCTCGCCACAAGGCCGTGGATCGACTCATAGCTTGCCCCCGCGTATTCAAACCCGCTTGCCGGTATTCGCGGCCGGATGATAATCCGCTTGAAGCCCGGCCCATCCGTGTCGATGCCCGCCATCGCCGCGAACATCCACTCGCACACCGCCCCAAAGGCATAATGGCTGAACGAATTCATCCCCGGATCGCCGAACCCCTTGTCCTTGGTGTAGCTGTTCCACCGCTCCCAGACCGTGGTTGCGCCGTTTTCCACCGAATAGCCCCAGGATGGGTAGCTCGTGTTGGTCAGCAGCCGGTACGCCACGTCGTCATGGCCATAGGCCGTCAGGACCGGCAGCAGGTGCTTGGAGCCAAGAAAACCGGTCGCCATCCGCCAGTTCTGCCCTTCGATCAATTCAATCAACCGCCTGACCGCCGCCGGGCGCAGCTTCTGCGGCAACACGTTCATGTACAGCGCCAGCGTATAGCCGGTTTGGGTGTCGCCCGCAATGCGGCCGTCCTTGTCAACGTAAGCCTTATTGAACGCCGCCGAGACCTTCTCAAACAGCCTTCGGTATTCCTTCGCCTCGGACTTTCTGCCAATCGCCTCCGCCATCTCGGCCATCAGCGACGCATCGTAGGCGAAGTAGATGGTGGCGATGAGGTCCTTGGGCGTCTCGGCCCCGACGCACAGCCAGTCGCCGTAGCTGTTGCCGTCGGCCGGGCGCAGGCAACCCTTGCTGTTCTTCAACAAGAAGTCCATGAACCGGACCATCCCCGCCCAGTGCCGCTCAATCACCCGCGTGTCGCCGTACATCTTGTAGATGATATATGGGCAGATCACCCCGGCATCCATCCACGCGGGCGAGTACTCCTTGCCATGCACGTAGGGCCACGGGGCATAGTCGGGGTACGCCCCATATTCGTGCTGATCGTCGGATAGCGCCACGAGCCATTTCGTGAAGAAGGCCGCCACGTCCATATTGCAGCACGCCGAGCGGATGTAGATCTGCGCATCGCCCGTCCAGCCCAGCCGCTCATCCCGCTGCGGGCAGTCCGTCGGCGCCTCGAAGAAGTTCGCCCGCTGCGTCCATGTGATGTTGCGGTAAAGCTGGTTGATCATGGGATTACTGCACTCGAATGACCCGGCCACCGGCGTCGCCGAACCCAGAACCACCCCCGTAATCGCATCGAGCGGCGGTCTCTCCTCCAGACCTGTGACTTCGACATACTGAAAGCCGTGGTAGGTGAACTGCGACTCCCATACCTCCGGCTCATCGCTGCCTTTGAAGATATACGCATCGGTGGCGCGGGCCTTGCGGAGGTTCTCGGTCATGATCCGCCCATCCTGGTGCAGCATCTCGGCGAACCGCAGCGTCACCTTCTGCCCGGCGCGGCCTTTGACCTTCAGCCGCACCCGCCCGGCGAAGTTCTGCCCCATGTTGAAGACATACAGCCCCGGTGCAGGCTCGGTAATCTCCACGGCGGGCAGTTCCTGCGTCACCTGGACCGTCACGCCCGGATAGGCCTCAAGAGGTCCGCAATCGGGGTCCACGACATTGACCGCCTGCCAGTTCACGTCGTCGAAGCCGGCCGCATCCCAGAGCGGCATCTCCTTGCGGGCGTCGTAGACCTCGCCCATCAGGATATCGCTGCCGCGGATGGGCCCGGTGGAGGCCTTCCAGCTCTCATCGGTGCAGACGACCTCCCGCCGCCCGTCGGCGTATTCGATCTCAAGCTGCGAGATCAGAGCCGGCCGCTGCCCATACACCGCCCGCGGCTTTGGATAATTACACAGCAGGGCAAAACCCACGTACCCGCAGTACCAGCCCGGCGACAGAATCGCCCCCATCGCATTGTCACCCTCCCGCAACTGCCCCGTGACGTCGTATGTCAGGTAGTAGACCCGCTTGCCATAGTTCGTCCAGCCCGGAGTGAACTCATCCCGCCCGACACGTCGCCCGTTAAGCCGCGCCTCGAACAACCCCAGCGCCGAGACATACAGCGTCGCCCGCTTCACCTGGCCCTGCGTCGTGAAGGTCCTCCGCAGGTACGGACTTGGCGGCAGGTGCAGTTCCTTGTCCTCGTTGAGGCTGTCGGTATCGAAACCGACCCATCGTGCCTTCCAGTCATCCGCCTCAAGCAGTCCCACCGACCACCGACCCGGCTCGCTCCAGTCACCGCACCGGTCGTCGCCGTCCCAGCAGCGCACGGTCCAGAAGCACCTTTGCCGCGATGGCAGGGCCTTGCCGCCGTAGACGACATGAGCGGTCTGGTCGCTGAGGACCTTGCCGCTATCCCATAGATTGGCCTTGCCGACGTCCAGCAACTCAGGCGAATCGGCCACAAGCACCTGGTACGCCGTCTGGCGCTGCCCCCTTTGTTCGGATGCCAGGACCCAGCTCAGCCGGGGCTGGGCCACGTCGATAGCGGCCGGGTCCACCAGATACTCGCACCGCAACTTCTGAGGGACCATCGCCCCGGAACCGATGGCAGCCATAACCAGGACCGCAACAACCGCCGACAATACCGACCGTCTCATATCGTTCTCCAACATGTGTCCGACAGTGCTGTAGACAACTCAACGGATGATACAAAACGAACCGGCGACACGCAACCTCCCCGTGAGGCAAAGCCCCCGTCTACGGCGAATGACACGTCCTCGACCGCGACGATGGTCTTGCCGGGGCCGGCTCGCCCGTGATATACTTGGTGGATTATGGCGTCCAGGAAGGACATCATCGAAAGATACGAGCTGGCGACCGACGGGAAGGTCATTATTGACGTATCCGTCCAGACCGTCGAGCACCTCTACAGCAACTTCGACCGCACGGCCCCCTACCTCAAGAAGGACCTCGAAGACGAATTCATGGACTATCTGACCGAGTCGGCCAGAGAGATCGGCCGTCTGCCCTTCGTCATCCGAATCTCCCTCGGACAGATGCCGGGCGACGTCGTCCAGGATCGCGTTCGCAATAGCATCCGTACCTATTGCGAATACCTTCAAAAGGTCGAGAGGAGGGAAATCCTCGGCATGTACAGGCGGGCCCTGGTGCTGTTCGTCGTGGGTCTGGCCCTGATGGCGATGGCGATTGAAGCAAGGCGACTGCCGTGGGTCGAGGGGGTGCTTGAAGAGGTCCTCTCGCAGGGGCTGACCGTGGCGGCCTGGGTTTCGCTGTGGACCGCCATTACCAACGTGTTCCTCGAATGGCACCCGCACCGCCGTAATTTCCGCCTCTACGACCGAATCGGCAATGCCCCCGTTATGTTCCGCGTCCTGCCACAGAGTGAACAATAGCACCACACCTTCATCTGCAGGAAACGCCGGAGAGTCGTATAAGTCCAACGGAAGAAAGACCTGCCGCGGCACATTGTCAGAAGTACCCTGCGAGAGGGGACCGCATTGAGCAGCGCGCAAAGAGACGGCCGTGGATCCCCGGGACCCACGGCCGCAGGTTGCGAATATGCCCCCCAATGGCAATTCTGAGCAACGTATGAGATCAGCCGCAGTGAGCGTTTGTTTCGTTGAGACCGGGCCTATCCGTCGGCCTTGATGTCCATGTCCTGCATCTTGTCCTTCATGTACTTGCCGGCGCGGACGGCGATTTCCTTGCCGGTGGCGGCGGCCTTGTGCATGCCCTCATTGAATCGCTGGACAAAGGCCTCGGAGTCTATCTCCGTGCCGGGGATTCTCGCTGGCGTAGCGCCTTGCGGCGTCGGCCCCAGCACGTAAATCGCCGTGGCGAACCCGGCGAAGTACACGATGAGCGACATTATCAGTTTGCTTCTCCACCCCATTATGGGAAGCCCCCAATTCGATTGTCTGAGAAAGTGGCCCCGGACCGGCATTGACAAGCCCGTCACTATCTCAAGCTTAACATCGAAATCGCCTCTCTCAAAACGATTCCGCGGGGGACCCGCGACGGCGCTCCAAAAACGCGGGAAAAAACCGAGAAATCTTTTTTCCCTGTACAGGCGGCGCGTCCATTATAAGACATCCAGGACCTCGGTGAGGGTCCGGCAGACGAGCCGGACTTCGTCGCGGGCCAGGTTGTTGTAGAAGGGCAGCGCGATGGTGCGGCCGGCGACATCCTCCGTGATGGGGAAATCGCCCGGTTTGTACCCATAATCGGCCGTCATAAAGGGCTGTAAATGGACGGGCGGGAAGTAGTTGCTGACCTGGATGCCGCGTTCAATCATGGCGGCCAGGACGGCGTCTCGCTGTTGGCGGCCGTAGCCGGCGGCCAGGCGGACGACATAGACGAACCAGCTCAGGTCGCAGCCGGCTGGTTCGATGGGGGCCGCGACGCGGGGCTCGGCTGCAAGGCATTCGGCGTACCACTCGGCGACCCGGCGGCGTTTGGCCTTGATCTCCTCCAGGCGAGAGAGCTGAACGATTCCGAGGGCGCAGTTGATATCGCTGAGCCGATAATTATAGCCCAGGCGCTCATGGCCGAGCCATCCGCCGGCCTTGCCGCGGCCCTGGTTGCGCAGCGAGGCGCACATATCGGCGATAACGTCGTCATCAGTGACGATCATGCCGCCTTCGCCGGTGGTCATCTGCTTGTTGGGGTAGAAGGCGAAGACGCCCGCACGGCCGAGCGTGCCGCACTTGCGGCCGCCCAGGACCGAGCCCAGGGCCTCGCAGCAGTCCTCCATGACGGTGAGGTTGTGGCGGGCGGCGATTTCGCAGATGCTCTCGAAGCCGGCCGGGTTGCCGAAGACCTCCACCGGCAGGATCGCCTTCGTGCGGTCGGTTATCGCCCCTTCGATGCGGGCTGGGTCGATGTTGAGACTGACCGGGTCGATATCGACGAAGACCGGCCTGGCCCCGGTCATCAGGATGCAGTTGGTCGAGGCGATGAAGGTGAACGGGGTGGTGATCACTTCGTCGCCCGGCCCGACGCCCATCGCCAGTAAGGCTATATAGAGGCCGCTGGTGCCGCTGTTGACCGCCACGGCCCGTTTGAGGCCGGTGTACTCACAGAAGGCCCGCTCGAACTCGGGCAGCTTGGGGCCCAGCGAGAGATTCGGGCTGCGGAGGACCTCGCAGACGGCTTCGATTTCACGCTCAGTGATGTCGGGACGGGATAGATGTACACGCATTGAAAACCCTCTAGAATATCGGACGTTGCGGCCCAAGACATGCGACCATGGGGATTCTATCGGCCACAAACGAGGTGGCAATTCACTTTGTCATGCCACATGCTACTTGAGTTGGGCGCCGGTCTGGATGGCGTAGAGTTTGTGCATAGTGGCGATGTAGAGCGTCCCGTTGGCGATGATGGGGGTGCTGGCGGTGCCGCTGTCGAGCTTGACCTGGGCCAGGAGCTTCTTGTCCTTGCTTGCGGCGAAGACAAAGAAGTCGCCCCGGCGGGTTCCGATGTAAACCTTGCCGTCGGCGAGCATGGTGGAGGCCCAGATCTCGCCTTCGGTGTCGTGCGTCCAGTGGGCCTTGCCGGTATCAGCGTCCAGGCAGTGGACCAGGCCGCCACAGTCGGCGATGAACAGCAGCCCTTCGCCAATCGAGGGCGTTGAGCAGCAGTGGCGGCTCAGATCGTATCGCCACAACAGGGCCGAATCCGTGATGTCGCCGGTCTTCGTAGCGTCGATGCAGAACAGCCAAGCCTGGTTCTTGCCCCACCAGATATCGCCGCCGGCCGCGACGTAGATGCGGTCCTTGTAGAAGACGGGCATGCCCTTGATGTTGGTGGGGCTGACCTCGCGGTTGGTGAGGTACTGGCTGACGTTCTCCTTCGGGGCGTTGGGGTCGCAGTCGAACTTCCAGACGCGGTTGAAGGTCAACACCTGGCCTTCGGGCGGCACTTGATTGAGGGCGTCAAAGGCATAGACAACACCGTCGCCGCCGCCGAAGAAGATGAGCCTGCGGCCGCCGACCTCACCCAGGGCCGGAGAGGCCCATGTGCTGTGAAAGATGCGAGGCCCGATGTGTTCGCCGTCCTTGGCCAGCAGCCGCCCGGTGTGCTTGTCGAGGGCGATCAGGCTGGGGCCGTCGGGGCGCTTGATGTTGCGATGGGTCTCATCGACGGCGTTGGAGGTGTTCAAGTAGAGGATGTCACCGTCGAGCAGGATCGAGGCGTGCGCGGCGTCGTGGGGCCAGGTCCCCGCCTGGCTGGGCACGTCGAACAGCCAGATGATGTCGGCGTCGATAGCCGTAACTTCCACGGCCGTGGCCTCGCCCGAGCCTTTGTTGGGCAGGCCCATGTGGGCGCCCTCGTCGGTGTAAGGCCCATCGTTGCCGTTGGCCATGCCCGCCATATCCAGGCAGACGACCTCGCCGCGATTGGTGACGACGTAGGCGCGGTCGCCCTCGACCGTGGGCGATGAAACGATGCCGCCCCGGGGCCAGTCAAGATAGGGACTGGGGCCCAGTTTCGGGACCATCAGTTGCCAGACGAGTTCGCCGGTCTTCTCATCGAGGCATAGCAGGATGCCGCGGTCGCCCTTGTGGCGGGCGTCGCGCGGCGGGTCGTTGTTCGTGCCCATGAGGACCCGGCCGCCCGCGACGATGGGAGTGGCCCAGCTTTCGCTGCCGAGTCCGGCGGTCCAGCGGATGTTCCGGCCGGTGGCCGGGTCAAACGCCTCGGGCAGGCCCGTCTCATCGCAGACCATGTTGCGGCTGTAGCGTTGGCCCCACTGGGGCTGGTCGGCAGCCCGGCCGACTGAGAGTATCGCCATTGCAAGGGCCAACATCACGGATGTAGCTCTGATCGTCATGAAACCATTCTCCGAAGAGCAAGCGGCTGTATTGTATAATGCTGGATGCCACCGACCATTGTACAGTATGGCGGACCCGGCGGAAAAGGCCCAAATCGGCGCCGCGGCCGGGGATACCGACGGGTGCACCGGTGGTGCAGACGGCGTTATTTGGAGATTTGACAATGCCTCGAACAACCATCTGGCTAATAGTCGCCCTGATGTCGGCGGCCCCCGCGGCGGCGGTCTCTGAGCCGAACACGACCGATGCGCCACGGTATATGATCATCGTAACCGGCGGCGAACTGCTCACCGGGGCCTACGCCGACGGCCACACGCACTTCCTGACGCGAACGCTGCACCCGATGGGCCTGGTCTGCGCCGGGTCGATATGCGTGGACGACCGGGCCGAGGACATCACCGCGGCCCTGGCCTTCGCCGCCGGGCGCTGCAAGCTGGTCCTTATCACCGGCGGCCTGGGCCCGACGGACAACGACATCACCCGCGAGGTGCTCTCGCAATTCACGGGCAATCCGCTGGCCGAGCAGCCCGAGGTTGTGGCCGCCATGGCCCGACGATTCAACACCACGCCGCAGCAACTGCGCAGCAATCTCCGCCGCCAGTGCCTTGTGCCGACCCGCGGCGGCCACCTGCCCAACGCCAACGGCACCGCCGTCGGCCTGATCTTCGAGTCGTCCGAGACCGTCATCGTCGCCCTGCCCGGCCCGCCGGGCGAGTTGCAGCCGATGGTCCGCGAGCAGCTTTCGCCGTACCTCCAGCGCCGCTTCGGCGTCCGCCCGCCGGGCCCGTCTATCACGCTGCGGTTCGTGGGTCTGGGTCAGTCGCAGATCGACGCGACCATCAAGGAGCATCTCGCCCTCGATCCGGACATCATCACCGGCTCGCAATTCCAGGGCGGCCGCGTGGATTTCACCTTCTGCCTGCCGCGGGACACGCCCCAATCCCGCGCCCGCCTGGCCAAACTGCGGTCCGCCATCCACGAGCACCTCGACGAGTACATCTACGCCGACGACGACACCACCCTCGAACAGCACGTGCTCAGCCTGTTCGAGGCCCGCGGCCAGACGCTGGCCATCGCCGAAACCGGCTCGGCCGGGACCCTGACGGCCGCCCTCAGCGCCGCACCCAACACCGCCGCCGTCCTGCGGGGCGCCCTGGTCGGCCCGACGCTCGATGGTCTGGCCGCCATTGGCCTGCACGGCGACTCAGCCACACCCACGGCCCCGGGGCTGGCCGAGACCCTCGCTCGCACGGCCAGGACGGACTGGGCCATCGTCACCGGCGAGGTTCGCACGTCCGCCGACGGCCGGGCGGTCATCCCCATAGCCCTGCGGGACCC
>DDXG01000145.1 GCA_002347125.1 Phycisphaerales bacterium UBA2266
TTCTGGCAGTAGACGTGCTTGCCCCGCTTCATGGCGGCCATGGCGGCCACCGCGTGGCAGTTGTCCGGCGTCGAGACCGTCACCGCGTCGATGTTCTTGTCCTCCTTGTCCAGCATCACGCGGAAGTCCTTGTATTTCCTCGCGTTCGGGTACTTGTTGAACGTCCCGGCCGCGTGCTTGTCATCGACGTCGCACAGCGCGACGATGTTCTCGCTGCTGACATCCTGGACGTCCGACCCGCCCATCCCCCCGACGCCGATGCACGCGATATTGAGCTTCTCGCTGGGGGCCGCCTGACCGGAGCCGGCCAGGACGTACCGTGGAACCAGGGTAAAGCCCGCGAAAACCGCACTGCTCTTGAGGAAATCACGCCGCGATTGCGTCATTTTCACTACAGGACTCCTTTCATCGTCGAGTGGGTGAACCAACGTCGTACCGTGCAACACCGCTATTACAGCGACCAGCCCTTGCGGTACTCCCGCTGCAGGTACTGATTGGCCTCGGTCACGTTGGTGAACTTCATATTCACGCCGTCCCAGTACAGCGGCGTGCGATTGACGGTCTCCTTCAACTCCGGCCGAAGCACGACATTGCCCAGCAGGACCACCTGCGCCAGCAGCCCGGCGTGGTCGAAGTTCGACCCGGCCGGCTCGCCGCCCTTGCAGGCCCGAATCCACTCCTCGAAATGGCCCGGCGACCGTGGAATCGACTGCGGCGGCGCCTTGTACTCCTTCATCTTCGATTCGGGGATCAGCCGATTCTCGAGCATCTTGCCTTTGTCGCCCACGAACAGGATGCCATTCGTGCCGTAGGCACGCCCATCCTCCAACTCCTCCGGGCGGGGCGGCCTCATGCCGCCATCGTACCAGGTCAGTTTCACCGGGGGCAGATCTCCCCGCGCCGGGAATTTATAGTGAACCATCGACGCCACCGGATATGTTTCGCTGTTCACCAGCGTACATGCAGCTTCCACGCTTGTCGGGTGCCCCAGCTTCAGGGCCCGAAAGATCGGGTCGATCCGATGGCAACCGATATCTCCCAGGGCGCCTGTGCCGAAATCCCACCAGCCCCGCCACTTGAACGGCAGGTACGCCGGGTGATAGGGCCTCTCCGGGGCCGGGCCCAGCCACAGGTCCCAGTCGAGGGTTTCCGGGACCGGCGGCGTGTCCTTCGGCCGATCTACGCCCTGCGGCCAGTAGACCGCATTGATCCCGTTGAGGGGCCGGTCGGTCCACACATGCACCTCACGCACCGGGCCGATGGCTCCATCCCAGATGAACTCGCACATCAACCGGGTCTCTTCCGATGCCTGGCCCTGGTTGCCCATCTGCGTGGCGACCTTCATCTCCCGCGCCACTTCCGCCATTTTCCGCGCTTCGAACACGCTGTGCGTCAGGGGCTTCTCGCAGTAGACGTGCTTGCCCAGCTTCATGGCGGCAATGGCCGCCACCGCGTGGACGTGGTCGGGCGTAGCCACCGTTACGGCATCGATATTCTTGGCCTCTTTGTCGAGCATGACGCGGAAGTCTTTGTACTGCCGGGCGTTGGGATACCGTTTGAACGTCCCGGCCGCGTGCGCCCAGTCCACGTCGCACAACGCCACGATATTCTGGCTCTCCACGCCCTGAAGCACGCCGCCACCGCGCCCTGAAACGCCGATACCGGCGATATTGAGCTTCTCACTGGGAGGCGTCTGCCCCGCTCCGCCGAGCACGTGGCGCGGCACGACGGTGAAGGCCGCCACCGC
Source organism: Phycisphaerales bacterium UBA2266 (assembly GCA_002347125.1). Lineage (GTDB taxonomy): Bacteria > Planctomycetota > Phycisphaerae > Sedimentisphaerales > Anaerobacaceae > UBA2266. Next base: position 1,748 of record DDXG01000145.1, read on the forward strand.
CGCCCCGGCGCTGAGGAACTGCCGCCGACTGAGCCTTGTGGATCGATTCTTGTTGTTATCGGATGTGTGCATGGTACACAGTTCCTCCAGAAGTTGGACCCAACATACACTTCGCGTCGGTCGCCGTTCGGCGACCGATGCGCCGCCTAGAGCGACCAGCCCTTGCGGTATTCCCGCCGGAGGTACTGGTTCGCTTCGGGCAGGTTCGTAACCTTCATACTGGGGCCGTCGTAGTACAGCTTGAGACCCTTCTCATACAACTGCTTCTCCATCCGCAGCGCGATATTGCCCAGCAGCACGACCTCCGTCAGCGGGCCGGCCCAGTCGAAGTTCGACTCCGCCGGCTTGCCCCCCTTGCAGGCGTTGATCCATTCGCGATGGTGACCGGGCGAGCGAGGCTCGGTCCTGGGTGGCATGGTGAACTCCTTCATCTTTGCCTCGGGTATCAGGCGATAGCCCAGGATCTTGCCTTTGTCGCCGACAAACAGGTTGTCGTCCGCCTCACCCATGCGCCGCCCATCCTCCAGTTCCGGAGGTCGCTGCGGCATCAGGCCGCCATCGTACCAGCTCAGCGTCAGCGGCGGCAGACCTTCCCTGGCTGGGAATTCGTACCGCACCGTCGACGCCAGCGGCGCCGTCTCCTGGTTGACCCCGCTCGAACAGGCCTCCACGCTCGTGGGATAGCCCAGCTTGAGCGCTCGAAAGATGGGATCCAACTGATGGCAGCCGATATCGCCCAACACCCCCGTACCGAAATCCCACCAGCCGCGCCAACTGAACGGCAGATACGACGGATGATACGGCCGTTCAGGAGACGGTCCGAGCCACAGGTCCCAGTCCAGCTCGTTGGGCGCCGGCGGCGTATCGCCCGGCCGGCCCATCCCTCGCGGCGAAATGTATCTGTTGCACCACGAATGCACTTCCCGCACCGGCCCGATGGCCCCGGCCCACATCAACTCGCACAGCACACGCCGCCCTTCCGAAGCCTGGCCCTGGTTGCCCAATTGCGTCGCGACCTTGGCCTCGCGGGCCGCCTCGGCAATCTGTCGGGCCTCCCAGATGTCATGGGTCAGCGGCTTCTCGCAGTACACGTGCTTGCCCATCTTGATCGCGGCCATCGTCGCCACCGCATGCGTGTGGTCGGGCGTCGCCACGATGACCGCGTCGATGTTCTTGTCCTCCTTGTCGAGCATGCGGCGGAAGTCTTTGTACTTCCTCGCATCAGGATACGCCTTGTACGTATTGGCCGCCTGTCGGTCGTCCACATCGCACAGCGCCACGATGTTCTCGCTCTTGCATTCGTCGACGTCGCCGGCGCCTCGCCCACCGACGCCGATGGCGGCGATGTTCAGTTTGCTGTTGGCCCCGCCGGCCTGCGCCGTGCCCAGTACGTGCTTCGGCACGAACGTAAACGCCAGTGCCGCCGCAGCGCCGCCCATGAGCCCACGGCGAGACACGCCGTTTGTGCTGTTGTGCTTCTTCATGGCAAGTACCTCATCATTCAGCCGATTAACGGGATGCCGGTCCGCCTACAGCGACCAGCCGTCGCGGTACGGCAGATTCACGTACTCGTTGGCCTTGTCGTTATTGGTGACCTTCATGTTCGCACCGTCCCACAGCAGTTTCTTGCCTAGAACCTCCGGACGCAGCGCGAGATTGCCCATCACCACCGTCTCCGTCAGCGGACCGGAGTAGTCGAAGTTCGAGCACGCCGCCACACCGCCCTTGCACGCCCGAATCCAGTCCTGCTCGTGGCCCATGTTGACGCGAGGCAGCGTGGGCTCCGGCCGCTTGTATTCCTGCATCCGCGATTCCGGGATCAGCCGCGGGCTGTCGCCGTACTCGCCGCACCGCAGCACACCCTTGCTGCCGATGAACAGTACGTTGCTCGACGCCTGTTCCAGCCGCCGCCCTTCCTCCAGGGCCGCCGGTCGCGGAGGCTTGCGCCCGCCGTCGTACCAGTACAATGTCACCGCGGGCATCCCTTCACGCTCGGGGAATTCATAAATCACGGTCGATTCCTTCGGGAAGGTCTCGTGATTGACCTGCGGGGCGTCGGCGATCACGCTCGTCGGGTATTTCAGCTTCAGGGCCCAGAACACCGGGTCAATGACGTGGCACGCCATGTCCGCCAGCGCCCCGCCGCCGAAGTCCCACCAGCCGCGCCACTTGAACGGCAGGTACGCCGGATGGTACGGCCGCATGGGCGACGGTCCCACCCACAGGTCCCAGTTCAGTGTCGCGGGAGCCGGCGGCGTGTCGGTCGGCCGGTCGATTCCCTGCGGCCATACCGGGCGGTTCGTCCAGGCATGCACCTCGCGGACCTCGCCGATCGCCCCATCCCATATCCACTCGCAGATCGTTCGAACACCGTCGCCCGAGTGGCCCTGGTTGCCCATCTGCGTGGCCACTTTGTACTCTCTCGCCGCCTCAGTCAACATGCGGGCCTCGTAGACGGTTCGTGTAAGCGGCTTCTGGACGTACACGTGCTTGCCTCGCTTCATCGCGTCCATCGCAATCACCGCATGGGTATTGTCCGGCGTCGCCACGATGACCGCATCGATGTTCTTCTGCTCGTCGAGCATCTTGCGGTAGTCCGTCCACGCCTTGGCGCCCGGGAACTCCTTGAACGCCTCCGAAGCGTAGTCCGCGTCCACATCGCAGAGGGCAACGATGTTCTCGTCCTTGCAGCCTCGTACGTTGTTCTTGCCCATGCCGCCGATACCCACCCCGGCTACGTTGAGCTTTTCATTCGCCCCCCACGCGCGCCCCGGCACAAAGGTGAACGCGAACGCTGCCGCCGCACCGCCGAGGAACTGGCGACGGGATACGCCCCGCCGGCCGCCTGCTGACTCAATTCTCATATCTGCATTCCTTCACGACTAGAAGCCCATCGTTGTTCATTCATACAGACGCTATCTGCGAGCCGTTTGACATCCCCAAAACCGTGCCACGTTCACCGCCCACAGGACGCGAACCTTCGGCTGCCAACGCCTTCCATCCTCGCAAACCGTCTCAATCCGTCGTCTCGACCGCCCAGATATTGCGGAACTGAACCTTGTTGCCGTGGTCCTGCAGGTACACCCCCGCCAATTGCCTGGGATCGCCTCCAAGGGCCGCGGTCGTGGCCCCGGGCAGCGCGATATTGTCGTGGATGCGCACCCCGTTGTGAATCACCGTCATCCTCGCCGGTTCCTTTCGGTTGCCCTGATCATCAAAGACCGGCGCACGGAACGTGATATCGTAGGTCTGCCACTGCGTCGGCGGCGCGCACATGTTCACCAGAGGCTTGGCGACCTGGTACAAGCCCCCGCACTCATTGTCGGCCCCCTCCAGACCATAACTGTCCAGCACCTGCACCTCGTAGCGCCCCTGCAAGTAAACGCCGCTGTTGCCGCGCCCCTGCCCCCGGGCCTGCGGCATAAATGGCGTGCGGAACTCGACGTGCAGCTTGACATCGCCGAACATCGGTCGGCTGATGATAGAGCCGGAACCCGGCTTGACCTCCATCGCCCGCCCCACCAGCGTCCATTGACAATCGTCCCGGCCGTCGGGTTTGCCCGGATGCCGCCACTGGCTCATGTCCCTGCCGTTGAACAGCACCACCGCACCCTCCGGGGCGCGGGCCCCCAATGTCGGCGACAACCGCACGGCTCGCTCCATCTCGAGCTTGCCGGTCGCTTCCGTGGCGTCGAATGTGCCCTTCAGTTCGCCGTCGGCGATCTTCACTTCCAGACGCAGCGCCCGCCCGTCATAGTTGCCCGGCCCGGTGAACACGACCGCGCCATCGCGGGTCGCGCCTTCCAGCGAGGCGATAGCCGGCATCCGCGTATCGAACCGCTCCATGAGGTTCATTCGGTACTTGCCCTCGCCGAGCGAGATGACCTGGGCCACGCACGTGCCGTAATCGCCCCCGTCGTCCAGTTCCCACGCGCCGGACCAGTCCCCCATGACCGGATCGGCCTCCGCCAACTCCCGCATCGTCCGCTCCTCCATCGCCTTACGACGTCTGGCCGCACGATCCGCCGAGGACTCCTGGGCCCAGATCGTCCCGGCCAGCAAACACACAACCGCCACGCCACATGCCGCGGCGCCCGTCTTCCATAGCTTCATCGTTGCCTCCTGAATCTTGTCCTGGCGTTCACCATCGCCTTTGTCATTACTGCAATGTCTCTGGAATCACCTCCGGCCGTTTGCCGTCGATCACATCCAGGGCCGTCTGCGCCTGGTTGCGGACTATCTCCAGCTCGGCCGTCGCCGCAATCTTCTGCAGCACGGCGCGGGCTTTCTCCGGATGCTCGGCCGCGATTGCCGATGCAATTCGCACCGCCGCGGCCTGCGCCTCCGTGCGAACCTGCGCATCGTTGAGGTATCGCTCTATCGCCGCCAGCGCCTCGACTGAAGCGGCCGATCCAAGCCCCGAAAGCACCCGTTTCTTCTCCTGCACGTTCGGCGACAACTCCATCCCCAACTCGTAGAGCGCCACCTTCCATGACGCCGGCAAGTCTGTCGCCAGCCCCAGAAGCTGGATGTAGCCCCGCAATGCGAGCACCTTGTGCGTCGGGTTCTCCGAGACGACAGCCGCTTTGAGCAGTTCCGTCGCCGGTTCGCCCGTGGGCCACTCCGACAACGCCCGGATCGCCGCCTCACGAATGCTCTCGGACTCATCGGAGATCGCCTTCTTGAGCACGTCGAGCCCGCGGTTGCTGCCGATCTTGCCCAGCACGTTCAGCAAAGACGCCCGATTCAAATCCCCATCGACCCCCGGCAGGGCCGCCAGGACGGCGGATACCTGCGCATTGGGATCCTCGGTCCGTTTGGCCACCGCCGCCACGGTTCGCTCAGCCTCGCTACGGACCGAACCGGTCTTGACGCCCATCAGCAATTGCACCAGACCCGCTACATCCCCTTGCCCGGCAATGACCTTCAAAACCCGGAAGGCCTCCCGCTGGACCTTCGTCTCAGGCTCCTGCGCAGCGACCATCAGTGTCGAGACGCCGGATACGATATTCCGCCGGCCGACGGCCCCGATCAGCTCCGCCTTGACCGCCGCTTCGGCCGTGCCGATGCCCGCCAGAATCGCCTCATCGACGCCTTCCCCCCGAAGCCGCGACAGGCTCTCGGCGGCCGCCTTCTGCTCGGCCCCGGTCGCCTTGGCGGAGGCCTCGGCCAGCGGCATCACACTGGATGCGTCGCCCAGTTGGCCCATCGCCTTGTACGCCGTGATTCGAACGTCCGCGTCGGGCGACTGCGTCAGCTTCATGATTGCCGGCAACGCCAGCCGGTCGCCGCGATCCGCCAGGGCCGAGATCAACTGCACCTGCCCGGTCGGCGGCAGATTCGGTAACTCCGCGGCCAGCGCCTTCGTGGCCGCTTCGCCTGAAATATCCCGAACCAAGCCGATGGCCACCGCCACCATATCCGGGTCCCCGCTCTTGAGCGCCTCCATCACGATGCCCAGCGAATCCTGGCCCGCGCCCGCCGGCCTCGGACCAACAGGACACACCGCCCACGCCGCCACAAGGAGCACCACCATCCAACAGAATCCGTTCGACCGTTCGACCATGATCTCAACCTTGACTGATTGCAGAACACCTGCACAGGCCACCGAATCGAGCGTTGGGCGACGCCACCACGCGGCCAAACGCCCGCCCGGCCGGGACACGCACCTGAGCAGTCGAGCAATAACACACCTTACTTCTTCAGCAGATTGACCCGGCCGCGAAGCGCCGCCTGCTGAATCAGTTTCGGATTGTCCGCCCCGCCCAGTTCCGTGTAGATGGCCATAGCCGCGTCCTTCTCGCCGGCTGTCGCCATCTTGTCGGCGCACTGCAGATAGGCATCGAGTATCGCGGCCTTCAGGTCGCCGTCGGCCTTGTCCTTGGCTGCCTTCAGGGCCGCGGCGGCATTGGCGCCGCCGACCTTGCCCAGGGCCGCGGCCGCGGCACAGGCCGTCGCCTTGTCGGACGAACCCAGGAACTCCACCAATGACTCGGCCGACCGCTCGTATCCGCGCTCGCCGATCGTGTTGATGATGCCGATGCGGGTCTTGCCCGATGTCTTGCCCAGCGCATCGCGCAGAGCCATCCCGGATTCACGTCCTGGAATCCGCTCCAGAGCATAGCGGGCCATGTCCGCCAATTCGTCGTTCGTCAGCATCTTCGCCAGGGCCGGCACACACGCGGCGGTCCCGATGATGCTCAACTGGCGGCATACCCATTGCTTGCCCGCGTACTTCGCATCCGACTCCAACACGCCCGCCAGAGCCGCCTCGCACTTGCCCATCTCGGCCTGATCGCCGTAAGCCTTGCGTATGACGTCCTCCAGTTCCGTCAGCGACGCGCGGCTCTGGCCGAAATCATAGGCCTTGACCTTCTCCAGCAACTGCTCCATTTCTAAACCCTTTCCTGAGCTGACTTAAGGCTTCGGTTTCGTATCCACTTGGTAATCGCCGAAGGCGAACTGAATACCGTCCAGGTAATGCCGCAGAATCGCCGCATTATAGAATATCTCGTCGTTGTGTCCAAGCGAGCAATAGAACATCCGCCCCTTGCCCCAGTCCTTGATCCACGTAATGCCCGTATCGTCGTCGCTGGGCTTGAGTCCGCCGACGTTCTTCGTGGCCGGGTCGCTCATATCCAGGCTCATCAGCACAAACTGATTCTCCCGCGTGTAGAGCGGCGCATCGGTCCGGTAGATTTCGTCTTTGACCTTGAAGCTCTGGCCCTTGAACGCCGCCGTCAGCGGATGGTCCGGCTGGTCGATCTTGATGGCCCACGTCCCGCCGGCGCCCCACGGATGGCCCGTGAAGCTGTTGCCCATCATCTTCCGCGCCTCTTCCCACCGGCCGAAGTTGTCGGCCGCGGCGTGAATGCCTACGATCCCCTTGCCGTCGACCTTCACGAAGTCCATGATGGCCTCGCATATCCCCGGCGTCGTCTCGGGGCTGAACTTCAGGCCCGTTGAGTTGTTGAAGCATATCGCATCAAACTGCTTGAGATTCTCGATGGTAAATACACTCGGGTCGTCCGTCGTCACAACGGTGTACGCCCCGGTCTTCTCGCCCATCAGCCGAAGCGCCTCGTTGGCCACCGGAATCACCGTGTGGAAGAACCCCTCGCACCGCCAGAACACCAGCATCTTGCGCTGCGGGGCCTCTTTCGTCGCTTTCTCCGGCAGCGCCGCCTTGATCTTTGCGATCTCTTCGGGTTTCAAGTCCCGCAGTATCTCCGGCGAACCCGCAAACGCGCAACTACCGACCAGCGACAGGCACAACGCCGCAACCGCCGCCACGCACACAACCTTCACTCTGCAAGTCATAACCGTTCCTTTCCTATTGCGGCCGGAGCCCGCCATTATCCGGCTCCGGCAGTGCACAATCATATCATATATGCCACGGCGCCCGATAGGCCCTGCGGAGCATCCGGTTGGCCTCGGCGTCGCCCGGGAACTCCTCTTTCACGGGGTCCCATTTGAGCGGCCGCTTCAGTTGATACGCGATATTGCCCAGGTGGCAGACACTGACCGACCGCGCACCGGTCTCGATGTCGCAGACAGGCTTGGTCCGCTTGCGCATCGCATCGAGGAAATCCACATAGTGGTTCCTGCACTCGTACAGATGGACGTCGTTCGGCTTGAGCTTGACGTCCTTCAACTCATCCGGCCAGGTCTTCAGGTGTCCGCGATTGGTCTCCACCTTGCCTTGGGTCCCCTCAAAAAACACCCCATTGGCCGATTCCCGGGTCATCGTTACGCCGGTAGCGTACTTGTATGTCAGGTTCTTGACGTCCTTGCCATCGGGCGGGATGATCTCGGCCGGCCCGCTCTCGTCCATCCCCATGGCCCACTGCGCAATGTCAAAATGATGCGCCCCCCAGTCCGTCATCCCGCCGCCGCCGTAGTAGCTGTGGCTGCGCCAATGCGGGAATCCATCCCAGCTCAGATGGGGCGACAGCTCCGTGTGGTACGGATGCCACATCGCCGGCCCGACCCACATATCCCAGTCCAGGTAATCCGGCACGGGCATCGGCTCCAGCGGGCGGTCCTCGGGCGGCCCGCCGACCCCCACCTTGATCGTCCGCAGCTCGCCGATATAGCCGTTGAGCACCAGTTCGCAGCCGACGCGGAAGTGCCAGTCCGACCGCTGCATGCTGCCGACCTGGAAGACCCGGCCGTATTCGCGAACCGCGTTGACCATCTCGCGAGCCTCGCCGATGGTCTGCGAAAGCGGCTTCTCACAGTAGATATCCTTGCCCGCTCGCGCCGCGGCAATCACGGTCAGCGCATGCCAGTGGTCGGGCGTCGAGATCACCACCGCGTCGATATCCGCCCTCGCCAGCAGATCGCGAAAATCGGCATAGGTATCGCACCTGGCGTCGGCCTGGCCCTTGCCCTTGTAGTGGCCCTCGACAATCCCCTTGCCGCGTTCGAGCTTGAGCCTGTCCACGTCGCAGGCCGCCACGACCTGCGTACCCGGCGAGTTCAGGAACGACCGCATCAGGTGCTGGCTCTGCTTGCCGCACGCGATAAAGCCCATCACAATCCGCTCACTGGGCGCCGTCCCTGCCCCGCCTCCCAGTACAGAGGACGGGACGAAGTACGGCAAACCCACGGCCCCGGCCGCAGTTGCCGCCAAGCCCTTGATGAACCGACGCCTGTTCGTTCCAACCGACTGTGCCATAGCTGAATCCCTATCCAATAGTCGTTTGCGCCGATCAGAACGGCGAGAGACCGAGTCCTGCCGAAGGCATCACGCGGGTCAGCCGTGTAGGGTGGGCAAGTGCCATTCTTGCCCACGCTGCTGGTGCATGTCGCGCAAACCGCTTACCTGTCGAACTGCGCATCGAAAGCCAGCGCCGAAGGCTTGAAATCGGCGCTCTTGATCGCCACGCACGCCTCGGCGGCACCGTGCTCGCGGTCCATCCGGCTGTCTTCCCACTCAATGGACAGCGGGCCCTGATAGCCGATGTCGTTGAGCGCCACGATGATCTCCTCGAAATCGATGTCGCCGTGGCCGATAGACCGGAAATCCCAGTACCGCCGCGGGTCGGCAAACTCCGTATGGCCGCCGAACACGCCCACGGTCCCATCCCCGTGGCCCCACCACACATCCTTCATGTGCGTGTGGAATATCCGCTTGCCGAACGTGCGGATGAACTTCACATAGTCCACGCCCTGGTAGCCCAGGTGGCTCGGATCGTAGTTGAACCCGAAGCACTCGTGCCCATCGATGGCGTCCAGCGCCCGCTGGGCCGAGGCAATGTCGAACGCGATCTCCGTCGGATGCACCTCCAGGCCGAACTTGATCCCCTCCTTCTTGAAGGCATCCATGATGGGCTTGAACCGCCTGGCGAAATCCTTGAACCCGTCTTCAATCATCTTTGGAGTCGTCGGAGGAAACGAGTACAAGAGGTGCCAGATGCTGCTGCCGGTAAAGCCATTGACCACGCCGACACCCAGCTTCTTGGCCGCCTTGGCCGTATCGATGAGCTTCTGCGCCGCGCGCTTACGGACTCCCTCCGGCTCCCCATCGCCCCAGACGTCCTCCGGCAGGATGCACTGGTGCCGCCCGTCGATGTTGTCGCAGATCGCCTGGCCGACCAGATGCGCCGAGACCGCGAAGACCTCCAGCCCGTGCTTCTTCAGCATCGCCCTCTTGTTCTTGCAGTAGTCCGCCTCGGCCAGGGCCTTGTCCACCTCGAAGTGGTCGCCCCAGCAGGCCAACTCCAGCCCGTCATAACCCCAACTCGCCGCCTTTCCCGCCAGAACCTCCAGCGGCAGATCCGCCCACTGCCCGGTGAAAAGTGTCACAGGTCTTGCCATCGTTTTCTCCTTCACTTGTCAATCTGCCGACCTCCTGCGGACTGTCGGCGACCACAACAAAGAACGTTCGTCGTTGACGCGCCACCGCGCATCAACCGCCACCCGTGGCGAACTATAAATTATACCGCCCCCAAACCCCGCCGCAACGCCTTTCTGGAACGAAAAAAGCCCCGCGTTGGCCGCCTGGAACAAGCACTTGACCATTGCATCGGCGGCCCCCGCGCGCGTAGCACGGGCATCCTGCCCGTGCCCCACATCACGGGCACCCCCCCGCGGCCGCCTGTCATTCCTGCGCAGGCAGGAATCCAGAGGGCCAAACACAAGGCACATGCAACTCCCAACGCCTCAAACGCCCCGTCTCAAGGGCCAGATACTTGCCTCAAGTGCGAAACCGCACATTCTCGACCATTTCCAACCCTACCCACGCCCATTTCTCCGCAAGAAACATGGAACCCGCCGAACCCAGCGAGAATACCGTATCTGCCACGTCTTGCAGGCCCCACAGACGGGTTGTACTATTGTGCCCGGTACGCCGAGACGCAGCCGTTGTGTGGCCGCCCGACAGCCGGTCGTGGTGGCGAAGGCGAAATGAGTATGGTGTCCCTAATGGCACTAAGTTAAGGGAATTCCGCAAGTACAGCAGGTCTGGCCGCCAGTGAAATGACCCAGATTTCTAATGAAACCACGTTCTCGGACAGCCTCCAAGTTGCGCCAACACGCTTAACTTAGTGCCATTGTATGGTGTCCCCGGAATCACCCCGGAATTCAAGAGTCTTTCCGTGTGGCTCAATGTGCTGGTTTGGCAGTCATGATACTCACGGGCGCGGAGTCGGAAACCGGTCTCGCGGGCGGCGGCGGATGAGGGTTAGGCCGCCGGCGAGCAGCAGGATCGTGGCCGGTTCGGGGATGGGGTTCAGCAAGAGCGCGCGTTCACGCCCGGCAAGGATCCGGGAGTAACCCACGATTTGGCCTTGATTGTTTATGTCCGCCGCGCCGGTCAGAGAATCGATCACAACCATACCACCGGCCGAATCCCAGTAGAACCCTTGGCCACGTGGATCCCAAGCAGATGTAGAGCCAACCACCTGTCCGGTGTCGTTGATCCCGTAGGCCCAGCCTGGGCCGATGTCGATCATGCCGATGGCGGCATCCCAGAAGAATGCTCGCGGTTCACCATTGACGTCATAAGAGTATCCTGTCACTTGGCCAGCGTCGTTCATAGCATTACCCATACTCTCCCACCCGCCGAGCGCGCCCAGGTCGCGCCGACCGGTCCGGGGGTCCCAGAAGAAGGCGTGGGCCTCGCCGCTCGGACTGATTGCGTAGCCCGTCGCCTGGCCCGCGTTGTTGATAGCGGACACGAACAGCACGCCGTGTCCAAATATCTGCCAATCGTGATACACGCCGGTGCTGGTGTCCAAGAGATGCGCCGGCGTGCCAACGACCTGTCCGGCATTGTTAATTCCGTAAGGGGTGCCGCCACGTAAAGAATGCATCCCGCTAGTCGAGTCCCAGATGAAGGGGTCGGGGGACTCAGCATCGCCGGAAACACCAACGACGACTCCACGGTCATTGATGGCCAGTGCCGAACTTACGGGATCCACGTAATCCTCCGGGTCACCAAGCAAACCGAGGTCGATCATGCCGGTACTCCACTCCCAGAGGAAGGCACGTGTGCCGGATATGCCTACAACCTGACCAGCATCATTGATGGCCCTGGCAAAGGTCCCTCCGGGACCGAGGGTGCCGAGGTCGGTGATTTGGTATTGTGGCAGTCCTAGTATGACAGCGCTATGAGGAA
>DDXG01000033.1 GCA_002347125.1 Phycisphaerales bacterium UBA2266
GCCGACGTAGCGGCTCGCAAGGCTACTGAGCGGCGGCGAGGATCGCAGAAGTAGCACTTTCCACTTTCCTGCCCACTTTCCGCGGGGGCTGACCCGCCACAAGTTATCCCGCATAGTGGCGCAATACAGCGGCTCTTGCCACTTTCCACTTTCCGCCCATTTTCTGCGCCCACACCCGTGGTACGCTCTGGGCATGAAGATCGACGCGGCAAGAAGACAGGCGAAGACTGCCATCCAGACCATCATCGCGGCTGCAAAGCAACTCGCGGAGGCGGAGAGGCGGTATCTTGCGGCCGAAGATAAGTTACCCGGCCGGAAAGGAGCGAAACGATGCACAGGAAAATAGCCGCGGCCATCCCTGGGCAGGCGATGAGAACCGCGGCGATTCAACAGGAGGAAGTTTACCAACAGGAAGTGCTCGTGTCAAGCAGGAATTGGCGCGAAACCGTAGGCGAGCGCGGGCCGATGGTTGACAACCGCAAGAGCAAGACGCGGCCAGGACGGCCCGGCACGAAAGAGCCGATCAAGGGCGTGCCGTTTGCGAAGGCGTACCTGTTCATCCTGCGGCTTGAGGGGCTGAGCCCCGCCGAGCGGCTGCTGCTGATCGTCGTATCCCGATTCTGGCCGGAACCGTCGATTCAGTCGAATGAGACGCTGGCGGAGCTGTGCGGGTTCAGCGTGCGGTATACGGAGAAACTGATACGGCGTTTGAAGAACAAGGGATTCATCAAGGCCGGATACGCGCATCGAGAGCGGCAGGGCCGGCCGCATACTACGCGGGCGATTATGCCGACTTGTTTCCCGAAAGGTCCGAAGCCTCGTCTTCAGTGGATCGAGGACCGTCCGATCGGACGGGCTAAGGCCGAACAGTCGGACGGTCTGACACCGTCCAATCGGCCGGATTCGACCGAACGGCCGGCCGACCTAATAGAGAATGACCATAGAGAGAAAAAAACGCCGCCACCGCCCGTGCCCGCTGAGAAGCGGGCGGCGGCGGCCGTCATAAACGCCGTTGACGTGTTCGGCGCCGGCAAGCGGCGCGGCCGGGGATTGTCGGAGGCAGAGTTCGAGCAGCGGCGGCAGCAAGTATCGAAGCAATTGGAGGGCCAACGCGCATGATCGGTGAACGAGAGATCGCCACAGACCCCCTATTACTGACACCGCGCGATGCGGCCCGGCGTCTGAGTCTCAGTGAAAAGACGTTGTACAATTACACGAAGGCTGGGCAGATTCCCGTGGTTCGCATCGGCCGAGCCGTTCGGTACAGCCTGGACGACCTGAAATCGTGGATTCAGCGGGCCTCAGAAAAAAATTGAAGAAAAACGAAGATGCGTCTTGACATTGTGTCTGACGCAAAGTATCTTCTGGGGGTATGAAAAAGAAAATGGGACGACCACCGATTCCCAAGACCCAGCGCAAGAGCGAGAAGGTGTTCTTTCGCGCGACGCCCGCTTTCCGCAGGGCCTTAACAGATGCAGCTAAGCGTGAAGGTAAAGACCTTACCACGTTTATCCGCGACACCCTGCACGAGAAACTGACAGGAGGCGAATAGCATGGCTTCAGTCTGCAAAGATGGAAACGGAACTAAGCGGGTCCTGTACGTGGGCGAGGACGGCCGACGCCGGACCCTCCGCTTAGGCAAGGCCAGTATGAAGCAGGCCCTGGCCTTCAAGGTCAAGCTGGAGGCGCTCATAAGCGGTAGCCTCACCGGGGCGATAGACCCTGAGACGGCGAGTTGGGTTGCCGCCCTGCCGGAGAACATGCACGGCAAGCTGGCGGCACTGAAATTGGTCAAACCTCGCACGTCCGCGCCGAGCGTGCCGCTGGGGGAGTTTGTGGAGCGGTACATTGCCAGCCGGGTCGATGTCAAACCCGGCACGGTCCTGGTATTGAAACAGGCTCAGGAGTCTCTCAACGCCTTTTTCGGCTCGGACAAGCCCCTGGCGGAGATTCACGAGGGCGACGCCGAAGCGTGGCGGCTGTGGATGGTGAAGCAGGGCTTCGCCGAAGCCACGATCCGCAAGCGGTGTCAGAATGCCAAGCAGTTTCTTGCGGCAGCCATCAAGCAGAAGCTCGTCTCAAGTAACCCTTTCGCGGGTCTGAAGTCATCAGCCAAAGCGAATGACTCGCGGCTGTATTTCGTGACCCAAGAGGATTTCCAAAAGGTGTTGGATGCGGCCTGCGATAGCGAATGGCGTCTGCTGCTGGCGCTGGCGAGGTTTGGGGGCCTCCGAACACCAAGCGAGGTCCTGGGGCTGCGGTGGGGGGACATAAATTGGGAGAAGAACCGGATGCGTGTGGGAAGCCCGAAAACCGCCCATCACCCCGGCGGCGAATCCCGCCTTGTGCCGATCTTCGGCGAGTTGCGCCCCTACCTGATGGAGGCGTTCGAGGAGGCCGTACCGGGGGCCGAATACTGTATCAGCCGATACCGTCAGGCCAACATCAACTTGCGGACGCAGGCGTTGCGGTTCATCCACCGGGCGGGCCTGAAACCGTGGCCGCGGGTTTTCCAAAATCTGAGGGCCAGCCGTGAAACGGAATTGACCCAAACCTTCCCCCTGCACGTTGTCACAAGCTGGCTCGGCAACTCGCAGATTATCGCCGCGAAGCACTACCTCTCTGTGAGGGATGAGGACTTCGACCGCGCGGCGCAGAATGCGGCGCAGTCAGCGGCGGAACTGGGGTGTAAGCAGGGGAAATCTACTCCAGAACCGACCCTAGAAAACCGCGTTTTTCCGCTCGTTACGGCGGATTGCGGCCCTGTACGACAATTCCTACTAGCCCCAAGGGGATTCGAACCCCTGTTGCCGGGTTGAAAACCCGGTGTCCTAGGCCTGCCTAGACGATGGGGCCGGCCATTTTTACTCCATTGCAATGGCTTCTTCGGGGCACGCATCGATGCACACGCCACAATCGATGCAGGCATCGGGGTCGACAACAGCCTTGTCTGCGACCATGCTGATGGCTTCGCTGGGGCATTCCCCAACGCATGTTTCACATGCTGTGCACTTGGCGGGGTCAACTTTTGCCGGCATTTGCACTGTCCTTTCGAATTGAATTCATCATGCTGGCTGAATTTGGTTAGCGAATGTTACAGAATCGCAGGACCATTACAACCAAATTCTTGGCAAATTCTTGCACGGATAATGGGCCCGTTCGCTCTTGCGGGCCCCGCTTTCGCATAGCACTACGGCCGATAGTCGGCGCGTGTTCGTCTACACTGTGGGTCAGACGAATCAACGGCCCTCTCACCCATACCCGGCGTCGAACGCCCCCCTCGGACACAGCACCACAGTACAGGAAACCACCTCCGGAACGCCCGACGCCCCCAGCGGCGAACCCGACCGACACGGCTACTTGCCGGGCACAGCGGGTCCTTGCAGGGCCCGGGCCATGTCTCGGACGGCCTGGCTGGCATCATGTTGAGCCGCCCAATCCAGGACGCTGTTGAACTGCGGACTGCCTTGCTGGCTCAGAACGTACAACGCCATCATGCGGACGGGCCAGGCTACATTATTGATGCTCTCGGCAACTGCCGCCGTGATCTCCCGGTTGAGCTGCAAGTCAACCATATCCGCCAGCGTATGCGCCTTGACCACCCACTCGCCATTGCCCGGATTCCGCAGCAAGCCGGACTCGTGCAGCAGAGCCGATTCCATTAACGGCGGCATCCAGTCGGCGTAACGGAATCGATAGAGGGGTTTACTATTCGACATGATCTGCTGTTCCTTGAGCAGACCGATGAACAACTGTGCGGTCTTGATCTTCTGGCCGGCCTGGCCGGTTGAAATGGAGTTGAACCTGTTGCGCAGATACTGGCCGGTCAATTCAATTCCGGGCCGACTGATAGTCAGCCTCGTAGGCGGCAGATTCACCAGGCGGTTGATGACCTTGCCGCTGCCGTCAATGACAGGATCGATATACAAGGTGAACTCAATGTCCAGAGACGCCTGGGGATGATCCAATAGCAGGTTTCGCAGTTCCCCCGTCACAAGCTGCACGGGCACCAGCATACTCTGTGCGGGCCCGATTTCCGGGGTCGTACGCACACGCCGAATGACCAGCGAAGGTATCTGGCGGCTGATATCGCCCGTCACGGCGGCGTCGATGCGTATGTTGCCCTTGAAAAGACCGTTATCGCTTACGATCATGGGTTCCGCCGTTTTGTTCACAACAGCCACGGTGGCGCCAAAACCCCCTCCGTAGGTGAACTTGTTGCCCCGGACGTTGAACTGCAGGCCAATGGCGTCTTCAGGCTTGGTGAACCGGGGAATGAACGTGTCCCCGAACGTCTCGGCCATGATCGTTCGCAAGACCTCCGGGTCCACGGGCGGCATGTACTCGATACCCTGGTCCTTGAGCAGAGCCAACGCCTCTTCGGCCGCAAGCGACGACGGATCCTTCGCAATTGCGGCCCTCAGGGTCTGCGTCGCCTGTGCGGCGTTGCCCTCCTTAATCTGGATCTTCGCGCGAACCAGGGTGGCGATCTGATTATCCGCGGCCGACTCTATAAGGGGCTTGGCCCATTCGTGCTGGTCTTTGAGCACCAGGGCATAGGCCAGAATCGACGCCGCCGCGGGTGAGTTGGGCTCAGTCGTGTACGCCTTGTTCGCCCAGTCCAGCGCCTTGGTCGAATCGGGCGATGCAAAGCAATAGAACCATGCAAGCTGCTTGGCCCCTACCCCGGCGATAGAATCGTCGCCGTTGACGGCCGCCGGGCCGGCCTTGAGGAGTTCCTCAGTCCTTGCCGCGGCCGCCTTCAGAATCCGCCGTGCTTCGTCCGCATTGCCCATTCGCGACGCCGCCTTACCTGCGATCGCCTCCAGCAGCAAGTCAAATCGCCCTCCCTGGCGAATCGCATTGGCGATCTGAAGACACAGGGTCTGGCCTCGTTCTGTGTTGTACGCACTGACGGCCCACGGCAGGTAGACATGCACAGGCAGCCGGTCAGTTGGGTACAAATAGGCAAACAGACGTGCGCAGTATCGGTAGCTCTCCGTCGCGACCTCGTAGAGCATGAGTTGCTCCGCATACTGGGCGAAGCTGACCGCCGCATCGATGTCCGTCGGGTCTTCCCTCAGCACCAGCCGCAGGTGCTCCAGATGGGCCGCAGGGCTGATCTTGTCGGGCGCCAACTCGCTCAGCCGGCGGAAAGCCAGGCGGTTGTAGCGATTGGCTGTGTAAGCCGCCGCCAGAAGGCTCTTGGCGGTTTCGAGGTCGGGTTTCTCCACGGCAAGGCTGGCCAGCAAGCTCGACATTTCGGAGTAAAGCACCCTGTTCTTGGGGCCAAGGTCGCTCACAAGACGGGCTAACAGCTTCTCCCGGTCTTCGCGGGCGTTGGCCGACTCCAGCAGGTATGTGATGCCCCTGCGGACGATGTCCAGATCAGCCGTGGCGCTGGTGTACTCGGAAAGCCATCGGTAGACCTCTCTGGTATAATCTTGCGCCGTAATGCGCGAGGCAATCTCAATCTGCAGCGGCCGGACGTACCCGACGGCATTGTCCAACTGCGTAGCCGCATCGAGCAGAACAAGCGCCCGAATCAGTTGGGCCTGAGAGACACTGCGTCCACCCGCCAACTCCTGCGCCAACTCACAAAACCGAGCTGCAACCGATGGTGAGAACAACGGCTGCGCGTCCGTGGCTTGCTCAATGTCCGCAACGCCCTCCGACACAGCCGGCGACGTTGCCTGCGGACCATCCACGTTCGGCTCGTTCGCCCACAAGGCCGCCGGACAACATGAGACTGTCACAACGATTACAAAGACTGGCAGGTATGCTTTGGCACACATCTTTCTCTCCGAGTTATTCCGCCCTTACACCGGCATGTCCGAATCACCACTGAGCACAGAACCATCGATTCACCCCGAACGGACGCGCCCGGCGCATCCTCTCGTCCAGGCGCGTTGCCGGCCAACGGGCCGGCACGGAAGCCCCCGCGTCGGCCGACGACTATACAGTATTACGTTAGCATCGGCACTTGTCAACCGCCAACTGCACAAAAACCCTACTCTGGCGGCCTTGCGGGGCGATCTTTATCGGAAGTCGGTCGCGCCCGGGCCGTCAACAAAGAGAGCATCTCAATCCCCAGAACATGCGAAACGGCCAAGAACACCGCCATGCACGCAGGCGCCAGCAGCGCCAGTCTAATCCCATTGGATGTGAATGTCGGCGGCAACGCACGACAGAGATACCGGATCGCAAGACCGGTCGCCCCCATCGCCGCCGTGGCTACAACGGTCTTGAGCAGTGCCACGGGCAACCCCTGCAGCACACCCGGCCCCAGACGGCGTCTGAGGCTCACAACCAGGATGACAACCTGTAGATAAGAGCATATCGCCGTCGAACAGGCCAGGCCCCCGGTGCCCAGGAACCAGATCAGAGTCAGGTTCAGCACCAGATTCGTCGTTACGGCGATCAGCGCACTTCGCATCGGCACCTTGGGCTCGTGAAGGGCATAAAAAGCCCGTGTGGCGATCTGCTGGACGAAATAGCCCGTAAGCCCCAGAGAGTAGAAAAACAGCGTTCTGGCCGCCATTTCCGCATCCTCAGTGGTGAATCGACCGTGCCGGTAGGCCACCGACACCAGCAGTTCACCCACGATGACCATGCCAACCGTCGAGGGAATGCCAACGAACAACGCCCCGCGAATACCTCTCGACAGGGTCTTGCCGAAGGCCTTGAAGTCCTTTCGAGCGGCATCCAGGCTCATGACGGGGAAGATGGCCGTCGCCAGACTGATGCCCAGGACACCCAGCGGAACCTGGTAGACCCGTTCGGCCCCGTTGAGGTGCGACACGCTGCCCCGTTTGAGGGGGTAGGCAATCTCACGGCCCAACAGGGTGAAGACGTCGCCCTTGTCGACTGACGCCGAGAACCACCACGCGATGAGGTCGTCGAAGAGCGTGTTAATCTGGGTGGCCGTCAGGCCCAGGATCATTGGCGCCATCATGGCGATGACATGACGGAAGGCCGGCGTCTCTACGGCCCAGGCCGGCCGCAGAGTTACCCCATGCCTGCGAAGCGGTGCTACCATGATAGCCACCTGCGCCACACCCGCGGCCAGCACGAAGACCGCGACGATATAGAGATGCTTCTCCTGACTGACGTGGAGAATGGACCCGCCCAAAACCGCCGCTACAATGACGAAGACATTGAGTATGATGGGAGCCGCGGCCGGGGCCGCGAAATGCCCATGAACGTGCAGAACACCGGCAAGAATCGCCTCCACGCAGATCATGATCATGAACGGGAGCATGACCGTGGTCAACGAAAGGACCAGACGGGTCTCCGATGTCGGCGTCGAAGCCCGGCGGTAGATGAACATGCCAATCCAGCCCGCCACGACGATGGCGACCAGCAGCGTGAAGATGACCGTCAGGACCGTGGACGCCAGTCTCATGGCGTCTTTACGGTCTTTCTGGAGCTCCTGGCTATAGACGGGAATCAGTGACGCCGAGGCCGCCCCCTCGCCGAACAGCCTTCGACTTAGGTTGGGGATTTTGAACGCGATGAACCACGCATCGAGCAGGCCGCTGGCGCCGAAGTAGTAGAAATAGCAGACGTCACGAGCCAGCCCGAAGATCCGGGACAGGAACGTCAGTGAGGCGATCTGCCGGAAGCCTTTGACCATAAGTGCTTTTCTGACAATGCCTTACACGAGTTTGGACCGGGGCAACGCCGGCCGGGACGCCAGACTATATCGGCGGTTGG
This sequence comes from Phycisphaerales bacterium UBA2266, assembly GCA_002347125.1. Taxonomy (GTDB): domain Bacteria; phylum Planctomycetota; class Phycisphaerae; order Sedimentisphaerales; family Anaerobacaceae; genus UBA2266. The sequence goes on from DDXG01000033.1 coordinate 7,717, forward strand.
GTGGTTTTAAGTTTTGGGGGCCAGTGAAAAAGGCCTGCACCGACCGACATTATTGAGCAGACCCACCGCCGCAAAACTCGTCAGAAGACTGGAGCCGCCATAACTGACGAATGGCAATGTCAGGCCCGTGATCGGCATGATCCCCATCGTCATGCTGATGTTGACGAGCACCTCCACGACAAACATCACCACGATGCCGACAGACAGCAATCGACCGAAGGGATCCGTGTTGCTGACGGCAATCTCAAGGCCGCACGCCGCCAGCACCGCATAAAGGCCCAGTAAGATCAAGCTGCCCCAGAAGCCCCATTGCTGGGCTATGACCGCAAAAATGAAGTCGTTATGCCGCTCCGGGAGGAACCGGTACTTGATGAACGGACCCTTGCGGAAGCCGTAGCCCCAGCCGCCGTTTTCCCCGCCGGAGGCCACCGCCCGCGTCGACCGCCACAGGTGGTATCCCCAGTGGGTAGTCCACTGACTGGATTTGAACTTCTCACCCAACAGGATGTCGGCCACCCAGGGCCGATTCTCCGCCTGTTGCCGCACCCACGAGCTTTGCAGCAAGACACTGCTTATCCTGGTCCGCTGGTAGGGTTTCATCTTCAACCACAGCAAAGGGCTGACCACGGCCGCCATCACGGCAATCAGGGCCAGGTGTTTGGCCTTGGCCCCAGCCACGAAGAGCATGGTGAACAGCACCGGCATCATGAGCATGACCGTGCCCAGATCGGGCTCCAGCAGGATTAACGCCATCGGCAGCAGTGTCAGGAGAAACGGCCCGACAAGCGCCTTGAAGCTCCGATAGTTGCTCCTGTACCGCAGATACCACGCCAGCGCCAGGATATGGGCAAGTTTGCACAGTTCCGAAGGCTGTATGGAGAAGGAATGTGAGCCCAGCGAGAGGTTGATCCAGCGGAATGTGTTGTTTATGGGATAAATGCTGAGGACCGCCCCAGGGTCATCGCCCGCGGACAGGGCAATCAGGCCGGCCAGATTGAACTGGACGAAACGGGGCGCCAGAAGCAACACAAGCAGAACCAGGACACCGCAGTAGAGCCATGCGGAGATGGCCCCCAGGCGACGGTAGTTCACCGCGTTGGCCGCCAGAAAGCCGGCGAACCCCACGACGGCAAAGACAAGCTGCTTCTTCCAATAGGCGCTGAGGTCCTCCCCCGGACCGGCCGGACTGGACTCCGCCGGATGCCCGACCGCATAGATCGTCGCAATACCGCCGGCCAGCAGCAGTAGCGTCGTCAGGAGCAGTACCAACCTGACGCCGATGAGGCGCCCTTTAAGAAAACCCAGCATGATGCGAAGATACCACAGACGTCGCGTCCTTGCACTCGGCAAAAGACGCAGAATCCCCGAAAGACAACCCCGTATCCTGTATTCGCCCGGGCGACCCGAATTCAGCGCAGGTGCCGCTCAACTCAACCACCGGCCGAGCCCGATTGGCACGGATGTTAAAATGGGCAATCTGTGAATTGCGTGGATATTTTACCTATACTTCGCCGAGTGGTTTTTTTTGCGGTTTGGGCATTTTTTCCTTGATTCTCGGTCGTTAGACTGCTACAAGGCGTATAGTGATTCTGGATGGAATGTAGTCCGTGGCAAGCATGTGCCCGTTGATTCGGGTGGCATGTTGCTTTTAAGGAGATCAATTGGGAAACGGCCCGGATGACGTGTGGCGTCTGTAGTTTTGTCGCCCAATGGGGTTGTAGCTCGATCTTGCTTACTCTAACTGGATCTTCACCAATACTAACCTGTGCGTTTTAGGATGTTAGCGCGTTTTTTCGCCGCGAGGCGAGAAAGGAGGAGTCTAGGGAAGGATTGAGGTTGAAGTCCGGTCCCTCCCGCCGACCGGAGCGCTTGCTCTCACCGGCATCGACGGACGCTGGTTTGGGCGGATAAGCGTGCCTTACGGCGCATTATATTATAAGGCGGGAAAAACCAAGATAGCGGGGTGTGTAACTCCGCAAGAAGAAAAGAAAGGAAGTGTGTTATGAAGAAGTATGCATTGATGCTG
>DDXG01000185.1 GCA_002347125.1 Phycisphaerales bacterium UBA2266
ACCTGCGGAGACGATCAGCATGACAAACGACACGCAGCGCAAACACTGGCCGTCGAGAGACGCACCGCAGAGGTTGACCTGCCCGACGTGTGGATGTACGCACCTGCCGGTCCTGAATACCCGGCATTCGGAGGGACAAACCGTCCGATACCGCCGCTGCCGCCACTGCGGGCGGCGGGTCACGACCTATGAGAGGGCCGCGGGGGCGATGACCGGGCCATGACAGGCGTTAGAGGAAGCGCCGTATCCGGCCCTTGACAGGGGCCGGCGGATTTGATATAGTAATTCTGCAAGCTCCTGGGCCTACTCGCTCTTCCTCTCACTCCCTCCACAACCCAGGGGCTTTTTCCCTGTGCGCAGGCCCATGAACCGCACATCTGGCCGACGCTGCCTGCCGAAATGACCACTAAAGGCCATTTCGGTACGGAACATTCGTTGCCATGCCGGGCAGCGGTTCGGGGGCAGAATCAGCGTCCGAAGGGCCTGGAACCGTGTTCTTCTGGCTGGGCAGGCCTCCGGGGCGCTGGGGCCTTGACTTCCGATGGGGCCTGGGGTACAATAAGCCCCACGTGAAGGACGTTCTTTACAGGAACGTATCGGCATCCAGTTGTGTTTGGGGCCGAGCCATCCGGAGGACAAAGAATGGAAAGAGCGACGGTTCTTGTATTGGTTGCGGTGGCAATGGGGGTCTGCCCAGCGGTCGCACGCGCATCGAATCGCGCGGATATCAATGACGATGGCCTGGTCGATATGCTGGACTTGGCACTGTTGTGTGAAAACTGGCTTTGGAGGGCCCCCCCCGATCCCTGCGAGTTTGCCTTCATTCCCAGCGGCACCTTCGAGATGGGCGACAGCTTCGGTGAGGGCCAGTCCAATGAACTGCCGGTCCATACGGTGACGGTTGATTCGTTCTATATGAGCAAGCATGAGATCACGAATCAGCAGTATTGCGATTTCCTCAACTCCGCCCAGAGCCAGGGTCTGATTACAGTCACCAGCGGCGTTGTCTACCAGGCGGGTTCCGGGACCAGCTATCCGTATTGCGCTACATCGACGGCCGATTCCGACAGCCAGATTGTCTACGGCGGAGGCTCATTCAGTGTGCGGACCAAAGGCGGGCGGAGCATGGTTAATGACCCGATGGTCGAGGTGAGTTGGTGCGGAGCAGCGGCCTACTGTAACTGGCGAAGCCAGCAGTTGGGAGGGCAGGCCTGCTACGACAGTTCGACGTTGCTGCCGGTCTATCCGCTACACCACGGCGTGCGTCTGCCGACGGAGGCCGAATGGGAACGCGCGGCACGGGGTGGGCTGTCAGGGCAACGGTTTCCTTGGGGCGACACGATCGATCACAACCACGCCAACTACTGCGCCAACAGCAGTGCATATTCCTATGACACAAGCCCCTACACGACGTATACATACCACCCGACGTGGGACGACGTATATCCGTACACGTCGCCTGCGGGTAGTTTCCCGGCCGATGGTTATGGCCTCTATGACATGGCGGGCAATGTCTGGGAGTGGTGCAACGACTGGTACTCCAGTTCATACTACAGTTCCAGTCCCTCAGACAATCCAACTGGGCCGGCCAGTGGGTCGCGTCGTGTTCTCCGCGGCGGCAGTTGGCGCCACTATGCATATGACTGCCGTGCGGCGTTCCGCAGCCACGACACACCCGACAATCGCTACTTCCACATCGGCTTTCGTGTTGTGCTGAACCTGGAGTGATGGCAGACAGGTATTGCGAGCCACATCCCGTTAGCGGATTCTGGACGTACCGACCTCTGAGCGTTACGTCCGCCGTCTTCTCCCCACCGCCACGGGTGGCCGTCCCTCCGCAGGGTCACAATCGCTGGAGGACTCAAAGATGAAGTGGGCGACGATTCTCTTGGCTGTGGCTGTGGCGATGGCGGTCGAATCCGCCGGGAGAGCGGCGAATCCGGCGGATATTAACAAAGACGGCATCGTCGATCCACTGGACCTTGCCGTGCTGGCCGGAGACTGGTTGGCCGAAGAAGCGTCAAGCCCCGCCGACATCAACACCGACGGCTCAGTTGACATGTTCGATCTGGCGCTGTTGTGCCAGAACTGGCGGTGGATTGCGCCCGATCCGTGCGAGTTAGCTTTCATTCCCGGCGGCACCTTCGAGATGGGCGATAGCTTCAACGAGGGCCTTGCGTCCGAGCGCCCGGTCCACACAGTCACGTTGGGTTCGTTCTACATCGGCCGGTATACGGTCACGAATCAACAGTACAGGGATTACCTTGATTCCGCTCTGGCGCAGGGCCTGGTCACAATCACCAGTGGCATCGTGTACAAGGCCGCATCCGGCACGAGTTACCCCTACTGCGACACCTCGACCTCCAGTTCCTACAGTCAGATCGCGTACAGCGACGGCGTCTTCACTGTCAGGACGAAGGGTGGGCGCAGCATGACCGATGACCCGATGGTGCGGGTAACGTGGTACGGAGCGGCGGCGTACTGCAACTGGCGGAGCGAACAGGAGGGGCGGGAGCCATGCTACAACCTCTCTACCTGGGAATGTGATTTCGGCAAAAGAGGCTACCGCCTGCCCACGGAGGCCCAGTGGGAGTACGCTGCACGCGGCGGTCTGTCGGGCAAACGATTCCCCTGGGGCGATACGATCACCCACAGTCAGGCCAACTACTACAGCAGTTCGAGTTACTCGTATGACACCAGTCCAACCCGGGGCTTCCATCCGACCTGGAAGTCTGGGGCAGAGCCCTACACATCCCCCGTGGGCAGCTTCTCGCCCAATGGCTACGACCTTCACGACATGGCCGGTAACGTCTGGGAATGGTGCAATGACTGGTATCTCAGCACGTATTACAGTTCCGGCCCCCATACCAACCCGACCGGACCGCCGACAGGCTCCTCTCGCATGTTGCGGGGCGGCACGTGGCGAGGCGACGCCAGTGTCTGCCGAGTCGCATACCGCAATTACAATGAACCCTCATATCGGCACTACAGTTACGGCCTTCGTTTGGTCCTGGCCCCCTAAGCCCCGTGTGGCTCGTTCTCTTGCCCTGCGTCCACGCCAGACAGCGGATAGCAGGCCAATCGTGTCTGGTCCATGCGTACGAATCGGACGCCAACCAGTAGACCTTGTCAACCTCGTGGCATGGCTGAGCTTCACGTGCTCTTTGGACGTGAGTGCCCCCAGGCCCTTGACTTGCCCCCCTCGGTTCTTGTACAATAATGGTATCGCACGTGCGTTTGCTTTCGCTCCGAGGGTGTATGATCGCCCATATTATTGCGTATATCGACACGTGCTATGAGGAGGTGGGNNCCTACAGACGGCCCATCCTGTGCGCCGGAGTGCCCGCCAAAGGCCATTCTGCCGCCAATCGACGTTGCCCCCTGCCGTGGGTGGAGTCGGGGCGGATCGGCCGCGGGAATGGCTTGGACTGACGTTCTTCCGGCGCGCCCAGCCAGTGTGTGCCGAGGCCAAACCTTGACGGCGGCCAGGCCGTTCGGTATAATGACCGGAGCGTGCAGGAGTTCTCTACGACAACATACCGGCGTTCGACAGTATTCAGAGTCGAGTAATCTGGAGGACAGACCAATGAGAACTTGGGTGATGGTGGGGTTGCTGGTACTGGCGATGGGGGTAGGGTTGAGTGTTGTGCAGGCGTCGAACCCGGCGGACATCAACAACGATGGCGTGGTGGATATGCTGGATGTTGCCATTGTGTGCGAGAACTGGCTGTGGGAGGCGCCCGATCCCTGCGAGTTTGCCTTCATCCCCGGCGGTACATTCGAGATGGGCGACAGCTTCGGCGATGGCTGGTCCGACGAACGCCCCGTTCATACCGTNNGTCTACAAGGCCGGTTCCGGGACGAGCTATCCGTATTGCGATACCTCCACATCCAGCTCCTACAGTCAGATCGCCTACAGTGGCAGCGTGTTCAGCGTCAGGACCAAGGGCGGGCGGAGCATGGTCAACGATCCGATGGTGAGTGTAACCTGGTACGGGGCGGCGGCCTACTGCAACTGGCGGAGCCAGCAGTTGGGCAAACAACTCTGCTACGACAGTTCGACGCTCCTGCCGATCTACCCACTGCGTAACGGTGTTCGTCTGGCGACGGAGGCCGAATGGGAATATGCGGCGCGGGGTGGTCTGTCGGGCAAGCGGTTCCCCTGGGGCGACACCATCACTCACAGCCAGGCGAACTACCGGAGCTCCTGGCGAGAAGGGCATCCATACTACTCCTACGATGTCAACCCCTATGAGGGCTACCACCCCCTGTGGGACGACGGGATGAATCCTTACACATCGCCGGTGGGTTTCTTCGACGGGACGTTCCAGTACAAATCCGCATACAACTGGCCGGGCAGTGCAACGAGTTACCAGACGACAAACGGAGGCAACGGCTACGGCCTGTATGACATGGCGGGCAACGTCTGGGAGTGGTGCAACGACTGGTATTCCAGTTCGTATTACAGTTCCAGTCCTTCCAGCAATCCCATGGGCCCGACAGGTGGCTCGTACCGTGTTCTGCGCGGCGGCGATTGGACCCACCATGCGGACTACTGCCGCGTGGCGTACCGCGGCGCCTGGCCCGACACTCGCTACAGCCACTTCGGCCTGCGTGTTGCCCTGGACTTATAACCCTTTGGTTTTTGTCCTTTTTACCCTTTGCCCGAGCGAAGCGAGCGCCGAAATTTTTTGGGAAAAGTGCGCCGCCAATGCCATATATGGCATAGTGTGTCTGCGATTACGAAAAAATCCCTTGCATCGCGTTGATACAGTGATACTCTAACGTAGACAACTGAATACCGCGTCGCGTCGGGTCGCTCCCGCCGCGATACAAGAATCGGCCACGTGGGGCCACGTACCCGCGTGGCCTTTTCTTTTGCGCGGATTCGGTTGTTCCCGACTTCGGTCGGGTCATTGCAGGGAATCCCGATGTACATCGGGATGGTGGGCTGTCGGGTTTCATACGCCTGACGCGGNNTCCAGCCCCTGCAACTATGACAGTAGACCTCAAGGACAGCATCGAACAGAACGCCCAAGGCCCCAAACAGGCGGCCGCCGATGGTGTGAGCACGTCTCAGCACCCGCTCCAAGATCAGATCGCGGCGGACAAGTA
>DDXG01000195.1 GCA_002347125.1 Phycisphaerales bacterium UBA2266
AATGTTCGCGTCAGCGCCCAGGTCGACACCGCCCGGGATGTTTACGCGGGCGAGGACTTCCAGTATCACATCGTCATCGACGGCATCCGCCAGGCCGGCCAGGTGGACACGGCCCCGTTGAGCCCGTGGAATCCCCGCAGCGCCGGCGTGCAGGACCTCTCTCGGACCGTTACACAGATTATCAATGGCCGCTCATCAACGCAGGTTATCGAACGCATCGCCATGACATACCTGCTGACCGCCCCGGCTGCCGGGCGTATCACGCTGCCGAGCGTTTCCGTTGTCGTCCAGGGCAGGACCTATCGCACCGAGCCTGTCACCCTGAACATCGCTGAGCCGGGCACGACCGACTTGCTTGATGTCGAGATTGCCGTGACGCCTTCACAGTGCTATGTGGGCCAGCCCGTGGAGCTGGCAGTCCGCTTCTTCGTCGGTCAGGACATACGCAATTCGCAGTTCAATATCCCTGTCCTGGCGAACGATGCCTTCCGCCTTGAGATGCCCGATACCGTCCCGGCCGGCGCTAGCCAATCGGAACTGGCCCCCGGCGTCACAATGATCGTCACCCAGCAGACCACCGTCCATAAGGGCCGCCGGGCGGAGCTGTTTACGCTTCGAAACATCCTCCTGCCGCAAAGACCGGGGACCTTTGCCATTGAGCCGGTTACTGTTTCGACCGACATGGCTGTCGGCCGCACCCGTTCGCGCGACCCCTTCTTCGATGATTTCAGCTTCTTTGGTTCGCAGACGCAGTACAAACGATTTCAGGTCCGCTCCCAACCGAGTAGTCTGACCGTCAGACCCCTGCCCGAAGAAGGCAGGCCCGCTGGCTTCTACGGACTCGTCGGCGATTACGAAATAACGGCCGAGGCCTCGGTTACGAAGGTCAACGTCGGTGATCCCATCACCCTGATGATCAAGGTCGCCGGGGGCTTCCTCAAGCCGGTGCAGTGGCCGGACCTGTCTGGCGTCGGCGGTCCGGCCAAGGACTTCAAGATACCCGACCAGCAGGCCTCCCCCGTTGTCGAAAACGGCTTCAAGGTCTTCACGCAAACCCTGCGGGCCAACAACGATTCCGTCACGGAGATTCCCTCCATCGAACTGCCGCACTTCAGCCCGACGAAGGGCCGGTACGTTGTCGCAAGGACAAGGCCGATCCCCCTTGAAGTGGCCCATACCCGCATTCTTACCGGGGCCGACATCGAGGGGCGCCAATCCGTTACCCTCAGTAAGGAAGTCGAGGCCATCCGCCAGGGCATCAGCGCCAACTATGAAGACCCTGACTGCCTGGTCGACCGCACCTTCTCGCCGTTGGCCGCGCTTGTCAGCCCGGCCTACGGCTTGCTCTGGGCAGGTCCGCTGATTGCGCTGTTGGCCAGCGCCGGCGCAAGGGTGCTGGGTCGAAACGACCCCCGCAAGCAGGCCGCCGCCCGCCGCCGCAAGGCCCGCGCTGTAGCCGCCCGAAGGCTCAAGACCGTCCTGGCCGCCTCCGGGTCCGAGCGACCGGCGGAGATGGTCGAGGCCATGCGGCAGTACGTCGGGGACTGCTTTGACAGAGTGCCCGGTTCGCTGACCGCCGATGACTGCTGCCGGATCATACACCAGGCCGGCGGCGATGTCGACGCGGCCGGGCGCTACAGAGACATCATGGCGCAATACGAGGCCTCGCGCTATGCCCCCGCTCAGGCCGCCGTGGATGACGCCGGAGTCGCTGAAGTCCTCGAATTGATCCGCCGAATCGACGCAAAGACCCGCAAATGACCCTTCGCTCCGCCATTATCGTGTTCTGTCTGCTCGGTGTCGGCGCCGTGTCCGCCGCTGCGATGACCCGCCAGGAAATGACGGAGCTCTTTGTGCAGTCCAACGACGCCTTCCGACGAGCCAACGCCCAGACCGACACCGAGCAGTCTAATCGCCTCTACGAACAGGCCATTCTCGGCTATGAGCGCATCATCGATGTCGGCGGGGTCCGCAACCCCATGCTCTACTACAACCTCGCCAATGCCCACCTGCTCAAGGGCGATGTCGGCCGGGCCATCCTCAACTACCGCCGCGCCGAGGTCCTCGACCGGTCCAGCCGCGACATCCGCAAGAACCTTGCCTTCGCCCGCGGCCGGCGGCTCGATACGGTCCAGGTTCGGACCGAGCAACGGGTGCTCCAGACCCTGTTCTTCTGGCACTATGATCTCTCACTCAAGACCCGCTTTTGCCTTGGTTGCATCTTCTTCGCGGTCGCGTGCCTGTCGCTGACGCTGCGCATAGCCCCCCGCATATCGTCCCACGTCCATCGTCCCTCGTCCATCGTATTTGCTCTGGCCGCCGTCCTGACCCTGTGCATGGCCGCCTCCGTGGTTACAGGTGTCGTGACAGGGGCCCATCGCGTCGAGGGTGTCATTGTGGCCGATGAAGTTGTCGCCCGCCAGGCCGACTGGCCCGATGCCGCCCCCAGCTTCAAGGAGCCGCTTCATGCCGGTCTTGAATTCGAGCTTGTCGAGCAGCGACGCGACTACTTCCACATCCGTCTGCCCGACGGTAGCGACGGATGGATTCCCACAACCGCGGCGGAATTGATATAATCTGACCGGCGACTCACGACTCACGATGCACAACTTGTGACAGGCGGCTTACGAGCCACCAGCCACGAATGACTAACCACGAAATGAAGGAGTATAGAATGGCCGGACAACAGAATGCCTCCACACGTCGAACCTTCCTGACCGGACTGGCGGCCGCCTCGGCCGGTGCACTCACGGCAAACTCGCAATCGCTCGCCGCCGAGTCCACCGGGCAGCGCGACCGTCGAGCGTACGCCCTGATCAAGCCCGATGACGTCGTGCTCTTCCAGGGCGATTCCATTACCGATGCCTGGCGCGACCGCAACCGCCAGGGCAACGCCAACGACGTATCCGCCCTGGGCCGCGGCTATGCTTTCCTCATCGCCTGCCAGGTCCTGGCCGACTGCGGCCCCGGGGTCAAGCTCTACAACCGCGGTATCAGCGGCAACAAGGTTTACCAGCTCGCCGAACGCTGGCAGGCGGATTGCCTCGACCTCAAGCCCAACGTCCTGAGCATCCTGATCGGCGTCAACGATATGTGGCACAAACTCGACGGCCAGTATGACGGCACCGTCGAGAAGTACGAAAACGACTATCTCGCCCTCCTGGATCGTACGAAGAAGGTCCTGCCCGACATCAAGCTCGTCATCTGCGAACCGTTCGTCCTTCGCTGCGGCGCCGTAAACGACAGATGGTTCCCCGAGTTCAGTGCCATCCGTGCGGCTGCCCGGCGCGTATCCGACAAGTTCCAAGCCACTTTCGTCCCCTATCAGACCGTGTTCGACGGGGCCGTCAATGCTGCCCCGCCACAGCACTGGGCCAGCGACGGCGTCCACGCCACGATGGCGGGCACATCGCTTATGGCTCGGGCCTGGCTTGGCACCGTCCGTGGCGGCGTCCGGACATCACGGTAGGGGCCGGTATCAGACGTTGTCAGGTACTACCCAGGGCGCGCGGTACGTCCGCCGCAAGTCCTTGTTCGCCTGCGGGCAGTTGGGGAAGGTCTCCGTACCCGCATCGAACTGGAGCCGCTGGTTGCCGGCGTAGAACGATGCGTTGGCCAGGTGGCACAGGCCCACTGAATAGTGGCCCTGTTCGGCGTTGGCGTTTGGCTGCTTGCGCGTCCGCACGCAATCGATGAAATTATCTTGGTGCTCTTTGTCCGCCTGCCGCCCGTATCCGCTGGCTACGAGCTTGCCGTCGGCGTCGTAGGCCACCCAACCTCCGCCGTGGCGGCCGACGTACATGTATCCATCCTCTCCCAGCACCTCGATCTTCGTCGCACAGAACGGCCAGTCCGGGAACGCATCCGAGTCGCGGATCGCCACCGGTATCTTCTTCATGTAAGGCGTCCACAGCGACCCCTGAAACAGCAGCGTCATGTTCTCGTACTCGTAGATCGCCGCCTGCGTGTCGGGTGTGTCGCGTCCATCCTTGAGCGACACGATACCCCCCGTCGCCGAGACCGCCTTCGGCCATGCCGGGTCGCCCATGATGAACCTGGCCAGGTCCAACTGATGCACGGCGTCGCCGGGAATGGGTCCGCAGCTATACTCCCGCATCGCCAGCCAGTAGCGGTTCGGGTCGTAGGACGGCTTGGCGGCCGGCCCGCACCACATATCGTAGGCCAGGCCATCGGGCTCCGGCCCCGGGCTGGGCGGCCTCATTCGCGGGTGCTGCATCATGTTATATACCCGGACCATGTGTACCTTGCCTATCTTGCCGGCGGCGATGTACTCTTTGACCTGCTGCGCGTACGGCCCACTGCGGGTCTGCATCCCCACCTGCACCACCCGCTCGTATTTCGCCGCCGCCTCGACCATCTTGCGGCCCTCCCAGATGTTGTGCGCCATGGGTTTTTCCACGTACACGTCCTTGCCCGCCTGGCAGGCCATGATTGTACCCAGGGCATGCCAGTGGTCCGGGGTCGCGTTGATCAGGACGTCCACGTCCTTGTCCGCCAGAATCTCGCGGAAATCTTGCGTTGTCCTGGCGGCGGCCTTCTGGACCTGGCCGACGGACGAGGCCGCTCGCGTCAACCGCCGCCCGTCGGCGTCGCACAGCCATCGCAGCTCGCAGTCGGCCCGCCCCGCGAACGCCTGCGCCAGGTACGTTCCGCGTCCGCCCAGCCCCATCGCACCGATGATGACCCTCTCATTCGCCGCATACCCACGCCGCGCCCACACACCCGCAAACGCCGCCGCTCCCATAACGGTCTTTACAAATTCGCGCCGGTTCATTTTTAGTATCCAGTATTCAGTATTTGGTATTTAGCGTCCCGTATGGGCGCCGGCCGTCCACTGACGACTAACGACTATCGACTATCCTTGATTTCCGTCTCCGCCTCGATCTTGTTCCCACTCATCACCACCTCCCCGACGTTCTCCTCGATCTCAATGCCAATGACCTGGGTCCGCTGCCCGGCCGGGCGGGTATCGCGGATCACATTGCCCTTGAACACCAGGTCGTTCGTGAATCCGCGAATGCGAATGCCCGCGTACTTGCCGCCGATGCCGTTGTCTTCGATCAAGTTGTCTTCCAGGCGGTTGCGATGGGCGGCCATTCCCAACGACTCATTGCGGAAAAACACACCGTTTTGCCCGTTGAGCCGCACCGTGTTGCGACGCAACAGATTGTCCGAATCCTTGTGTCCGATGCTGATGCCGAACCGCCCGTTGCCTTCCAGCCGATTGTCCTCGAACAGCCCATGCCGCACGCGCCAGCAGAGAAACAGCCCATCGGTATCGTTGCCCCTGGCGGTACACCCGCGGATCACCGGCCGCTGCGAGCCGCTGCCGGGGTGCAGCCCCAGGCCCGCGTTGTCCTCGCTTACGCAGTCGATGACCTGGACGTCGTTGGACTGCTGGAAGCTGATTCCATCGCCGTTGTACCCGCGCACCTCGCAGCCCTCAATCACCGTCCCGAATCCGCGATAGAGGAAGATGCCCGCCCCACGGCAGCCATTCAGAGGTGCGTTGCCCGCCTTGTTACCCTCTATGGTGAGATTCTCGACCTTCACCCCTTGCGTGTCATAACCGCTGACCACCGGAAAGACCGTCGCCGCCCGGGCGTTGTTGGCGACCATGCAGTCCGCCATCAGGGGCTGGTCGATGGAGAAGGTGTTTCCGCTCTTGCCCGTAATCCGCGCCACCGTCGTATGAAAGCCCCCGGCCCCATCGTCCCACACGGCCACGCCGTATCCGACCTCAAAACCCTTGGCGTCCTGTACGGTAACCTGTTGCTCTCCGAAATCCCCGTCGAGGCCCAGTTTCGATAGCACGGAATCGGCCTTTGCCAGGAGGGTCTTGCCCTTGACGCCGCGAACCGTCACCCCGCTTCGCAGATGCAGCGAATCGTACATGACGAAACGGCCGGCCCCGATCTCCACGGTCCCGCCGCCTAGGGCCGCCACATAATCAACTGCGGCCTGTAAGACGCGGTTGTCCGTCCCCCGCAGATCGCCCTCATCCAGCCCGACCCGCACGACCGGCCGCGCCGCCATCGGCGAATGCATCGCCCGGGGCAACTGCTGCTCCTGCGGCCCAGGCGAGAAATCCCGCTCCTGCCCGAATGCCAGGATGCTCACGCACGCCACCGAAATCACTGCCACTGCGATTGTCCGCATAACAGGGCCTCCGAAAGCTGTCGGTTGTGATTGCGACAGACAACACGCGACACACGACGAGTGGTCGGGTGCGGTCTTGTTCGTAATTACGCAATTACAGAAGCTATGGATGCCGGGCGTCGATCAGGCCTCAAGGGATGCCAGAGCCTCTTGAGCGGCATCCCGGACATAGGCCTCGCCGTCGCCGGTTCGCGTCTGAACCAGGTGCTTGTAGATACGGGCCGCGGAGGTCTTGTCGCCCTTGGCCGCCAGCTTCTCGGCCATCACTATGCATGCCTGTGTTGCCTTGATCCGTTCGTAGGGGGCGTCCGTGTCGGCGGCCTTGAGCACGGCCTCAACGGCCCCTGCATCGGCGATATTGGCCAGACCCCAGGCGGCCGTCAGCCGCACCTCGCGGTCCTCATCCGCCAACGCCTGCTTCATGGCGGCGGCCGACTCTGCATCGGCCAGGACGCACAGACTCTGCAGGATCACGAGCTTCGCCCGGCCCGCGGCATTCGGCAGAGCCGCACGCAGTTGTTCAATCGCGGGTCGCCCTCCGATGGCCGTCAGAGTCGCGGCCGCATCATCCACCAGGTCGGCATCGGCCAGCGCGTTGCCCAGGACCTCTGCCGCCCCGCGGCCGCCGCAGAATTGCAGCTCGCGGATCAGATACCCGCGCACCGCCTTCGGCCGGCCGCTTCCAATCTGCTCGGCGACCATCTCCGTGAACTGCCGCCGCTGAGGGCGCTGTTGCCTGCAAGCGTACAGCACGAGGCAATGAAACGCATAGTGGGCCTTGTGGTCGTCGCCCTTGCCGGGCTCAACGAGCATATCCATCAACGCCAGGATCGAGTCCCGCCCGCCGGCCCACAGGGCCTGCGTGATCTCATCGACCGCCTTCTTGTCTATACTGCTGAGCATCCCCTTCTCATCCGGATTCGGAAGCTGTCCGACGAGACGCTCGACATCGGATTTCACATCTGCCATGGTTATATCCCTTATCACAATGGGTGGATTTCGTAATGGGTTCGACCGGCACGGCTAGAGGTGCCACGGCGCCCGCATCGGCTGATAGGCCAGACGGTTGGCCTCCTCATCGTCGATGAACCGCTCCGCAATGGGGTCGTATTGCAGCTTGTGGCCGGTCCGGATGGCGATGTTCGCCAGGTGCATCAGAGTCATTGTCCGATGCGCGGCCTCGGCATGTCCGCCGGGCTGCTGTCGCGTCCGTATCGCCGTCGGGAAGTCCACCAGCGGCTGTGGATCAGACATCCGGCGGATCTTCTGCTGGTCCTCTTCGCCCAGGTCGCTGAGGCTGACCCCGCGCTCCTGCTTGCGCGTGTAGGGCTCGCCCCATTCCTGGCTCTCGACCACGAACGTCAACCCGTCGGCGTATTTCATCTCCACCCAGCCCCACATGCCGCACGCCTCGGGGTGGGCCGGCGGGGCATAGGGTTCAATCTCCACGGGGCTCGTGTCGTCCTTGCCGAACGTCCAGACGATCGGGTCGAAATGGTGCTGGCCCATATCCGACAGGCCGCCGCCCTCGTAATCCCAGTATCCGCGGTGCGAACCGCCGAAGCGATGCGGGTGAAACGGCCGCAGCGGTGACGGCCCGCAGTACATGTCCCAGTCCAGCCAGTTCGGCACCGGCTGCGGCTGCGCGTTGACCATGCCGCTCCACTCCTGCACTTTCAGGCCCCCGCGTTTGATGTGCACGCCCTTGCAGTCCTTGAGCAGGCCGCTGCGCATAATCTTATGCGTCAGGATATTGCCGGGGTTCTTGCTGCTTCCGAATCGGCCGTACGTGCCGATTTGGAATATCCGCTTGTAGCGTTTGGCGGCCTCGACCACGGCCCGGCCTTCGGCGATGAATCGCGTCATGGGCTTCTCGCACAGTACGTCCTTGCCGGCCTCCATCGCCGCGATCGAGATCAGGGCATGCCAGTGCGGCGGCGTGGCGATGGCCACCAGGTCGATGTCCTTGCGCTCCAGCACGCGGCGAAAATCCGTGTAGACCATCTTGTTGTCCACCTTGCCGACGAACCGCACGTCGCAGATGGCCCGCTTCTCGACGCCGGGGCCGAGTCCTTCAAACGTGCCGTTGCCCCGGCCGCCGCAACCGATCAGCGCCGCCCCGAACGTCTCGCTTGGCGGCGTATTGCCCGCTCCGCCGAGCACCCGCCTGGGCACAATCGTGAACGCCGCCACCGCGGCCGAGCCCTTGAGCAACTGTCGGCGTGTGACTGAATGGGTCTTATACATGGCGTGTGCTCCTAAAAAGGGTGCATTCTCATCGTGCCTGCACAACGACGGCCATTCTACAGGCGCTCGTGCGCGACAAACAAGGGAGTCCCCGCAGAAAAAAATGCCGCCGGATACAAAACGGCAAACTGAAGAGCAAGAACCCAAAGGCACAACGCAAAACCCAAAGCCGATCCACCGACGCAGCATGTGCGGAGTGTGGAGTTCTGTGTCGTACTACCTTGTTACGAACGGCGACAGTTCCCGAAGGTGGTTGACGATGGGGGGGAGTTTCTCGGCGACGAAGTCCATCTCGGCCTGTGTGTTGTAGCGGCTGAGGCTGAATCGAATGGAGCCGTGGGCGGCGGTGAAGGGCACGCCCATTGCCCGCAGCACGTGGCTGGGCTCCAATGAGCCGGAGGTACATGCCGAGCCGCTGCTGGCGCAGATGCCGTAGCGGTCCAACATCAGCAATATCGCCTCGCCCTCGATATACTCGAAGCTGATGTTCGTTGTGTTGGGCAGGCGATTCTCGCGGTCGCCGTTGACGCGGCAGTCGGGGCAGGTCGCCAGTATGGCGTCCTCCAGCCGGTCCCGCAACCGGCGGACCCGTTCATTCTCGTCGGTGATGTTGGCGGCCGCCAGTTCGCAGGCCTTGCCAATGGCGACAATCCCGGCGACGTTCTCGGTGCCGGCGCGCCGCCCGCCCTCCTGATGGCCGCCCAGCATAAAGGGCGACACCCGCGTACCCTTGCGGACGAACATCGCACCGATGCCCTTGGGGGCATGGAGCTTGTGCCCGGAGAGGCTGAGCATATCGATGCGGGTCCGCGCCAGATTCAGCGGAATCTTGCCGACGGCCTGGACGGCGTCGGTGTGAAAGACAATGCCGCGTTCGGCCGCCAGGTCGGCGATCTCCTCGACCGGAAAGACCACGCCGGTTTCGTTGTTGGCGTACATGATCGTGATCAGGGCCGTGTTGTCGTCGGCTTCCCTGCGAAGCTCATCCATGTTGAGCCGCCCGTCCTTATCGACGCCGATTTCCACCACCAGGTAGCCGTGATGCTCCAGATCGCGGCAGACGCTCAAGACGGCCGGGTGCTCCACGCGGCTGGTGATAACCTTGCGTTTGTGCGGTGCGGCCGCAAGGGCCCCCTTGACGGCGGCGTTGTCGCTCTCGGTGCCGCAGCTTGTGAAAACGATCTCCGAAGGATCACATCCCAGCAGCCACGCGACCTGTTCGCGGGCCGTGCGGATACTGCGTCCGACTTGTCCGCCGAATGTGTGCATGCTGGAGGGGTTGCCGTAGAGTTCGCATAGAAACGGCTTCATCGCCTCGAAGACCTCGTCGGCGACCCGCGTGGTGGCGTTGTTGTCAAGGTAAATGGTCTTCATGGGTTATTCCCGATGGGCATGAGGTTCGCCGGCCGAGTCGGCGTCTTCTTCCACATAGAGTTCCTCGCTGACGAACTCCCGGAGCTTCGCTTCGACGACGTCCTTCATCGTGAACTCCGTCAGCCGGCACTGCGCGCACATGCCGCGGAAGGCGACGATGACCTTATCGCCGACGACGTCCACCAGCTCGATGTTTCCGCCGTGGGCGCGAAGCGCCGGACGCACCTGCTCATCAATGGTCTGTTCGATCAGCCGGATCTTCTGAATGTTGGTCAGCTTGGCCGGACGTTTCGCGGGCGCGCCGTGTGGACGGGCCGTCCTGGCGCCCTGCACCCGCTGTATGATTCGCTCGATCTCTCCATGGCACCCGCCGCACCCGCCGCCGGCCTTGCAGTAGTTGGTCACCTCCTCGACCGTCGCCAGGTCGTTCTCCTCGACGACCCGCTCGATCTCCTTGTCCGTGACGCCGAAGCAGGTGCAGACCACGTGGCCTTCCAGCTCGTGCTTTCGGGTCCCGCCGCTGCGGTAATTCTCAATCGCCGCCTCCAGCGCCTCGCGGCCCATTACCGAGCAGTGCATCTTCTGCTCCGGCAGCCCGCCGAGTTCTTCGGCGATATCCTTGTTCGTCACCTTCAGGGCCTCTTCCAGCGTTTTGCCGCGGATCAGGTCGGTCAGGACCGAGCTGCTGGCGATGGCGCTGGCGCAGCCGTAGGTCCGCCACTTGCAGTCCGTGATGGTGAGGGTCGCGGGGTCGACCTTGATGTAGACCATCATCTCGTCGCCGCACTTGATGTTCCCCGTCAGGCCGATGCCGTGGTACTCCGCCTCGTTGTCCTCGCGCAGGATGTTGCGCGGGTTCATGAAGTGGTCCTTGACCTTGTCTGAGTATGTCCATTTGGCCATTTATCTTCTCCTGTACGCAAGGGACATGGTCCGGATGCGGTCGATGATGATGGGGAGGTGGTGCAGCATGTACTGCACGTCTTCCATGGTGTTCTCGCGGCCCAGGCTGATGCGCACCGAGCCGTGGGCGTTCTCCACGGGCACGCCCGTGGCCATGATGACATGGGACGGGTCCAGGGAGCCCGAGGCAGCC
>DDXG01000092.1 GCA_002347125.1 Phycisphaerales bacterium UBA2266
GCCCAGATGCTTTCCCGGCGCGCCCGGACTCAGCATGACAAGCGGTGGGGGGGAGTGGGCGGCCATGAGGCGATGGCAGGTAGTGCGCATAGCGAATCATGAGATACTTCTGAATCTCGATAAGGTCGTGCGGGAGATTCTCCGCATCGCGTTTGAAGATGGTTGAGTCGCCCGCGGCGATGGTCGTATTGCGTAGTGCGCGGGGTAGGCGGTCTGGGTATCCGGGAGTCTGGATGCCGGATCGAGTCCGGCATGACAGATGCGGGGCTGGGATGGGGCGGAGCCGTTTTTCGCAACGGATTTCTTACGCGTGGGCAGGATGCCCGCGGCACGGTACACGGGCAAGATGCCCGTGTTACTCATGGGCAGGATGCCCATGCTACGCGAGGGCGAGACGCCCTCGACACGGGGTGGCAGCCACGGGGGGCTGCCCCTACGAGCGGGCGGGATAGCGACCTGACCCCTGACCCTGATCCCTGGGCTGCCCCTGTGGGCGAGGCGGTGGTTTTCAATCTGGGCCGGGGGTGGTATAATGCGGCAGTCTTGTTTGGGTCATGCCATTTTTCTTCATGGAGATATGCAAACATGGTCAGGACTGTAACAGTGGTGTTGTTGGCGCTCGCCGGTGTTGGCGGGGCGTCCGGGCGGGAGGTCGGCTTCAAGAAGGTCGTGCTGGATCGGGTGTTCCGGGCCGAGGGGGTGGCGGTGGGGGATGTGAACCGCGATGGTAAGCTGGATGTGCTGGTGGGCGATGTCTGGTACGAGGCGCCGGACTGGACGATGCACGAGGTGCGGCCGGTCGGAACGTATGACGGCAACACGGGTTACAGCAATTGCTTCGCCAATTTCGCGCAGGATGTCAACGGCGACGGGTGGGTCGATTCGATCGTAATCGGGATGCCGGGCGGGCCGTGCCTGTGGTATGAGAACCCCCAAAACAAGCCGGGGCACTGGAAGGAGCACAAGGTCGCCGATAGCGCCTGCAATGAGACGCCGGTGTTCCTGGACCTGCTGGGTGACGGCAGGCCGGTATTGGTGTTCGGGGTGCGGCCGGCGGGGATTATGGCGTGGTTCAGCATCCCGGAGGACCCGACGAGGCCGTGGAATATGCACAAGATCGCGGCCGGGCCCGATGCGCCGGGCACGCAGCAGTTCAGCCACGGGTTGGGGGTCGGGGATGTCGATGCGGATGGGCGAAACGACGTGCTGACCACCGAGGGCTGGTGGAAGGCGCCGCGGGACCGGACGCAGGAGAATTGGCAGTTCCATCCCGCGCAATTGGGGCCTGCCTGTGCTGATATGCTGGTTTATGACGTGGATGGGGATGGGGATAACGACGTGATAACCAGCAGCGCCCACAACTATGGGATATGGTGGTTCGAGCAGATTGGCGCACACGGGCAGGATGCCCGTGCTACGGGAGGGCAAGATGCCCTCGACACGGGCGTGGAATTTGTGCAGCATGAGATATTCAAGGACTACAGCCAGCCTCATGCGATTCGTCTGGTGGACCTCAACGGCGATGGGGTTATGGACCTGGTAACGGGCAAGCGGCACTATGCACACAACGGCAACGACCCCGGCGGCAAGGACCCGGCGATGATGTACTGGATCGAGTTGCGGCGGCCCCAAAAGGGCAAGGTGGAGTCCATACCGCATGTCTTCGACGATGATTCGGGGGTTGGAACGCAGTTCGAGGTGGTGGATATGAACGGCGACGGCAGGCTGGATATTGTCGTATCGAATAAGAAGGGCGTGCATATTTTCTTGCAGGATTGATGATGACACAGTTGCAGGCCGCCCAGGGCGGTCGGATTACGGATGAGATGCGCAGCGTGGCGACGGCCGAGGGGGTCGATGTACATTTGCTGCGGGAGGAGGTGGCGGCCGGGCGCGTGGCGATTCCCGCGAACCGGCTGCATCTGCAGGGTGGGCTGCGTCCGGCGGGCATCGGGCGGGTCCTGACGACGAAGGTCAACGCCAATATCGGGACCAGCAGCGTGCGTTCGACGCTTGACGCCGAGATCGACAAGCTTGACGCGGCCCTGGAGGTCGGGGCTGATGCGGTGATGGACCTGAGCACGGGGGTCGGTCTCGACGAGGTGCGGCAGCAATTGCTTGCCCGGTGTCCGGTTCCTTTTGGGACGGTGCCGGTGTATCAGGTGATCGAGGGGCGGACCGTCGAAGAGATCACGCATGAGTTGATTCTGGAGACGGTCGAGAAGCAGGCCAGGCAGGGGGTGGACTTCTTTACGATCCACGCCGGCGTCCTGCGCGAGCACCTGCCGCTGTTGGAGGGGCGTGTGGCGGGGATTGTCAGCCGCGGCGGGGCACTGCTGGCCAAGTGGATGCTGCACCACGGACGGCAGAATCCGTTCCATGAGTTGTTTGACGAGCTGTGCGCAATCATGCGGCAGTACGACGTGTGTTTCTCCTTGGGCGATGGCCTGCGGCCGGGGGCGATAGCGGACGCGACGGACAAGGCGCAGTTGGCCGAGTTGCGGACGCTGGGCGAACTGACGCAGCGGGCCTGGGATAACGGCTGCCAGGTGATTGTGGAGGGGCCGGGGCATGTGCCGTTCGACCAGATTCAGTACAACATGGAGATTCAACGCGAGGTCTGCAAGGGGGCGCCGTTCTATGTGCTCGGGCCGCTGGTAACGGATATCGGGGCGGGGTATGACCATATTACGTCGGCGATCGGGGGAACGGCGGCGGCATTCTACGGGGCGTCATTCCTGTGCTATGTGACGCCGCGGGAGCATCTGGGGCTGCCGGATGCCGACGATGTGCGGATCGGGGTGGTCGCCTCCAAGATCGCCGCGCACGCGGGCGACGTGGCGCGGGGTCTGCCGGGGGCGGCGGAGCGGGATCGGCGTCTGAGCATCGCGCGGGCGAACCTGGACTGGGAGCGGCATCTGGCCGAGGCGCTGGACCCGACAACGGCCGACCGGATGCATCGCCAGGCGTGCCAGGGCGGCGGCGAGGAGCTGATGGGCGCCGATTACTGCTCAATGTGCGGCAAGAGCTGGTGCAGCGTGCGCATCAATAGAGAAATCCGCCGGGCCGTGCATGACGGCGAGGCACTGAGCATGCAGGATCCGTCGTAAGGCCGGGCCGTCGCCGGTCTTGAATCGGCGGGATGCTCCGGGCCGGTTATGTCTTCATCGAATCGAGTTCGATGAACGCGATGGGCATGAATACGATCACGGGCATCCAGGCCCAGAGTTCGGGCATGACCCTGTCAAAGAGGGCCTCGGTGGCGCATATCTTGCAGATGAAGGCGGTGACGAAACAGGCGGTGGTCAGGAGAAAGCTGACCATGGTGGCGGATTTCATGGTGCGTGGGTCGCGGCAGACGAGAATCGGGAGGCTGACCATGAGCATGGTGAAGTTGATGATTGGATCGGTGATGCGGAAGTGTTTCTGGCTGTAGAGCTGCGCGAGATCCTTGACGCGGGTCTTCTGGGCGGCCAGTTGAGCGATCTGTCGGCTGCTCATGAGCATGGTGTTGTTGGCCTTGCGGCGGATGACGATCTCTCGCGGGGTCAGGTCTCCGGAGTCGTATTCGGCCACGACGAGGGCGCCGACGGGCGAGTCCTTGCGTGCGTAGAGGCCGTTGACGAGCTTCCATTTGCCCTGGTCCTCATCGTAGACGGCGCTGTCGGCGACGATCCGTCCGGTGATGTTCCAGACGCCGGGCCGGGCGGCGGGCTCGCGGGTGATAATAGTTGGGGTGATGAGCGTGGATGTCTTGGCGTCGAACCCGGCGCAGATGAGCGCGTTTTGACCGTCGGGCATGAACCAGACATAGAAAGCCTTCTGGCCGGCGATCTCGTCCTGGCTTCTCGATAGTTCTTCGGCCATGTGGGGGATGACCAGTTCCTGATCCACGACGAGGACGCCCGTCAGGACCAGTGAAAGCAGAGCGATGGGGCCGATGACTCGCTTGAGGCTGACGCCGGAGGCCATCACGGCGACCAGTTCATGCTGGCGGACCATCTTGCCGAGCGAGAAGGCGGCGGCGACGACGGTGATCATGCCGGCGAAGTCGCGGAAGTACAGTGCTGTGTTGATTCCGTAGAAAGTGACGATGTTCCTGAGGACATCGGCGGCGGTCAGAGCCTTCTGCTCGGTGAATTCGTCGAGGTTGACGAACAGGTCGATGATGATCCGCAGGCCGATGAGGACGAGGAACGAGATCATATATCCGACCATGAAGTTCTTGGCGATGTAGCGGTCGAGTATCTTCATTGCAGAGTTAAGATTCCAGGCACCAAATCCCAAACGCCGGCGCACAGCGTGGAGGGCCGTTTGACATTTGGGTCATTGGCGCCTGTTTGGGATTTGGAGCATTCGTGCTAAGTTCTGAAAAGTCTGGCGTATATGGCCAGCACGAAGACGCACAGGATACCCAGGCCGCCCCACATGACGAGCGTTCCGGATGCCTGGGCTTTGACGTTTTCGATGATCTGCCTGCCGCTCATGATGCAGACGATAAGCATGGCGGCGGGCAGGCAACTGATGCCGAAGGCGCTGAGCAGGTGGCCGCCGCGTTTGACGATGCCGAGGCCGATGCCGATGAGGATCATGGGCACGCACCCCAGGCCAAAAACGAGACGCGAATGGAGGACGCTCTTGATGTCGAGCAGGGCGGCGTTCATGATGATGGCGAGTTGGAGCTTTCGGCGTTTGAGATCGCGGGTCGTGCTCTGGGCCAATTGGGGGATATCCCTTTTGAGTGCAGCGGGCTGAAGACGGTTGTCTTCGGTCTTGAACTGGGCCATGGTTGCCTCAATGCTTGTCGGCAGCACGAGGCTTCGAACGAGGTGTCGCATTTTGAGGAACGCCGAGTCATTGAGACGGGCGTTATATACATCCAATGTCAGCGTCGGCCAGAGTTCGTCGCCCTCGAGATGGAGGAACGCCTTTGCCGAGGTCAGTGAGGCGATCTTGCGACGTGTGTCGGCCTCGTACTGGTCGACGACGATATCGCCGAGCAACTCAATGCGTTTGTCTTCACGGGGTCCGCACCGAGAGGCGGTGAATTCGACGATTTCGCTGCCGCTATGGAGGCGGTAGGCCCGTCCGGCTTCGAGCGTGGTGCGGATATCCTGGGCGAGCAGTCCGGCTATGGTCTGGGCATAGATTTCACGGCTGAGTCGGGCGACGGGGTGGAATTCGATGGGGTTGAGGCGGATGCGTTTCATTTCATCAAGGCTCTTGAACTTGATTTCATCGGCCAGCAGGGATCCGAATTCGAAGGTCAGTGAGAGCCATTCAGCGCCGGCGCCGCTTTCGTCCTGTGCGTCGATCTGAAAGGTGTTGTAGGCCTTGACCTCGACCTCGTTGAACTGCCCGTGGGGATTGAAGGTGATGCGAGCCGCTTCGGCGGTAATGACTCTCTCGACATTGGCGCCCTGCTTGGCCAGTCGCGCCAGGACGACGCCGGAAAGGGTGTTCTGGGCGGGGCTGACCTGGTCGGCGTAGATGATGTTCCTTTGGTCGGGGGGCAGGGCATAGTAGCCGCGTCTCTGGATGTTTCGGAAGAGGATTTGTCGGGCGTCGTCCTTGAATGATCTTTCGGCGCGTTGGACAAAGGCGGGTGTGACGTGGAAGCTCAATAAGAGGGTGGCGATGGCCACGGCGATGGCCAGGACCAGGCCGGGATAGACCACGGTCATGATATGCACACCGCCGGCGCGGCAGGCATCGAGTTCGTTGTCGCCGGCGAACCGGCCGTAGACGAGGGAACAGGCGAACAGGGCGGCCATGGGCAGCACGAAGGTCAGGGTCACGGGCAGGAAGTAACCCATGAGGTGGAGCACCTGGCCGGGACCGACGCCATACTGTTGGACGGGCTGGAGGATGCTGCCCAGACTAAGTATGAGCGTAAGGCCTATGGACGAGAGGGCAAAGACCTTGAAAAGCTCTCGGAAAACGTATCTTTGCAGCGTGAATACCATGCCGGTTCAAATCAACGGTGAACAAACCCTGCTTCAGTAAACAACATCGTATGATGACGTTGCCGGCGGTTGGATGAGAGTCCTATGCCATGCGATGCCCGGATGCTTCGCTTCGCTCAGCATGACAACCGACGGTCGGCATCATACGGGTGCAACTTCATCCAGTCCACCATGATACCGACGGCGGGGCCGTCCACAACGAAATTTCACCCCGCAAGGGCCTTGTGTGGGGGCAGGCAGCCGGGCTATTCCGTCCGGCCCGTAGCCTTCTGAAGCGCCTTGAGCAGGCCGGGATGCACCCTGCCGAGGCTTTCGGCCTTCTTGACATCGGCCCAGGCTCTGTCGTACTGCTGGAGGCTGTAGTAAGAAATTGCGCGGTTGTTGTAGGCGATGGGGTCCTGAGGGTTCAGTTCGATGACTCGCGTGTAGTCTTTGATTGCCAGGTCGTGGCGGTCCAGACGGGCGTAGGTCAGGCCGCGGTTACTGTACGACTCGGCGTCCCTGGGATTCAACTCAATGGCTTTGTCGAAATCCTTGATGGCCAGGTCATTGCGGGACTTGAAGAGATAGGCGGTCCCGCGATTGTAGTAGACTCTGGCATCCTCGGGGGTGTATTCGGCGGCCTTGTTGAAATCAGCGATGGCTGCGTCATACTCACCGGCCGCGGCGCGCGCCAGCGCGCGATTCAGGAAGATACTGCCATCATTGGGTGCCATCTGCAACGCCCTGTCATAGTCCTGAATCGCCAGATCGAAGTTGCCGGTCTTGATGGATGCCTGGGCCCGCTGCTTGTAGACCTCGGCCGTGGCGGTTCCGGCTTCAATGACCCTGTTGAAATCTGCCAAGGCCTCGGCGTATTGCTCCTGCGCCAGATAGGACCCGCCTCGGACGAGGTAAGCCTGCACGGAGCCGGCATTCCTGCCGAGTACCTTGTTGCAGTCAGCAATCGCCCGGCCGTGTTCGCCCTTGGCCGAGTAAACGGCGGCCCGTTCAACCAGCGTGACGGGATCATCCGGTCGGGTTTCGAGAATCTTGGCGTAGTCCAGTATGGCCTCGTTGTACCGTTTCTCATGGCTCAACGCGGCCGCTCGCATCTCGTAGGCCTCCAGGAGGGAGGAATCCAACTCAATGGCCGTTGTACAATCCGCAATCACCGCATCGTACCGACCAGCATCCCGGAGCATGTGTGCGCGTCGCATGTACGCGGCCGGTTCGTTCGGGTGTAGTCGGATCACCTCGCCGACGTCTGAGATGGCCTTGGGCGCATCATTGGTGGCTCTGTATACGTCCGCGCGACCCCAGTATGCCTCGGCGAGCGGTTGCTGGGAAAGTACGGCGGAGTAATCGGCCACGGCCGCGTCGTATTGCTGCGTCAGGCTGTGTACCAGGGCTCGGCTCATCAGGGTATCGACGTTGTTGGGTTCGTACTCCAAGGCCTTGCCGAAGTCGGCGACGGCCTTTTCGTAGGATTCCTGAAGGGCGTATATATTGCCGCGTGCATAGTAGACTTCCGCATCATCCGGCGCGATCTTGAGCACTTCGCTGTAATCGGCAACGGCGGCGTTGTAGTCGCCCCTGGCCTTGTGCGCGGCGGCGCGGTTCACATAGAAGTCCACGGCTTCCGGCTCCAGTTGCATGGCCTGGGTGAAGTCCTCGACGGCCTGGTCATACCTTCCCAGTCTCGCGTTGGCGATGCCTCGATTGCCGTACGCCTGGGCGCTGCTTCGGTCCATACGCAGCGCCCGGTTGTAGTCGGTGATCGCCTCCTCGTACCTGCCCTGCATCAGGAGCAGATTGCCGCGATTGGCGTAAGCCTGGGCGTAACGGTCGTTGACGGCGATGGCCTTGTCGAGGTCCTTCATTGCCTCTTCGGGACGCTCGGTCTTGACATACAACATGGCCCGCTTGCCGTAGGCCTGGGCGTCAGCGGGGGTGATTTCGAGAATCCGGGTATAATCAGCGATGGCCTTGTGGTAGTCGCCGGTCATGTCGTAGGCATCGGCGCGCATGGCCAGGGCGTCGATGTTGTTGGGGTCGCCGGCGAGAATGGCGTCACAATCGGCCGTCGCCTCCGGCACTCTGTCAAGCGCCGCCAGTGCGTGAGCCCTCGCAATACGGGACTCGATATGATCCGGGTGCTTCTCGATGACCCACGTGTAGTCGGCCAACGCGGGTGCATACTGCTTCAGAGCCATATAGGCGCGTCCTCGATTGAGGTAGGCCTCCATGGAATCGTTCTGCTGGGCCATGACCGCATTGCAGTCCTCGATGGTCCGAGCATATTGAGCCGTAGCACCAAAACAGAGGGCCCGCCCGAGATACGCCTCGGACGAGGGCGATATCTCGATAGCCCGGGTGTAGTCTTCAATCGCCTGGCTGTATTGTTCCTGTTGCTGATATGCCCTGGCTCTGGCGAGCAGACACTCGACATCCGTCGGAGCGGCCGCGAGGACCGCCGAGAGGTCGGTGATGACGTTCTCCAATTGCCCGGCCTCCGCATAACACAGGCTTCGCTGCCGCAGCGCCTCGACCGAACCTGGTCGGGTCGCCAGCACGACGTTGCAGTCGGCAATGGCTTCCGGACAGCGCTGCGTGGCTCGATACGCCTTGGCACGGTTGATGAAGTTGGCTGTATTGCCTGAATCGAGTTCTATCGCCCGGTCCAGGTCGGCGATGGCGAGGTCGTACCGGCCCAACTCAACGCGCATGGCCCCCCGGCTGGAGTAGGCCTGGGCGTTGGCAGGCTCCTTCTCGATGACTGCGGTCAAGTCGTGCTCGGCCGAGTCATACTCGCCCCTGTAGGTGTGGGCCAGCGCCCGGCCCAGATACAACCCTGCGTCATCGGGATCGATCTGAATGGCCTTTGTGAGGTCTGTAACCGCAGCGTCGTACTGTGCGGTCTCCAAATAGGCCTTTCCCCGTTCGGTCAGTGCCACAAGGTTCCGGTCGTTGCTTTCGAGCACCTTGGTCAGGTCCGCGATCGCGAGGGTGTACTCCTGAATCGCCAGGTAAGCCGCCCCACGATCCTGTCTGATTCCGATGTTGGCCTGATCAAGTTGGAGGGCCTTGGTGAAGTCGGAGATGGCCTGGGCGTATTGTCCGCGGCCGACATAGGCAAGACCTCGACTGTGAAATGCCTGCGCATTGTTTGCATTGTTGTCCAGGCTCTTGCTATAGAATGCGATCGCCAAGTCGTACTCTTTGGCGTCCAGGTGCATGTTTCCCTGCTTGAGGTGTTGGTCCTCGCATCCGACCAGGGCCGGCAGCAGGAGAATCCCCACGACAACACACCTGACGATGCCTCGTTCGCAGATAAGCATGTCGAATGACCTCGCTTTCTTTGACTTGTACGCCATAGCCTTCGAGCGGCCGTTCAGTACCCGAGTTTGCCGTTGACGGGGCGTATCTTGACGTTTGGATACCCGGATGCCGCTCCGAGGCCCGGACGCCCCAATTTTACCGGACGTTTCACGCGACCGGAACCATCCATCAAAATACCAATATCGGCAATATTTTGCATGCCCCGTTGAACAATATTACATTCTACCCTTGACTCATGCAGGCGTCTGCCTATACTGGCCGCTTTATTGTCAGGATCAGTGTTTTTCTGGTGTCCGTCGGACGGGGCATTCGCCGATGACTTGGATCATCGCTGGTGGGAGGGAGGCCGGTCGCGGTGGTCTGAATCGACCGTCTCTTATGCGGTCGGTAATCTGGTTTCGTTGGAAGGAGTATTGCGGATGAGACATGGCATGGCACTGGCAACGGTTTCGCTGGTTCTGGCCGCCTGCTCATGGTCGGCGGCGGCGACCCCACCGTCGGATGAGGTCGGCAGATACATCGGCGTGAGCTACTCATTTGACTATCACACGATCTGGCTGAGCAAGGGCGCGCTTGGCTATGGCAAGCAGGGGGCGGCGTTTAACACCGTCAACCTGGACTTCTTCCAGACAGGGTTTGGGGCCAAGGTGGCGCACCGAAACGCCGCGCACGATGGTTACGTCGATAAACAGCGTTTTGACTACGCTCCTTACTATAAGGGTAAGGCCTTTGTTGGCGAGTGGCACCAGATTGACTTCGATATTAGCAGCTCGTACGAGCACTACTACGGCCGGGCGCGGCACAAGGCCAACACCACATGGGAGTCGGTTTTTGCCTTCAAATTCCCGGGTCTTAGCGTGTTTGGCGCCGTTCCGCGGTATATCGTTCACTATGAAACGCCGGTCAGCGGCGGCGATGCCAACCGGAAGGTGGCCGGGTGGATCCATCGCTTCGGCTTTGACCTTCCCATCAAGAACGACACTCTGCCTTTGACGCTGTCGTCGGAAGTGGCCTACTATGGCGGTTTGGGCAATACGACCCACGATTGGGCCTACGCCAACGTCGGGCTATCGTCGAAGATCCCTGTCTGCGAAAATGTTACATTCGTGCCTGGTATATACCAGCAGGTCAGCTTCGATGACGCCGTTAACAGCAACAAGGACATAACATACGGCATTTTCAGTGTTGTGGTGCGTATGAAGTAGGGCACCGGTAGTCTGTTCGCACGTATTCAAAGGGGCCCCAGATCATGGGGCCTTTTTTTGTGCGGGTGAGTGTCGTATTATGGGGCTATCCCTGCATGGTTATCGGCCTTATGAGGTGTGCGAAGCCTGCGGCAAGTACTGAGAAGACCGATCCGCCCACCTGCAGCCCTGCCCGCGAGGCGGCAATAAGCAGTCCGATAACCGAGATAAAGGCCCGAAGAAAGGGCGCTCTGCAATTGACCCATTTTTCATTTGACATCGAACTGGGACTTGTATAAGTTTCAACACCTGTACTGTCTTGCCATGACAGGGTGGGCAACCACATCTAAGTCTTGATTATAAAAGAACTTATCGGTAGCAAGGATGGTTTTGTCAGCCGTTCAGCGAAAGCCGTGCAGGTTCTGTAACCTCACACTATGACAATAAGGAGCATGCTATGGCCCAAGAAAAAGCGATTTCCTCCCTCATGACCGAGAATCGGACGTTCCCTCCGCCGGCGGAGATGCGGAAGAACGCATATATTGACAGCGTTGAGCGGTACGAGCGGATGTGGAGGCAGTCGATCGAGGATCCGGACGGCTTTTGGCTCGAACAGGCCGAGATGCTTGCCTGGATCAAGAAGCCCACGAAGAGCCTCGAATACACTTGGGACAGCAAGAGCCGCACGATCGAGCATACCTGGTTCGCCGACGGCAAAATCAATGTTACGTACAACTGTCTGGATCGCCACATGGGCACACCCACGGCCAAGAAGACGGCGTTGATCTGGCAGGGTGAGGAGGATGCGGCGGTCAAGAAGCTCACATACGAGCAGATGTACGCCGAGGTCTGCAAGTTCGCCAATGTTCTGAAGTCCAAGGGCATCGGCAAGGGCGACCGGGTGGCGATCTACATGCCGATGGTGATCGAGCTGCCGGTCGCGATGCTGGCCTGTGCCCGCATCGGGGCCATTCACTCGGTTATCTTCGGCGGCTTCAGCGCCGATGCCATCGAGGGACGGGTCAACGATTCCGACTGCAAGATGCTGATTACGTCGAACGTTTCACTTCGCGCCGGCAAGCATATTCCGCTCAAGAAGATTGCGGATCAGGCGCTTGAGAAGACGCCGACGGTCCAGTCCGTCATCGTTACAAAGGTGACCGACGACCCGTGCGATATGAAGGCGGGGCGCGATTTTTGGTATCATGAGGAGATGGCCAAGGCATCGGCCGAGTGCGAGGCCGAGCCCATGGACGCCGAGGATCCGCTGTTTATCCTCTACACGTCCGGCTCGACAGGCAGGCCCAAGGGGGTGGTGCACACGACGGCCGGGTACCTGATGCACGTGACGCTGACCCATAAGCTGGCCTTCGACATCCATGAGAACGACATGTGGTGGTGCACGGCCGATATCGGTTGGGTGACGGGCCACAGCTATATCGTCTATGCTCCGCTGGCCAACGGCGGGACGTCGTTGATGTTTGAAGGCGTTCCGACGTATCCGGATGCCGGGCGCTTCTGGCAGATATGCGACAAGTTCGGTGTGACGGTCTTCTATACCGCGCCGACGGCGATTCGGGCCCTGATGCGTCTGGGCAACGAGTGGCCGGCGAAATACAAGCTCGATACGCTTCGCATTCTCGGCACCGTGGGCGAGCCCATCAATCCCGAGGCGTGGATGTGGTACTACGAACATATCGGCCACAACCGGTGTCCTATCGTGGACACATGGTGGCAGACGGAGACCGGCGGCTTCATGATTACGCCGTTGCCGGGCGCGCATACGCTCAAGCCGGGCTCGGCGAGCCGTCCGTTCTTCGGCGTCGACCCGGTCATCCTCCGGGAAGATGGGACCGAGTGCGGCGTCAACGAAGGGGGCAAGCTGTGCATCCGCAAGCCCTGGCCCGGCATGATGAGAACCATGTGGGGTGACCACGACCGCTTCGTTGAGACGTACTTCCTGATGTTCAACGACATGTATTTCACGGGCGACGGCTGCCGAAAGGACCCGGACGGGGACTACTGGCTTATGGGCCGTATCGACGACGTGGTCAACGTCTCGGGCCACCGCATCGGCACGGCCGAGGTCGAGTCGGCGCTGGTCAGCCACCCGAAGGTCGCCGAGGCCGCCGTTGTGCCCATGCCGCACGAGATCAAAGGCCAGGCCCTGTATGCCTTCGTCACGCCGGTCGCCGGCGTCGAGGAGAATGAGGCGTTGAAGAAGGAACTCGTGATGCACGTCCGCAAGGAGATCGGCCCGATCGCCGCTCCGGACGGTATTCAGTTCGCCCCGGCGCTGCCTAAGACACGTTCGGGCAAGATCATGCGGCGGATTCTCCGCAAGATCGCCGAAAAGGACACGGGCAACCTCGGCGACATCACGACGCTGGCGGATCCGCACGTGGTCGAAGTCCTCGTCGCGGGCCGCGGACAGTAAGTGCATATGGAAGCAAGCTTGAGCGCCGGATGCACAGTTTTGTGCATCCGGCCCCTTTTGAGTCCGGCAAGGAAGAACCATGTCTCAGCAGAAGATCATGAATCGCTGGTTGGTGGTCGTGGGCGGTATACTCATCCAGTTGTGCCTCGGCGCTATTTACGCTTGGTCCGCCTTCACGAAGAAACTCACTGAAGAGCCATTCGATCTTGCCACCGACAAGACCCAGTGGCCCTTCTCGGTTGGTCTGGTCTCGTTCGCCGTGGTCATGGCCTTGTTTGCCGGCAAATGGCAGAAGAAGGCCGGGCCCAGAACCGTAGCATTGACGGGCGGGATCATTCTCGGCTTGGGGTATCTCCTGGCGGGATTCGCAGGGACCAACTTCTGGGGTATCCTTATCGGCATTGGCTTACTGGGTGGAGCCGGCATAGGTCTCGCTTATGTCTGCCCCATCGCCGCTCTGGCCAAGTGGTTCCCCGACAAGAAAGGCCTTATCATGGGTCTGGCCGTGGCGGGTTTCGGCTTCGGCGCTCTGATCTGGGTCAAACTGACCCAGGGCTTCCAGTTCGGCCCGGTTGACCTGACGCCGGGCTGGACGGGTCTCTTCGGCGCCGGATGGGATGTCAGCGCCGTCTTCAAGCTGTACGGGATCTTGTTCGTAGTTCTGGTGAGTCTGGGCTCGCTGGTCATGATCAACCCTCCGGATGGCTGGCTTCCCGCGGGGTGGACGCCCCCCACGACAGGCAAAGGCAGCGAAGGAGGCGTCAACCTGACGCCTGCGGAGATGGGCCGGACGCGCCAGTTTTGGATCCTGTTCCTCAACTTCACGTTCGGCGCCAGCGCCGGTCTGATGGTCATTGGCATTGTCAAACTCTTCGGCATGGACGCGCTTGCCAAGGCGGGCGTTGACGAGTCCAAAGCCAGTATCATGACAGGCACCGCCATGGGTCTGTTCTACGCCCTGTTTAACGGCGTGGGCCGCATCATCTGGGGTGCTATGTCGGACAGGTTGGGCAGGAGAAGCTCCATCATCTGCATGAACTCCATCCAGGGCGTGATGATGATCCTGTTCTTCTTCATCGGGGGCAACGAGTGGGGCCTGTACATAGGGGCTGCCATTATCGGCTTCAACTTCGGCGGCAACTTCGCTCTGTTCCCGGCGGCCACTGCCGACCTGTTCGGCAACAAGAATGTCGGCGAGAACTATCCGTGGGTCTTCATGGCGTACGGCGTCGGCGGCATCGCCGGCCCCATGCTCGGCGGCATCATGGGCAGCGCTCAGGCATGGAAGTGGGCGTTCATCCCGGCCGGCATTGCCTGCCTCGTGGCCGGCGCAATTGCCACTACACTCAGGCCCATTGGCGTTTCAGAGCCTGCCGTGCAGGCGGAAATCGAAGGCGAGCTCGACGGCACGTTCAAGAAACACTGACCCGGCTGATAAGTTGAGTCAGCAACATCGCGATCACCAGGAAGTGCTGGGATCGGCATCAAAGCCCGTGCAGCGGGAAGACCGTCTCTCTGATGCTCCGGACAGTCTGCTCGATGGCCGGTTCCACTGCGTCCCTCTGCTGTTTCGTTACCGCCAGAGCCCTATCCCGCAAACCTGCCTGCCAGTCCAAGCTTTCGAGCATGACGCCGCCCATAGCGGCAGCCATATCAATAAAACTGTCGGCGCCGCAGAGCACGCTCCAGGCCAGTGTCCACGCCCTGACGGTGTTCTCCACGTGATAGCCTCCGCCGCCAGTCATCAGGATCGGCAGACCGAGCTCCATCAGCCAGTGCACGATGTCGGCGTACACATTGTTGGTGAGCTGCAAGTGGGCCAGCGGGTCGCCCGCCAGGGCGTCGGCGCCCAGCTCAAAGACGATCACATCGGGTTTGTACCACCGGATCAGGGGGACCGCTGTCTCGCGGAAGGCCTTCAGGTACGCCTCGTCGTACGTGCCCACCGGCAACGGCACGTTTACACAGTAGCCAAGCCCCTCGCCCCGGCCGATTTCGTCGACGAAACCCGTTCCCGGGAACAGCAGCGCCGGATCCTCGTGCAGTGATATTGTCATCACGTCGCTGCGCTCGTAAAAGAACTCCGCCACGCCATCGCCGTTGTGAACGTCTATGTCCAGATACAGAACGCGTTTGCCCGCCTCGGCAAGCACGAGGCAACCCAGCGCCACATCGTTGATGTAACAAAACCCGGCGGCTTTTTCGGGTCCGGCGTGGTGATAACCGCCGGACGGATTGAAGGCATACTGGATATCACCCTTGAGGATCAGGTCCGCTCCAACCAGCGTGGCGCCCGTCGCCAGCGACGCATACTCGTACATTCCCTTGAAGATCGGGCAGTCGGGTGTTCCGATGCCCATGTGCAAGGCGTCGAGATTCCACTTGCCGTCGGAGGCGGTCTTGAGCGCCTTGAGGTATCGGGCCGTGTGGAACTTCTTGAGCATCCTCCGGTCGGCTGCGACCGGCGGGACGCACACACGATCCGGGCCCCCCAACAACCCCATTGATTCAACGGTGCGCCGAACCTGCCTGGCCCGTTCCGTGTGGAAGGGGTGCGCCTCCGGGTAGGCATAGCCCTCGAATGCCTGTGAGTAAATGAATGCCGCCTTGTGCCCCGCCAACAGTCCTGTCTCCGTTATTGCAGGTCGTACACGATGCTGTAAACTTCGCCGTCAAAGTCGGTCTTCACGTTGTATCCACTGTTCTGGAAGATGGCCAACATCGGCTTGTTGCCCGGCAGCACCTTGGCGCAGAACCGTTTGACGCCGCGCTGCCGGGCGACTTCCGTGATATAGTCCAGCAGAAATGTGCCCATGCCCTTCTGTTGCCATTCATCCTGGACCACGAACGCCACTTCCGCCGTCTGCACCTTCTCATCCAGGAAGTACTGGGCGATGGCGACGACTTGCTCGCCGGCGGGCTTGGGCACAACGCCGACGATCGCAAGATCGCGTTCATAGTCGATCGTTGTCAGCCGCTGCACATCGCGATGCGGGAATGTCATCGTGTGCGTGAAATACCGTGTGTGCACGGACTCAGCGCTGAGCGAATACAGCATGTCGGAGAGTTCTTCTTCGTCCGTGGGCTTGACCGGGCGGAAGAATATCTCAGTTCCATCCCGAAGCGTGTCGTAACGCTCGAGTTCCTCGGGGTAGCGCACCTGCTCCCACGGCAGCTCGATCTGGTCCTCGTAGACGTATTTGTGGGCCTTGGCCGCCTGGAGTAGTTGCCTCCGGAATTTCGGGTGCGCGATATTGATCAAGTCCAAGGCCCTCTGGCGGATGCTCTTGCCGTGCAGGTAGGCCACGCCGAATTCGGTCACGACGTAATGCACGTCGCCCCGCGTTGTTACCACGCCGGCGCCTTCGGTGAGGCAGGCAACGATGCGGCTGACCTCGCCGTGGCGGGCGGTCGAGGGCATGGCAATGATGGCCTTGCCCTCGCGGCTGCGGGCGGCCCCGCGGATGAAGTCCACCTGCCCCCCGATGCCGCTGTAGAACTTGTAGCCGAGCGAATCGGCACAAACCTGGCCGGTCAGGTCGATCTCCAGGCCGACGTTAATCGCCACGAGTTTCTCGTGCTGGGCGATGATATACGGGTCGTTCACGTACTCCGTTGGGTAGAACTCGAAGAACGGATTATGATGAATGTACTCGTAGAGCCTCTTGGAGCCCATGCAGAAACTGGCCACGATCTTGCCGTTGTTGATGGTCTTCTTCGAACATGTGACGGCGCCGGAATCCACGAGCTTGATGATCCAGTCGCTGAACATCTCGGTGTGAATGCCCAGGTCCCGCTTGTCGACCAGATAGTCCGCGAGTACCTGGGGGATATTGCCGATACCGCATTCGATGGTGCTGCCGTCCTCCACCAGACCCGCTATGTTCTCACCGATCCGCTGCAAGATCTCGTCGGGCCCGGGAATCGGGATTTCGATAATCGGCTCGTCGTAGGGCACCAGAACGTCGATGTTGTTGATGTGCAGGAAGCTGTTGCCGTGCGTCCAAGGCATGTTCGCGTTGACTTGGGCGATGACGTATTTGGCGTTGGCCGCGGCGGACTTGACGATATCGACCGACACGCCCAGACTGCACAGACCGTTGATATCCGGCGGCGTCACGCTGATCAGCGCCACATCGATGGGGATGCGCCCGGTCTCGAATTCCTCCGGTATTTCCGAAAGAAAGATGGGGGCGTAGTCGGCTACCCCTGAGGCGATCGCGTCGCGGACGTTCTCGGCGACAAAGAAGGTGCTCATCTTGAACTTGTCGCGAAACCGTTCATCCAGATAGGGCGCCGCGCCCATCGTCAGCAGGTGCAGGATGTGCGCGTCGTAGATGTGCGATGAATGCTCCACGAGGGTGTTGACCAGATGCTGGGGTTGGGCGCACCCGGTTCCGATGAAGATGCTATCGCCCGGACGGATCAGTTTCATTGCCGCCGCCGCGGTCTTGATCTTACCTGAATACTTCGACTGCCATTGCTCATTCTGCATAGCTACTTGATCTCCACGCTGATCCGCGCATCGACGGCGATGGCTGTTGTGCCCCGCGGGCCGATCACGTACGGATTGATGTCCATCTCCTGAATCTGCGGAAACTCGGTGACAAGCTGGCTTAGCCGCTGCAAGCCCTCAGCCACCTCCTCGATGTCTACGCCCGCCTGTCCCCGTGCGCCCTTGAGCAGATGATACGTCCGCGTGCTCTGGAGCATCTGTCTGGCTTCCTCGGCCGTCAAGGGCGCCAGATAGAACGACACGTCCTTGAGTACTTCGACCATGATTCCGCCCATGCCGAACATCATCAGCGGGCCGAAGTGCGGGTCCCGGCTCATCCCCAGGATCACCTCGCGGCCGCTGCGGCACATCTCCTGAACCAGGACGCCCAGGATATGGGCGTCGGGTTTCTTCTTGGGAACACGGTACATCATCAGGTCGAACGCATCCCGGACGGCCTGCTCGTTGCTCAGGCCGATCTTGACGCCGCCGACATCGGACTTGTGCAGGATGTCCGGCGACCAGATTTTCAGAACTACGGGATAGCCCAGTTGATTGGCGATGCTCGCCGCCTGGTCGGCCGTGGTGGCGATGGAGCCCTTTGGCGTAAGGAAGCCGTAGGCCTCCAGGATTTCCTTCGATTCGGTCTCGCCGATTTCGCGGGCGCCTTGGCGGACGTGGCGGTCAATAATGTTCTCGACCTTGCGGCGATTAACAGGGAAGAGCTTGACCACCCGTTTGGGCCGCTGCCGCCACCGGATGTAGTCAACCATGACCTTGATGGTCTTGACGGCGCTCTCCGGGCTGTCGTATTGCGGTATATCGCCGGCTCGCAGCACCCGCACCCCTTCGTTGACCTTCGTCGCCCCCAGAAAACACGCCAGCACCGGTTTGCCGCCTTTGGCCCTTGCGATCTTCACAATCGCCTCGGCGGTCGCCCTGGCTTCGGTCATGGCCTGGGGGGTCAGCAGCACCAGCACGGTATCGACNNGGGCCGTTGGGAAGCGGCTGCGTGGCGAAGGCCTGGGCATAGTCGAACTGTGACTTGATCGAATCGCAGCGGATGATGCCGGACCGGGCGAATGCCGACTCATACGCCTCCTCGGCCCCGGCCAGCGATCCGGTATGGGATGAAGCGGCTGCGGCGCCGGCGGCCGTGCCGCCGCTCTTCATAAGCAGAATGGGCTTGCGATGGGAAATCACCTCGGCTTCCCGCACGAACTTATTGCCCTCAGTGATGTTCTCGAGATACCCGGCGATGACCCGCGTGTCCTTGTCAATGCCCAGCGCCTCGATCAGGTGCAGCTCATTGATATCGGCTTTGTTGCCGATGCTGGCCAACTTGCTGAAGCCGATGCCGTTGGCATTGGCCATGTCCAGAATGGCCGCCAGCAATGCCCCGGATTGCGACAGGTATCCGATGGACCCGACCGCGGGCAGGTCTCCGCCGAAGCTCGCATTGACCTTGTGCGCCGGGGTAATGACCCCCAGGCAGTTAGGCCCGATGATTCGGATCCCCGCGGCCCGGGCGATCTTGAGGACCTCCTGTTCAAGCTTGCGGCCCTCCTCGCCGACCTCCTTGAACCCAGCCGTGATGATAATCACGGACTTGGCCCCAACCTTCGCGCACTCTCTTATCACGTCCGCCACGAACTTGGCCGGGACGATTACAATCACGAGGTCGGGCTTTTCGCCGATAGCCTCAAGGCTCTTGAAACAAGGAACACCCTCGATGTCCTGTGCATTCGGGTTCACCGGCCACAGCTTGCCCTCGTAGCCGGCCTGCTTCATATTGGCCAGTATCTCGTAGCCCACCTTGCCCGGCTGGCGAGATGCGCCAACAATGGCTACGGACTTCGGACTGAAAAAATTTTCAAGACTCATTCCGCAAGACGTCCTTTCAGAAAACAGTACAACCCCTGGAAAGACAATCATACAGAAAAGAACACGGACTGCAACTCAATTTCCCTGCTTCGGGGGGCAGGATGCAAAGCTCAAAACTTAAAGACCAAAACGAAAAGCCACAGATCAAAGCCCAAAGCCGCCTCTTTCACCACCAAGACACTAAGACACAGAAACCCCAAGACCAAACACCTGTGTTTTCCTTTGCGTCTTCATGCCTTCGTGGTTAGTCCTTTTCGCGGCTTGGGGGTGTGGTTGCGTTTTTCGCGCGATGTGCGCCAGATCTTGGGTTTTGGCGTCTTGGTCTTGGTTTCGCGGTTTCGGGCGAGCCAGGTTCCGGCCGCGGCCGACCGCTGCGCCGGGTAGCTACAGCACGACGGCGACGGTGTTACTGGGCTCGCTTTCGCCGGTCTTGTTCGCGGCGATAACGCGGTATTCCAGGTCCACCAGACGCGGCTGGCCCTCGAGCGTCGCGCGTGTCGGGATCGAGACGGCCGCGATCGCCCAGGGCCCCTCGCCCTGCCGCCGCTCGATGCGGTAGAAGCCCACCCGCCCGCCATCGGCCGCCGACCGCCACGTCAGCACCACCGAGCCCTCGGCCTGATGCGGGGCCGCCAATTCCAGCGGCTGGCCCGGGATTGCGGGCGGTCTGCGGCGTTTCCTGGCCCCCCAGCCCAGGGCCGTCAGCTTGGCGTCATCGTAAGCGACCGCGTCCTCGGCGTAGCGCAGGTCCGCCCACATCATGGCCTTGAGCCGCTCGAAGGCCGCCTGCTTGGCGGCGGTCGCCTGCTCGGCGGCCGCCTGCGCCGCGGTGGCCGTCGCGGACGCCTGCTTGGCCGCCTCGATCGCCGCCTCCAGATCCGCCACCGCCACCGGCGGGGATGGGAAGTGGGTCGCCGAGCTTGTCAGGCCGTT
Source organism: Phycisphaerales bacterium UBA2266 (assembly GCA_002347125.1). Taxonomy (GTDB): domain Bacteria; phylum Planctomycetota; class Phycisphaerae; order Sedimentisphaerales; family Anaerobacaceae; genus UBA2266. The sequence goes on from DDXG01000092.1 coordinate 20,221, forward strand.
GGCGATGCTCCCGGCCAGGGCCAGGATGTCCGTCTGTCGTCTGGGAAATACTCTCATAGTCGTAAACCTCCATAGGAATCGCAGCGCGGCCGTCGGCCGCAACCGAAAGCTGATTCACCGCAGAGACCGATGGACGATGGACGAGGGACGATGGACGAGGGACGACAGACGCGTCCGTCGTCTCTCGGCGCGAGCAGGTCCTGCGGTCTCCGCGGTGCAAAAGAACCGCCATCCAAAAGGCATAGTTGGCAAATACACAACGCGGATGCGATATATACCACAGAATTGCGGGATCTACAATATGCCAAGCAAATATTAACTATAACACACAAATATAAAGTAAAATGCGCAAATATAAAATGATACAAACAAATATGCTGTTTATAACGCAAATATAAAGCATGTAAAGCAAATATAAGGCGTAGAAAACAAATAGGAGCCTGGAAAGGAAAAAATGAGGCCCAGCAGGCAGGAATGCGGGTATCGTATGCGTATTTCGTCGCTCGTCCCTCGTCGCTCGTCCCTCGTCGCTCGTCCCTCGTCCATCGGTCAGGGTGGTGGAGTCGCCCGCGGCGACCCTGCGCTTTGGTTCAGCTGCAAGAAAAGTTGATGTGTCGAGGCGTGAGTCAGTATGGATTTGTCGCTTTGCGGCGCCAGCATAGACCTGAAAAAGGCGGCACCCAATGGATACCGCCCATGCTGTATGCCACCATCAGAGCGCTTAGGTCGCTTCCTCCCGGCGCGCCGGGATTACCCTATCCTCTCGGCCAGACACTTCATTGTACCCATTCGTGCTGGTGCCTTAAAGCGCTAAATCAAGGAGGGCCAAGGGCCGTGCCCACGATCAGACGACCGACTCTTGTGTAGTTGAACCTGCGTCTTTCGCTTTTCGGGCTTCCAGCGGGGCTGTTCGTATGGCTCTGTTCCAATGAAGCTGGCGAATCTCGGCGGCTGGACTGTGGCTAAGCCCTTTGGATTTAACGCTTTAGGGCCAACGGCAGAGCCGGGTATACGACTGCTGGACTATTGGACTATTGGACTGTTGGGCTGTTCGACTGTTGGGCGGCAGCCGCCTTTGCGAACAGCCGAACCGCCTACGGTCTGAAGCCCATTTCGGCCGCCTGTCTTCCTGATGCCGTTGGCCCCAATGCGGTAAATCCCGTTCCCTTTCGTGCGGGGTCTGCGTTCTCACTCAGGCATTCGCCAGCCGCATTCTTTGCAGTTTAGCGATTCGTATTTCGCGCCTGCGACACGCGAAAATGCGCGGCAATGGGACGATTTCCCGTTGTGGTGCTCCACGTGGCGTGCTACGATTACAGCCGTAGCCGAGGGTAAAGTCATGAAGTGCATGTATTGTCAAGGTGTAATGGTGCGTGGGCATGCGCCATTTCACATCGATCGTAAAGATATTCATGTCAGCTTCGACAATGTTCCCGCATGGGTATGCACACAATGTGGAGAGGCGTATTTCGAGGAAGCGGCGGTCGACGCTGTCCAGGGCGTCATCAAGGCCATGGACGAGCAAACAGGCAAGTTGGCGCGCACGGCGTGAGGTCTACGCCGTGGCGGTGAACGTCAGGAACCGTAGGACGCCATACTCAATTCGGTGGCGTAAAGAGTAAGATGTCCCAGGAATTCATGATAAGAAAGGTTCTTTGATGCAACATGTTGGCGTTGCACAGCTTGGACAAATACAAATCCTGTGTGCGCGAGAGTGTTATGCTGCGTTCCAAGACGCGTTTGGCGTGCCAGGCGGGTCCGTCCAATTATTGTTAGGGTTTAAAATGGGAGAATCGAATGTGTGACGACTTATCAGTCTTTTCGTCGCCCGATCTTAAAGATGTCGTCCAGGATATGCGAGAGTTGCTCTCTCAGAGTCGGCTTGCATTTCTTCTTGGGGCAGGATGCAGCAGAATCGCCGGACTCCCCTTGATGCCACAACTTACGGAAGCCGTCTTGGGTCACAATAAAATCAACAACGACACCAAGAAACTGCTCGACAAAGTACGGGAGTCGTTTTCTGGTGATGGTTCCGCCACGATCGAGGACTACATGAGCGAGATCGTCGATCTTCTTTCTATCGCGGAAAGACGCACCCGACGCGGAGCCACACAGTCCAAAGTGTCAGTGGGAGGTCAGGAGAGGGATGCCGCTGAGCTTCATGCTGCACTCGACAAGATAAAGGAAGCTGTTTCTTCCGCCATCCGTGACAAAGAAGTCAAAATCGCGACGCATCAGCAATTTGTTAGGGCAATACACGGTTCGTTGCAGGCGGGCAAGGCGGGCAGAGGAGTCGATTACTTCATCCTCAACTACGACACGCTCATTGAAGATGCGCTTGGACTTGAACGAGTGGTCTATTGCGACGGCTTCACCGGTGCGGCTACAGGTTGGTGGGAACCAAGCACTTTTAGACCTGACGGAAAAGCCGCCCGTGTTTTCAAGATTCATGGTTCAATTGATTGGTGCCTGCTGGGGGATGATTCCTTGCCGAGACGGATTCGCTCCGGGATCAAGACCGACTCCGCCAGGAAGCACGTTCTGATCTACCCCGCTGCCACGAAGTATCAGGAGACCCAGCGCGATCCATTCGCGCAAATGCTGTATAGCATGCGCCAAAGTCTGTGTCCCGGCGAAGGGAAGGAAATGGTGCTGGCGATCTGTGGATATAGTTTCGGCGATTCGCATATTGACTTGGAGGTTGAAAACGCCTTGCACCAGTCGGATGGGAGGCTGACTGTTGCGGCGTTCATTGAAAGTGACGAACCTGGAGGCAAACTGCGGAACTGGTTAGACGATACCACAATCCGCGAGCAAATCAGGGTGTATGCGAAGAAGGGCTTCTTTCACGGAAGCAGGAAATCCAAGAACAACGTCGATTTGCCGTGGTGGAAATTCGAGATCCTTGCGCGGCTGTTGGCAGGAGAACGATGAGCGCAGACAGAAATCCCAATGAGCCAATCTCCAATCTGGAAATTGGAGCCGTCATCGAAGTTGATGGAACACACATCGTCGCCGAACTCGACTCCAAGATTACCGAACTGGCCCGCGTGTATGGTGGCATTATCTATCCGATCGGGCAATTCGGTTCGATCATCAAGATTCATTTTGGCGCAAGGCTGATATTCGGTTATGTGGGCCGGCTCCGC
>DDXG01000225.1 GCA_002347125.1 Phycisphaerales bacterium UBA2266
CGCGATGCACGGACGCTTGAGCGCCGTTGACGTTGGCATACTCGCCGCCTATGCCGCCATCCTTGTGGCGATGGGATGGTACTATCGCCGCAAGTGCCGCACGTCGGAGCAGTTCATGGTGGCCGGGCGCGGGATCCCGGCGTGGGCGGCGGGGCTGGCCGTGATGAGCGCCTACACCAGCAGCATCAGCTACATCGCCACGCCCGCCCAGGCCTACGACACCAACTGGCACCCGATTATCTTCTCGCTGTGTATCATCCCCGTGGCCTGGATCGCCTGTCGGTATGCCGTGGGCTACTACCGGCGGACGCAGATTATCAGCGTCTATTCGTTTCTTGAACAGCGGCTCGGGACGTGGGGGCGGGTGTACGCGGCGTTGTCGTTTCTGCTGTACATGATTGGAAGGGTGGCGGTCATCCTGTACCTGGTGGGACTGCTCCTGAGCACGTTCATCGCCTCGGACGGCGGCGGCCACCGTACGCTGATTATCCTGATCGTCGCCATCGGGACGGTGACGATTATCTACACGCTCCTGGGCGGGATGGAGGCGGTCATATGGACGGACGTGATGCAGTCGGCGGTGATGATTGGCGGGATCATCTTCTGCGCGGCGGTGCTTACGAGGGATACGATCACGGGCAACGAACCGCTGATGGCGCGGGCCGTGGCCGACCACAAGTTCAGCCTCGGCAGTCTGCGGCCGTCGCTGGCCGACCGGACGGTGTGGGTGATGCTCATCTTCGGCGTGACGGAGAACCTGCGCAACCTGCTGGCGGATCAGAACTTCGTGCAGAAGTACTGCTCGGTGCCCTCGGAGGCCAAGGCCCGACGGTCGGTGTGGATCGCAATGGGCATCTACATACCCCTGACGGCGGTTTTCCTGTACATTGGCACGGCTCTGTACGCCTTCTACGGCCCCGGCGGCCACGCTCTACCGGGGGCGGTCGTCAAGGATCAGGTGTTCCCGTATTTCATCGCTACACAGTTGCCCGTTGGCCTGCGGGGGCTGGTCGTAGCGGCGATCATCGCGGCGGCCATGAGTACGGTGGACTCGGCGTTGAACTGCTCGGCCACCGTGTACCTGCTGGACTTTCACAAGCGATTCATCAGTCCCGGCATCGATGACCGCCGCTCGCTTAGTCTGCTGCGAATCGCCACCGTTGTCGTGGGTATCATCGGGACGGCGGCCGCCACCCTCATGATCTGGGCCAAGGGGGCGCTGGATGTGTGGTGGCAGATCTCCGGCATCTTCGGCGGCGGGATTCTGGGGCTGTTTCTGTTGTCCCTGCTGAAGATCCGCCTGAGCCTGCGGCAGGGCCTGACCGCCATCGCCGCGGCCGTCGTGACCATCGCCTGGGCCACGTTCCTGCGACCGGAATTCGTCGAGGCCCACTTTCCGCCATCCATGTACTGGGTTGCGTGCAGGCTCGACAAGGTCATAATAGGCGCCGCGGGCACGGCGGCGCTGCTGATAGCCGGAATCGCCCTACACGTGAGAAACTTGAAACGCAAAACGTAAAGGTCAAGACCAGGACCCAAAGCGCAAAACCCGTACCGGTGCCGTGACGAGGGACTGGTTTGAGGTTCTGGTCTGTGGTTTTTGGCTTGCGGTTTCAAGTTCGTGGTTTGACGTGGGGTGGCGGCCTTTCGCGCCGCGAAGGGCCGGGTGTTTACGTACAACGCAGAAAGGAAACAGGCGAATGTCAAGACAAGTTCATGCGCGGTGCTCAACGGTCTTTGCCTGGCGGGCTGTACCAGTCGTGCTGTTGCCGGCGGTCTTGCAGGCCGTTGCGATCGCCGCGCCGGTGCGGTGGGACTTTTCGCAGGGCCGGCAGGGATGGAGCGGCAATCCAGGCGTTTTGAGCATGGAGGTTACGGCCGAGGGGCTGGTGGTCCGAACCAGCGACGATGATCCCTGGATCGAGGGTCCCCCCGTAGACCTGCCCGGCGCCAAGGTTACAAAAGTCACCGTCCGCATGAAGTCCGAGCACAACGAGAGCGCCGAGTTGTTCTACGGCCGGGGTTTCTCGGCCGAGCGGTCGGTGCGGTTTGTGGTCCTCGGCGGCGACTGGCGCCGGTACGAGCTGATCATCCCGTATGTACTGGGACCCGGGACGCGGTTCCGGCTGGACCCGTGCGTCCGCGCGGCCACCGTCACGATTGCGAGTATCACGGTTGAATCGGTCGGCGAGGTGGAATCGCCCCGGTTTGCCGCGCCGCGGCCGCCGGACGCAGGCGGGCGGCAGGTGATGGCCGCATCCGGGACGCTCACGTGTGAGCAGGACCCGAAGCGGTGGGGCGGATGGGTCGTCAGCGTCGACGACGTGCAGATGGCCGTCGGCTACGACCACGACCTGATTGGCGTTCTGCTGGACGGTAAGGCCCATTACATCGACCTGGGCCAGGGTGCGATTGAAGCAACGGGGCGCGATGGAAACACAGACAGCATCACGTCCACGGTGGCCGATCCGGGCGGGGCCCTCTGGCGGGTCGTGCGCCATGTACAGCCGGGTGATGCGGGCACGATCCACATGGAGGTGTCGATCACGGTGGACAAAGACCGCGAGGCAGTCCATCTGCCGTGGATGACCCTCTTTCCGGGCCTTGGGTCCTTCGGGCAGCGAAAAACGCAGGCGGTGTTCCCTGGCCTGGAGTATCTCGACGATGAGCCATCCAGCAGCACGGCCGACATCGAAGGCCCAGAGCATATCCGCCGGATTCCCGACCCCGTCAAGATCACGCTGCCCATGATGGCGCTGCTGCACGGGGGCCGATACGTCGGCGTGGTCTGGGAGCCATCGGAGCTGGTCGCGGCCACCTTTGACTCGCCGGACACGCTATACGGCACCGGTGCGCACGTCATGGCATTGAGCGGGCCGGGCATTGGGCCCCGCCGGTTCGCCAACGCCCTCAACGCCCACAGCCCCATCCGGTTCGAGGCCGGCAAGCCCCTGGCCGTGCGGTTTGCGATTATCGGTGGCCCGGGCCAGAGCGTTGTGGAGGCGGTCAGGCACTACGTCCGCCTGCGGGGCCTGCCGCCACTGCCGCATTTCGATGGCGGCTTCGAGCGGGCGGTCGAACTGCTGGCCCACGGCTGGCTGGATTCGAAGATCAACGAAGGCGGCCTGTTTCGCCATGCGGTCTGGGGCGAGAGCTTCCGGCCTCAGGCGGCGGCCGATGCGGCGATGTACATCGACTATCTGGCCCATCATGCGGGCGATCCGGACCTGCGCCGACGGCTTACGGGGCTGCGGGACCTTGGGCTGAGCAAGATCGCGGCCGGCGACCCCTATACCAGCAGTGTGTCTCATGCCCGCCTGCTCAGTGCGCCCTTTATCTTCGGACGGATGCCTGAATTCGCCGCACGGGCCCGGCGCTCGGCGGAGGGCGAACTGCGGCGGTTCGACGATCAAGGGCTGATTCGCTATCGTCCGGGCGATGTCGATTACGGCCGGACGCACTTCGCCGACCATGCCAACGGCCTCAGCGGCCGGGCCCTGGTGGCTGTGCTGGAGGGGGCGGCCCTGTCGGCCGATGCGGGTCTCATCGAACAGGCCCTAGCGCTATTGGACAAGCAGACGACCGCCTACGCCAATGCCGTGCCGCGCGGCGCTCAGACCTGGGAGTGCCCGCTGCACACGCCCGATATCCTGGCCTCGGCCCACATGGTCAAGGCGTACACGCTGGGCTACATCATCTCCGGCCGCCAACCGTATCTCGAACAGGCCCGCTACTGGGCATGGACCGGCGTGCCGTTCGTGTATCTGGTCAATCCCACCGACACCCTACCCATCGAGGTGGCGGCCTTGCCATCAGGGGTGGCGGCCTTGCCATCAGGGGTGGTGGCCTTGCCATCAGAGGTGACGGCCTTGCCATCGGGGGTGGTGGCCTTGCCATCAGGGGTGGCGGCCTTGCCATCAGGGGTGGCGGCCTTTCGCGCAGCAAAGGGCCGAGCGCCTGCATCCGACAGAACGACGGGTCCTTATGCCACGATTGCGGTGCTCTGCGCGACGAACTGGCGGGCCCCCGTCTGGTTCGGCCAGCCGGTGCAGTGGTGCGGCCTGGTCTACGCCTCGTCGCTGCAACTGCTGGCCCAGTATGACACCGAGGGCCCCTGGAAGCAGATCGCCGACGGCATCACGCTCAGCGGCCTGCGCCAGACCTGGACCGAATCGGATGCGGCCAGACAGGGCCTGCTGCCGGACTATTTTCTGCTGCGGCCGCAGATCAGCGAGGGCCCGGCCATCAATCCCGGCACGGTCCAGGCCCACCTGCCGGAGGCCTTCAACAAGGGCAGACTCTACGACCTCAAGAAGGTCCCCGGCCGCGACTGGTTCATCCACGCCCCCTGCGCCATCGACCACGTGGAGACCACCGCAGACATGGTCGCCTTCATAACCACCGGCTGGGGCGACAAACCCTACCACGTCCTGGTCGCGGGCGTGAGAGACAAGCCCAAAACCGTCTTCGCCACCCACCCCCTGCGCTCCAATCGCCAACCCGCCGACTACCAGCACAACCCCGACACCGCTGCCCTCATCCTGACCGTCAAAGGCCCAACCTCGGTGGTCATCCACTGAACAAAGCTGCACCCCCCAATCCCCAAGCACGAAATCCCAAACCGGAAACGCAAAACGCAAAGACCAAGACGAAAAACCACAACTGAAAGCCCAAAGCCCCTCGCCGCCGCGCGACGTGTACCGGGTTTTGGGTTTTGACCTGTGGCTTTACATTTTCACTTTTGAGTTTGAAGTTCCGCTCCGGGGTCGCAGGGGTGGTCTCTTGTGCTCTTTTGCCCTTATGCACTTGTGCTCTCAAAAGAACTGCTTGGCATCACCCGGCGACACCGTGTAGTATTATTCGTAATGGGCCATTGGGAACCGGCCAAAACGCAACTGCGATTGTCAACGCAGTGCGAGTACGGCCGGTGCGGTCCCCGCAAAGGAAGTGAAAGTGTACAAGCGAGTTTGCTCGAAGACGTCGGTGGCATCCCCGTGGCCAGGGCGTCCCGCCCTTGCGTGTCGCGGGCGTCCCGCCCGCGCATAAGCAACCCGTCGCCGAAGGCGGCCTCAATCCCGAACTCGCTTCGGGACAATACCCAATACGAGGTCAGGCGACAGCCATTGGGCCATTGGCGTTTTGTGCATCGGGCTTGTTTCGTATTTCGTGCTTCGGGTTTCGGTAAGCGTTCACTCAGTTTGGGAAGTTTGAAGCAAAAGCATGTGTTTGTCCGATAATGTGGTCATGGACAAGGACGCCTATATTAAGCAACTGGAAAACGAGAACACGCGGTTGAAGAAGCGGATCGCGGAGCTTGAGGGACATTTGGCGTGCTTGGAGCGGCATGTGGCAGAGTTGGAGCGGCGTTTGGGGATGAATTCGCGCAATTCCTCGAAGCCCCCATCCTCGGATATGCCCGGTGTGCCCGCGGTGCCGATGAGCCTTGGGGGCCTCAGCCATTGCAAGGCGCTTCTTGCAGAAGGGGCATCGAGTCGGTATCCGTTGAGCCGCCGATGTCGCAGGATTCTCAAGTGTCGTGAGCATCTTTGGACCTTTGTGCGCAATGCGCGAGTCGAGCCGACGAACAATGCAGCCGAGCGGGTTGTGCGGCAGGCCGTGCTGTGGCGTAAGAGCAGCTTCGGCACGCAGAGCGAACGCGGGGCCCGGTACGTGGAGCGTATCCTCACCGTCTGCGCCACCTGCCGTTTGCAGGGCCGAAGCATTATTGCCTATCTGCGTGACGCCTGTCGTTGTCATTTGAACGCGATACCCGCTCCATTACTCATCAATACAGCAACCCAATCGGCCAAGGTTGCCTGAACGCTTACGGTATTTTCAAAACCGAGGAGGATGGGGCAACGAAGACGCAACCGCCCATCAGGGCCGGATGACTGAAGAATGAGGACTGTGCATGGCCATAGAAAATGAAACAACTTCCAGTCAGGCCCTCAGGATCTACCGCGACCTGGTGGAATGGTATCCGCTGTTGACGCCGGTGGGCGACTACGCGGAGGAAGCCGCCCTTTACCGGCGTATGTTCGAGGCCCACTGTCAGCGGCCACCTCGGACCCTGCTCGACCTCGGCAGCGGCGGTGGCCACAATGCCGCCCACTTGAAAAAGGCCTTAGCCTGTACTCTCGTCGACTTGGAACCGGCCATGCTCGCGCTGAGCCGCCGATTGAACCCGGAGTGCGAGCATATCCAGGGCGACATGCGCTTGGTCCGATTCGGGCGCGTCTTTGATTGCGTCCTCGTGCACGATGCGGTCAGCTACATGACCTCGCGCACCGATCTTGCCAGCGCCATAGCCACGGCCTTCGCACACACCGTCCCCGGAGGGGTCGCGATATTCCAGCCGGATTTTGTCTCGGAGACCTTCAAGCCGGGCACCGAGACCGGCGGCAGCGACGGGAACGGACGCGGCCTGCGCTACCTCGAATGGCGGTGGGTTCCCGACTCAAAAACCGACATGTACGTGACCGATATGGCGTACCTCTTGAGAGACGAGAACGGTGCCGTCAGGGTCGTCCACGACCGTCACTTCATGGGTCTGTTTCCGAGAACTATGTGGCTGGAGGTGATCGCGACCGCCGGCTTCGAGCCTCTCGTGGTCCCCTTCGAGCACAGCTTGTACAGCGATACCGGACACGAGGTGTTCCTCGGGCTGCGGCCTGTCGCCGATTGAATGCGCGAGGACAATGCGTGAGGGACAGCCACCTACTTCCAGCTCGGTAGCGTGTATTCACAGTTCGTACAAACCCGCGTGAATCCACACTTGCGATTCTGCCGCTGGCCGCCCGTAACGCGAAAAACGCCCCCCGCGCGGCCGCAGGCCGCGTCCATCGTCCATCGTCCATCGTCCATCCCGCTACGGCGTCGCCTTGATCTGCGTCAGCGGCACGCCCTTGTATTCGCCGGTCAGCGACAGCAGGAACGCCTCTATGTCGGCGATCTGGGGCTTGGGCAGGCGGGCGCCGAGTTGGTGGACGGCCATCTTGTCGATGGCGTCGGACAGGTTCTCGGCCGAGCCATCATGGAAGTAGGGGAAGGTCACCTCGATATTGCGGAGGATGGGCACTTTGAAGAAGTGGCGGTCGGCGTCTTTGCCGGTGAAGTTGAAGCGGCCGTGGTCTTCCTTGATAATCGGGCCGCCGCGGGCCTTGAAGTAGTCGGCCTTCTTGCCCATCTTCTCAAACTGCAACCCCCCGGCCGCGACGCCCATGTGGCATGAGCCGCACCCGACGGCGATGTACGTCCGGTAGCCCAGGCGCTGTCGTTCGGACACGGCGTTGGCGTCGCCCATCAGGTACTTGTCGAAGGGGCTGTTGGGCGTGATGAGCGACTGCTCAAAGGTGGCGATGGCGTGGCGGATGTTCCTCTCGGTCATGCCGTCGGTGTAGAGGTCCGCGAACGCCGGGGCGTAGCAGGGGTCGTCCTTGATCTTGCCGATGGCCTGCTCCCAGTTCGACGCCATCTCGATCGCGTTATTCACAGGCCCATCCGCCTGCTCGACCAGGTCGGCCGCCCGCCCATCCCAGAATTGCACGTGGTTGTACGACGAATTGTACACGGTAGGAGCGGCGATGGGGCCCACCTTGCCGCCGACGCCCGTGCTGGATTTCGCCTGGTCGGTGCCGCCCTTGTCCAGGCCGTGGCAGCCGGCGCAGGCCAGCGAGTCATCGGCCGAGAGCCGCTTGTCATGGAAGAGCCTGTCGCCGAGGGCCACAACCCTGGCGTTGAGGTCCACCGTCAGCGGTATCGGCTGAATCACCTCGCCGGCGAATTGGGCGNNCCCTCGCGGCGGCCGGCCGTCGGCCGGGCGTCCCAGTGCATGGCCACATACCGCATCGGAGGCATGGTCCCGGCGACCATGACGTACTCCAGTCTGGCCAGGTCCACCTGCGTGAAATCGGCCTCATCGGAGAACAGGGCCGCGGTCATGTCGAAGGCGTCAATCCCGGCCTCAACGTCCTTGAGCATCACCGTCTTGGCCACGGGCATGGCGAAGTACCAGGGGTAATCCGTCTTGGTCGAGTGGCAGTCGGAGCAGTGGTCCACGAGCACAGCCCCGATGGCGGCGAACATGGGGTCCCGCATCTTACCGGCGGCCGGGTCCGGACGATCGGGCCTGATCAGCAGATTACTGACCGGCATCATGACCGCCAGGACGACCACCACGATTGCCGCGATGACCAGCCGCCGGGTTCGCTTTGTCCTGGGTGTGCCGGCGCGCGGCAGTTCATTTGCCGTGGTTCTGGCCTGCTCGTCCATACCCATCCTTGATCTCCTTCAAAGTGCACGCATGGCCCTTCCCGCTGCGATACGCACGACCGGAAGGGCGACAGGCCCATTATCGCGGCCGGCTGGTCCGCTGTCATCAGGAATCCGAATGCCGCTAGGCCTATTCCTGAGCCGGATCCCGGAAGTTCCCTATTTCCGCCTGCCCCGGGTTGTCGCTAAATACTCACAGTGGCAGGTCCGTCTGGGGGCACGCGGCGCCGGCCGGAATTCAAACGGATGGTAGTTGCCAGGGTCAGGGACGATTCAAGGCCGTCGACCTGCCTGATGCTCCTCACCATCATCCCATGCTGAGGTCCGTGTACAGGACTCGTGTGCATGGGAATTGGATGAAAGGGGGTCTGTCATGAGTATACGATATGTCATTGCAGCGCTACTGTTGTGCACGCTTCCCGCGGCGATGCCGGTCGGCAGGGCGGACTGTCCTATCGACTGTCCGGGCGATCTCAACGGAGACTGTCGCGTGGATTTCCAGGACTTTGCGATCATGGCGAAGTCCTGGCTGGCCGATTGCGGGCTGCCGGCGGCGTTGCCGTTGCTGAAGGTGCAACAGGCCGGGATCACGCGGGAGCAGGCGGAGGGGCTGGCCGGCCATTTCGGGATTGATCCGGGCCTGCTGGGTTTCGAGAACGGGGCCCTGGTATTCGTGGACCCGGCGAGGTTGCATCACGTGCCCACGCTGCCCTTGAATGACCCGGCATTGGCGGATGCCCTGAGAAGGGATAGCGAGGTGGAGCCGGGCGGTGAGCTGCAGTTTGAGACGTTGGATCTGCCGGCGCTGCGGGCGATTACGCCGTTACCGGCGGCTGCAGCGCTGGACGAGGTGCTGATCGGCCTGAGCCGATCCGGCATAGAACTCGGACAGGGCGAGTCCCAGACCAGCCATTCCCTGTTTGAGGTCGTCGATACGGCCGGGCAGTTGTTGTTGCCGGCGGTTCAATTGGACACGCGGGTGAGTATCCAGACGTATTCGGGCGCGGTGCCGATCGTTGGTCCGGGGGCCCAATTCAGTGCTACGCTCGATCCGCAGGGCAACGCGACGCACCTGCATGTGGCCGCCCGCAAGGTCGATCCCGTCGAGGAAGTCCTGCTGGTGACGCCGCAGGCGGCCGCCGCTAGAGCCTCGACGGCCCTGGGCGGGCGTCTTCTGCCCGAGGGCGATATGAAGCTGGTGTACTACGCACCGCCCATGTCCGAGCAGAACGTGCAGGTCCTCGTACCGCACTACGACATCGGAGGCATCCGGTACGGAGCGGAGGGTCAACAGGCCGACAAGCTGCGCAAGCTGATTCCCGCAACGGACGACCTGCGTTATGTGCCGCAGGTGGACCTCTCGGCTTTGGCTCTTGGCAGTCTCGTTCAGGCGCAGGCGGCCGTCAACGGCGGCCGGCCGCCTTATCGCTTCGAGTGGTTCTCTTCGTCGGCGGACCTGAGCGCTATTCCCGACGACGTTTCGCAGATCGAGTACAATGCCGCCCCGCGCCAGCAAGCCGGCGATGAGGTTGTGACCGTCAAGGTTACGGACGACAACGGCATCATTGTCGAGGCTGCGAAGACGGTGCAGATATCGTCTACCTCGCCGCAAACCGGCGACAGCGAGGCGACACTCCTGGCCGGCGGCGTGCGCGATTTCGGCGTCGAGCGGGCCGTCTCCGATTTGTGCGCGGCTAATCAAGCCGGGTTCATCAATCGGTTCCTCGCCGACGGCGTGGTCAAACGCTTCAACTGGACCGGCGCATCGGCCTGGGAACGGGACTTCAAACAGCCCCCGGCGGGAACGGACACCACCTGGGTGGACAACGCCGACATCGTCTTCTATTGCGGCCACGGCTACGGGGGAGGTTTTACGTTCGAAAGCAACATGGACGACGGCTACCTGACCTACACCGATGCCGCCGGAGCCTGGGGCAACTACGATCTTGAGTGGCTGTCGCTTCTGTCATGTCAGGTTCTCATGGACACCTATGACGGCAAGAAATGGTATACCCGGTGGGGCCCGGCGTTCGACGGGCTGCATCTGCTGACAGGTTTCCAGACAAATGCCTATGACTGGGCGAACTTCGGTCCGCGCTATGCCGATTACATGCTCGGACGCAAGATCGGAATCGTCACGCTGCCGCCCATGCCCGTGCGCTCCGCGTGGTTCCTTGCGAAGAAGGAGGAGCAACCCGCCTCCGTCCAGGCCGTGGTCATGGGAGTGGTGGGCCCCGGAAACGTTCTGGGGGGCTACAACGACTACTTCTGGGGCAAAGGGCCTGTCAGCGCCGACCTCCGCGGCAACAACATTCGTGGCTTCTGGCGGCTCGTGTACCAATAACAGTGCATCGCCGCTGTTTATACGGCGTTGATTCGGGGACAACCGTCGTCGGTTCGACAGAGAGCCGACGACGGTTGCCGCCGAAGCTCTCGGCAAGAAGGCCGGACGCCGTCGGGCGCCTATCCACAGGGCGTCGCCGGTGAGGTCGTCTTGACGGCGGAGACCTCAAAAACGACGGTCCCGCCGCCGGTGACGTCCGCGGGGTCCGGGCATTGGATGTAGGCCTTGGTCTTGTCCTGCTTGCCCTCGATGCCCCACCGCGCGGGCTCGGAAACCGACAGGGCGTTGTAATACGGCATCAGGGCCGAGAGGCCGTGCATGCAGACGGGAATATCACTGACGAGCTGGTATCCGGCCTTGAGCGTGAAGGAGTCCCCCACGCGATACGTCGGGCAGACCCCCTTGATTGACTTGACCGTCACGATAATATCCATGAGAGGCTCCTGTTATCCACAGTGATTGAATACCATGTTTTATAACGCCGAGGAGATCGGGGGTCAAGGCAATTTCCCGCCGTCAAGTCGCTGTTCGCCGAGCCATTGGAGGGCCTCTTGTCGCTCGGTGAAGAAGTGGATGCCGAAGATGCCCTTGTTGTGGGAGACGGTCTTCCAGAACGGCAGATTCGCAGGCGGGAAGGAAGCCGGACCGTAGACCACCGCCGCGCGCATCCGGGTGTCGTAGTCGGACCGTCGAAGCAGGCCGGGCACCTCGAAGATATCCACCAGTGTTATCTTCGAAACCGCCTGCGTGTAGTCCACAAGCGCTTTCCGACAGTCGTGCCGCCGCGAGAGAGCCATGAATTCAGGCAGTATCCGCCGCACGAGGTCCATCGTGACATCCCCCCGGATCGCGAGGCGGATGATTCCTTCGGTGTCCTCATATCGAATGGTCCAGCACATGCGCAGATTCCCTTCAATGGCCGCACTATAGCGGCCCGCGAGAATATGTCAAGGGTCGACAAGGCGCGCCTTGCACATTGTCCGGTTCGCCACGGGAGATTGACGCGGAGGTCAGACGCCGGTATCATGGGGCCGCACACAGTCTGGAGGTATTGCTATGTCGGATGAACTGGTGGCTTTGGTTGGCGGCACGGGGCTTGGCGACGCACTGGCCGGCGCTATGGACGATGCGCAGTATGAGGATGTGCGAACGCCTTTCGGGGCTCCCAGCGGCCCGGTGATGCTGGGACGCATCGGCCGTCGCCGCGTCGCCTTCATCAACCGCCACGGCGCAGGGCATATCCACAACCCAAGCACGGTCCCCTACGCGGCGAACGTCTTCGCCCTCAAGAAGCTCGGCGCCAGGACGCTTATCGCCGGCGGGGCGGTTGGCTCGCTGAGCGAGGATATCGCCCCCGGCGACCTGGTCCTGGTCGATCAGTTCATTGACAAGACGTTCCGGCGTCGGGGCACATTCTTCGACGATTGTGCCGTGGCGCACTGCGAATTCGCCGATCCCACGTGCCGGCGCCTGCGGGGTATCCTCTCGGAGGCGGCCGCCTCGTGTGGGCTGCGGGCCCACGACGGGGGCACGTATGTCTGCATGGAAGGGCCCCAGTTCTCCAGCCGGGCCGAGTCGCTGATGCATCGGGCCTGGGGCGGCGACCTGATCGGGATGACGGCCATGCCGGAGGCGAAGCTGGCCCGCGAGGCCCAGATGTGCTACGGCCTGGTGGCCCTGGTCAGCGACTATGACTGCTGGCGTCCGCACACCGAGGGCGGGAAACAGCGACTGCTCGAGGAGATCCTGGGAAATCTCAAGCGGGCGACGGACAACTGCCTTCAACTGATTCAGGCGGTTCTTGGCTGTGAAGGGGCCCCGCAGACCGCGGCCGGCAACCCGCCTCTGGTTTGCGAGACGTGCGCATGCCGCAGGAGCCTGGAATTGGCGGTCTGGACCGCGCCGGACGCCATCAACCCGCAGAAACGCAACGAACTGGCCGTCTTGTTTGAGTAAACGCGAACGGCCCCAGACCGGGTCGACGAGGATGGCGGCGATCTGCGACAATCGCCCGTTGTGCCGCTTGACGGCCGGTGGCGGGGGCGTTATAGTGGGTTTCGGAGGATGGTGCGGTTCGCCAACAGCACGTTCGAAAGGATTTGACATGAAAGCGTATGCCTGCGTGGTGGTCTGCGTCGCCGTTTGTCTGATGGGGTTTTTCGCCTGCGGTTGCCAGGAGGAGCAGGCCTCCGATCCGGATATCGGCAACGTCAGGAAGCACCGGCTGATCGCCGCGGAAAACCGCGACCTCCAGGGCCGAATCGCCGATCTGGAGGCGGAAGTTGAACTGCTCAAGGCCGACCACGCCACGACCCTCGATGCCAGACAAGAGGAATTGGAGGCCTGTCAGGCCGACCGCGACCAGTGGAAGGCCAAGGCCGAAAAGGGAGTCGCCGAGGAGGTCAGCACGGTGATGGCCGCCGTCATGATGCAGAACGAGCAGCTCAAGGCCGAGAATCAGACCCTCAAGGCGGAACTGGCCGCTCTTAAGGGTGAGCAGCCGCCCGCCCAGGAGCCGAACCAACCCCCGCTGCCGCCGTTGCAGTAACGGACTGTCTCAAGATCGTCGCCCTGCTGTCTCAAGACCGGAATCCGGCTTGTCATGCTGGGTCGTGGGACAGCTTGGAGTCTCGTGGGACGACCTTACGGCAGCGGGCCTTCGGTGAAGCCCGGTGGCAATGTGCGCCACGGCGGCGTCCCCATGGCCATGTCGTAGCCCACCTGGAAGAGCCGCTTCATCTCTTTCGGGTCGAACACCTCGTCGCCCTGCGGCGTGTAGCCGGCGGGGATGTCGATGTAGCGGAAATGCGCGCCGCTCTTCTTGGTTTCCAGGTAGATGCGATGCAGGTCTCCGACGGCCCTGGCCCGCATGAGCGTCTCGAGGGAGCGGGCGACGATCTTCGGGATCTGCCGACGCATCTGCACGGGCGTTGGGCCCAGTTTGCCGTTGTAGAGCAGGTGCAGGTTGATGGGGGGCTGATTCTGCGGCGCGACGCCCGCTCGCCGCATGATGTCGCTGGGATCGAGCGTGTATTCGTAGAAGAAGACCTGGGCGACCGTGCCGCCGTCGACGTGCATCTCATCATAGACCTTGCCGCCGGTCTGGACCTCGAAATACACCGGCGGAAAAGCCACCGGAATCGACGCCGACGCCAGCATCACATGCCGGAACAGTCCAAGGGCGCCGGGTCGTCCCGAGTCGGCGATGGCCCCCATATTCCAGATGACGAACCGGCCCGCGTCCAGGTTCGTCGTGCCGATGTAGAGCCGCCGGCCCCTGCGATGCTCGGCGGCGATGGCGGCGAAGACCTCCTCATCCAGGTTGGCCTCGATGAGATTCTGCAGGGGCTTGGTGTCGGCCAGCGAATCGCCCCACAGCCATGAGAAGACGGAACGGAAAGTCACGATGTCCTTTGTTGTCGTCTCCGTATAGATCTGCCTGATGCGTTCGTCGTAATCCGGCCCCAGGAAAGCCGCCGGGGCAATGAGGGCCCCCGTACTGACACCCGTGACCAGCTTGAATTCGGGGCGGGTCCCGGCCTTCGTCCATCCGCAGAGGAAGCCGGCCCCGAACGCCCCGTTGGCGCCCCCGCCCGAGATGGCCAGCACGTGGTAATCGCCGGGGTTGGCCGGCCCGCGTTCGGGATTCGCCGCCCACTGCTGGCGCATCGACTCGACCATATCGGCCTGAAACGACTCGCTGAATTCATCGCCCCAGGCCCGGATGTCCAGCATTCCCGGCACCTGTACGACCTGCTGGACGTCGTTGATCTTCTCAACGGGCGTGGGCTTGCGGGTCACCGATTCCAGACAGCCGGCCGACGCCAGAAGCCCGACGGCCGCGGCGAGCCATACCATTGTCCTGGCCCAAGCCCCATCCTGGTACTCTCTTGCGCACATAACGATCTCCTTGTGGCCTGATGATGGTTGCTCAGGGCAGTGCGTCTTTGCTGAACCCCGGCGGGATCGACTGCCCCCCCGGCGAACGCCTTCAGGCGAAGGCCTT
Source organism: Phycisphaerales bacterium UBA2266 (assembly GCA_002347125.1). Classification (GTDB taxonomy): domain Bacteria; phylum Planctomycetota; class Phycisphaerae; order Sedimentisphaerales; family Anaerobacaceae; genus UBA2266. Next base: position 14,622 of record DDXG01000225.1, read on the forward strand.
TTGGACCTTGCGCGTGGCCTGGATGGAGTCCGGCAGGTCTTCTTCGGGATACCGCCGCTGCATGGCCGCCGCCACGAGCCCCAGAAACATCGGCTGAGGACGCAGGGGCCTGGAGGTCAGACACGGGTGCGCCTGCGTGCCCATGAAGTAGGGATGCTCGGGCAGCTCCAGAATCTGCATGATGGGGAAGTCCGGCGACTTGCCTGAGAACACCATGCCCTGCGATTCGAGCTTCTCGATGTACCGCGGATCGACCTCATAGCGGTGGCGAAACCGCATCCGGACCATCTCGCTGTCGCCAAACAGGTGATACGCCTGCGTGCCCCGCTTGATGGTGATATCGCGCCCGCCGAGGCGCATGTTGCCGCCGAGGCCTTCGAGTTCCTTCTGCTCCGGCAGGACGTCGATCACCGGTTCGGCGCACTGGGGGTCGATTTCCGTACTGTTGGCGCCCTGGAGGCCGCAGACGTCGCGGGCGAACTCAATGACGGCCATCTGGAAGCCGAAACAGATGCCCAGATACGGCAGGTGGTGCTCCCGGGCATGGCGGATGCACGCGATCTTGCCTTCGGCGCCTCGCGTTCCGAAGCCGCCGGGCACGATGACGCCGTCGACCTCCTCAAGGTGCTCGCCGGCGTCGGCGCCGGTAATGTCGGTGGTGTCGATCCACTTGATGTCCACGTCCGTTCCCAGGGCCAGACCCGCGTGTTCCAGGGCGTTGATGATCGAGGCGTAGCTGTCGCGGACGCTCGTATACTTGCCCGTCATGGCGATGGTGACCTTGCGCCGGGCGGCCCCGATGCGGTCCGTGAAGTCGCACCACTTCGCCCAGGCGACGCGCTCGTGGCGGAGGTTGATGCGGTCCTCGATCTTCAGCAGGCGCGCCACCTCGAAGTCCAGCCCGACCTCCCGCAGCATGGCGGGGATCTTGTAGATGCTGGTCGAGTCCGGCACGCTGACGACGCGGTCAAACGGCACATTCGAGTAGATGCTGATCTTCTGGCGGACCGTCTTCGTCGCCGGACTGGCGGCCCGGCAGGCGATGATGTCCGGCTGAATGCCGAGCTGCATCAACTGCTTGATGCCGAGCTGGGCGGCCTTGGATTTCTGTTCGCCGAGGGTCCTGGGCTCCAGGATGTACGTCAGGGCCACGAAGCAGCAACTGTTCGGGCCTTCCTCGTAGGCCAGCTCCCGCATGGCCTCGATGTAGTAGGCGTTCTCCAGGTCGCCGACGGTGCCGCCGATCTCGACGAAGACCACGTCCGCCTGCGACTGCGCGGCGAGGGTGCGCAGCTTGAGCTTGACCTCGCCGGTGACGTGCGGGATCATCTGCACGTCGCGGCCGAGGTAGTCGCCGTGGCGCTCCTTGTGCAGGATGGCGCTGAAGATTTGCCCGCTGGTGGCGAAATTCGCCCGGCTCAGGTCCTGGTCCAGCAGCCGTTCGTAGGTGCCCAGGTCCATGTCGCACTCCATGCCGTCATCGAGGACGAAGACCTCGCCGTGGCGGAAGGGATTGAGCGTCCCCGAATCGACGTTCAGATACCCCTCCAGCTTGATGGGGGCGACCTTGAGGCCCTTGTCCTGCATGAGCTTGGCCAGACACGACGAGAAGATGCCCTTGCCCAGCCCGCTCATGACGGTCCCCATCACGAAGACGTATCGCGTCCTGCCCTTCTTGTAGCCCGGCGGTATCGGCGAGAAGAACTCGCTGTCCGTCGAAACGTTGCTGACCGATGCAAGCAGATCCTGATCCTTCGTCATCTGAGCCTCATTTCCTTTTATTACAGGGTACTGAAATCAACTACTCTTCTTCGATAACCGGCTCAAAAGCATCGAGGGCCCGAATGGTCCTTGAAAGACTCGGTGACGCCAAGCCCGCTGCCACCGGGTCCCACATTTCACTGACGAACTGGCTGAGCCGCCCGTTATAGTCGGGGCCCACTCTCGCAGTGCTGCCCGTCTCGGGAACGATGTCCTGACGCACGCTCTTTTTCCGTGACCGCCTCGCCAGATTGACTAGGAAAGCCTTCGGGTCAGGGATATCGTCGACGTCGAACGGTATGAGATTGGGATCCACACTGAGGAACTTGGCCAATGCCTCCCGGCAACCGAGCAACCATGCCTCCACCTCCCGCACCGCCACCCGCAACAGGAGGTTGCGGTGCCTTCCGTGAGGCAACCATTCCTGCAGCAGTCTTGGGGCGCATTCGGTTACATCCAGATCGGTCAACACCAGGTAAGGCATGCCTCTGGCTGCGCGGTTAAAGTTCTGGATTCGACTCCTGATCCAGACGATGCCGCCGCTGCTGTGAGCAATACCAGGGGCATACTTCTTGTGCGAGTGGCGTAACAGCCTGTACAGAACCGCTCCGCTCAATGGGTCTTCATATACAAGATTAACGGCTATCTCATTCATCCCAGAACCGGCATTGTTCAGATGTCTTTGGCGCGGTTCGTGAAATAACAGCCTCGCCTACGGAGAACCCTTCTTCCAGAAGGTCTCGAACCTCCCGGATTGCCGAAGCAACTTTAACCTCAGTACCTTCATGTGTCGGCTTCATCAAGAGCACCTGCTCGCCCCCGATACCCTCGTCGGAAAGCAGGTCGGCGCTATGTGTGCTGACGATCACCTGGCGGGTCTTCTTCTTCAGTTCTTTCTGGATGCGATAAATGACCGCGGGCAGCGCCTTCACTATGGCCGTATTCAGCGACAACTCCGGCTCTTCCAGCAAGAGCAATGTGTCGTTTTCAAGCAGGGACCAGAGCAGTGCGATCAATCTGAGCGTACCATCGGAGAACTGGTCTTCCCGCTGCTTGGCGCCCTGTGGTCTCCAGTGTTCATACTTAGCCTCCAGATGAGGCAGACCGACCTCATCCTTCATATCGGTAAGCTGCTTGAGTTGCGGCACGGCTTTAGTAAGCGCTCTTTCGATCTTCCCGAGCCTCGCTTTCTTCGTTCTTTCCGGCGTCCGAACGACCCTTTCCAGGAAATCCCGTCCAAATGGGTCGCCCGCAATGCCTGGGCCCGTAAAAGCGCGAGGGTTGCGTACAAGTTGCGGAACCAGATGCAGATAGAGAACGGAATCAAAGAACTGTGCAATCTCGCGGAATTCCTGATTGGCGCTTATCTGTTCGAGGTGCGTCTGGGTCAGACGTAATTCATCTTGCTTGTCATGCTTATCCGGCCGTTCACACACCAACTCTTGCCCTTTCCATATCCTCTCGTATGTCAGGCTGGGCGCCCGCCGAACGCCCGTCTCCTGTCTGATACCGATGTGGTATCGCCAGCTTGGCGCGTCGCCGGTCGCATCGGCCAGATGCACCTGGATCTCGACATCAGGCTCCTGCCTCGCGGCCAGACAACGTATCTTCGACAGTCCTCCTCGATCCTCAGTCGCCTGCTGCAGCCCGCCTCCGTTCTTGACAATATCCCGCAGGAAGCGAAACACATCGAGGAAGTTCGACTTACCACAGGCGTTCGGCCCCACGAGGAACATCCGATTCCTCAGCTGTACATCAACGGAGCGGAAGTTCTTCCAGTTCTTCAGTCGCAGTCTTGAGACAATCATCTCTGGATGCCCTCAGCCTGTGCTTTGTATCGTTTCACAAAAGCGGCGTATTGCTGCGGGGTGTCGATGCCGTCGCAGGTGTGCTCGACCGTGGCGATCTTGATGGCATGGCCGCTCTGGAGGGCCCGCAATTGTTCGAGTCTCTCGGACAACTCCAGCGCGGTCGGGGGCGTCTTCGTAATCTCCATCAGGAAGTCCTTGCGATACGAATAGATGCCCAGGTGGCGGCGGTAGAGATTCAACGGCCCCACACCCGCGGAATCACGGTGATACGGGATGACGCTGCGGGAGAAGTAGATCGCCCGGCCGCGATGGTCGCAGATGACCTTGACGATATTGGGGTCGCTCACCTGCTCGCCGCTCGTGAACCGGGCCGCCAGCGTACCCATCCGAGCGTCGGGGTCATCGACCAGCAACCGGGCCACGCGGTCGATGTTGGCCGGGTCGATCTCCGGCTCATCGGCCTGAAGGTTGACCACGATATCCACGTCGAGGTTCGCCACCGCCTCGGCGATACGGTCGGTGCCGCTGGGGTGGTCCTGACGGGTCAGGACGCAGGCGGCGCCGAAGGTCCGGGCGGCCTCGGCGATACGCCGGTCATCGGCGGCGATGATGACCTGCCCCGGCAACGTGGCGCGGCGGGCCTGCTCATAGGTGTGCTGAATGAGGAACTTGCCGGTGTCGGCGGCGAGAACTTTGGCGGGGAATCGGGTGGATGCGTATCGAGCCGGTATAACAGCAACAATTCTCACAGTCTAAGCCAGCACAACGGTTCCGATTCGGCTTTGCATGGAGGACTCTTACAGGGAATCCGCGTTGCGATGCAGATGCAACGGCCAAATTCCTACGGGGCCTTATACTAAGCCCTCCCAATCACCCGGTCAACCATCGTGCGACCATTTTCTCCACAAAAACGAAGATGGGAAGCAGACGGCCGCCTGCCTCAGGACCCCGCGACGCCTATGGCCCGACTTCCCATCGTTGTCTTTCAAGCCGGCCGCGTTCTCACGTTACCAGGGGCTTGGCCGATGATGTCAGCAGGTCCTTCTCATGTCGGCGGCCGACCAGGGCGTAGAGCCCGATCACCACGAAGCAGGCCATCGGCAGCAGATACGAAAGACTGACGCCCCAGCGGTCGACCATGGCGCCCTGGATTGGGGTGATGATGGCGCCGCCGACAATCGCCATGATCTGGCCCGATGAGGCCAGCTTGGTGTCCTGGCCCAGGTCGGTGCAGCCCAGGCCAAAAATGGTCGGGAACATCAGCGACATGAAACTGGAGATGGACACCAGCGCAATGACGCCGACCATGCCTCCGACGAAGATGACCGTCAGGGTGGCGGCGATGGCCAGAATCGCGGCGGCCATGAGCAGGGTGGAGGCCCTGAAGAACCGCATCAAACCGGTAAATATCCAGCGGGCGCAGCCGAAGAACACCAAGGCGGCCGTGTGGTACTTCAGCGCGGTGGCCTGAGATACGCCGATCTGGTCGGGAATATAGAAGTTAGTGTACGTCCAGACGGAAATCTGAGTCCCCACGTAACAGAACTGGGCGAATACCGAGAACGTGTAGTTGCCGTTTCTCAGCAGCCGCTTGGCCGTACTGAAGAAATGGACCTGATTGTCCTCGTCGGAGGCCTTGGGCATTCTCGTGATAAGGATCAACACCCAGACCAGCGCCAGCACAACACCCACGGCCAGGTAGGGAAAGATGACGGTGCTCAGGGCCTCGGAGGCCCGCTCCGGGGGGATGGACAGCAACTGGTTCTCATCCTGGGGCAGGCGCGCCATGATGAGCACCTGGCAGAGGACGATCCCAATCACCGACCCGATGGGATTGAACGACTGTGCGAAATTCAGGCGTCGCGTCGCCGATTCGGCCGAGCCCAGGGCTAGGACATAAGGATTGGCGTTGGTCTCCAGCACACCCAGCCCGCACGCCAGCACGTAGTAGGATATGCAGAACATGATGAACTTGCCGATCAGACTGGCCGGCAGCAGCATGAAACAGCCCACCGCGTAAAGGCCGAGCCCCACGAGCACCCCGGTCTTGTACGTGAATTTCCGGGCGATCATGGCGCCCGGCAGCGCCATGCAAAAATAGCCGAAGTAGAAGGCGAACTGGATGGTCGACGCCTCGAAGGTGCTCATGACGTAGATCTCTTTGAACACCTTCACCAGCGGATCGGTCAGATTGTTGGCGATGGCCCACCACAGGAAGCAGCTCGACAGCAGAATGAACGGCCATACCGCGCGGGGCGGTACGATGGAATGGGAATTCTTATGATCGAATTCTTCTGGCATAGGTTCTCCTACTTTGCGGCAGCCATCAGCCAAGGTGATCTTAGCCATAAACCACAACTGACCAAACCGGTGCTTGCTGACCGGGCGACCCGGCCGCCTGCCCAACAGCCTGCCCGGCCGCCCTGACGAAGCCAGCATAATAGGGACCCTCATGGATTACCGTCAAGGCTTTTCCACCCACCCGGCCGCAGGCGCATGAGGCGCGCGGACCGCCGCCCCAAGCAGTCCATTGGCAGCCGGTGGTCAATGCCTCGTGGCGTGTGCCTCGTGCCCTTATGCGCCTATGCCCTCCGCCGGGAAATCCTTGCACATCCGCCCCCCATCGAGTATAATACCGCCCCAGAGCACAGAGGCCCCCCATGTCATCCCGGCCCCCCCCGATGCGGGACCCGGCATCAAGGCACTACCTCAAAACGCCGTGTGTCATTCTGAACAAAGCGAGGAACCTCTCCCATGTCATCCCGCCCCCCGATGCGGGACCCGGCATCAAGGACTCACCGCCGAAAGCGGCCATGCAATACGTTTCTGCAAAACAAAGCCAATTTCAACTTAGGCAATGCGTACTCACCAGCGACAACCTACCCATTTCCCCAAGCTCCGCCATCTCCGGCGCTACCCACCACCAAATGCGCAAAACAAACCCAAACTTGCGCAATCTAGGCAAAATAGGCAATCAACATCACCGGCTCTCACCAGAATCCCCATGGCCCCGTACATGTCATCCCGCACCCCGATGCGGGATCCAGCATTGAGGAATTACCTCAAGACGGCGTATGTCATTCTGAACGAAGCGAAGAATCTCTCCCATTTCATCCCGCTCCCTGCTCCCTGCCCCCGGTTTCGCCAAAACAAACCCAATGTCAATCTGGGCAATCCCCGTCATCCCGCACCCGCCGTGGCGAGGGCATCTTGCCCTTGCGTCCCGCGGGGCGTCCCGCCCGCGCCAAAGAACCCACCGCCAAAGGCAACTCAACCGACCCACCACGCACTACGAACGACCAACCACGGATTCACTCCGGTCGCCACGGATTTGGTTCACCCCGGACAACGCCGGGATCGCAGAGGCACGATACTCGAAGGCCCGCCTTGCGGCACTGCCAAGAGGCAAATCGCCGTTTTCAGCTCAAGAAGCGGCCCCGGCCGGTGGACGACGGTCGATACTGGATACTCGATGTTCGATGGGACGCGGCCTGTGGCCGCGAGTGGCTTTGGGGGCCACAGAGGGCACCGAGAAACGAGAAAGGGGAAAGTGGCGTGGGATAAATCACCATGGGTGTGGACCATGGACCGGAAGGGCAAAGACGGCGGGAGATCCTTAATCATTTTTTTCGGTGGATGACCAGGGGGTATGGAGATAGGATTCGGATCAACCACCGCGGAGCAGCATTTTTGGGCATGCCGGGTAGTAGCCTGCGGCAGTACTGTGGAATGACGACGTCAGGACCGATAATGAAGACCTTCCCCCAAGGGCAATCTGAGTCAACAACTCGGACACCAGACCACAATGGACACGACGGCCAGTTTTTTTTTCAGAAAACATGTTGATGGACGATACTATATACAGTATCATATAAGACAGTGATATGAAAAAGTACATAATACTGCTGCCTACGTGCTACAACGATGGCACAGAGGTGCCGGAAGACGTGATAAATGGCATCAAGCGTGAGATTGACGAGACTTTCGACGGACACGCAATGGGGCCGCCGGTAGAAGGTACGTATCGCATGGCTGACGGCAGCCTTGCGGACGATGTGTGTTTGCAGGTTTGGGTTGCGTTGGACGAGAAGAACGAAGGTATTCTTCGAGAAATGGTGAAGGTGTTTGCAGGGAGGCTGAAGCAGGAAAGCATCTACTTTGAGGCTACGAATTCGAAGGTAGAGTTCATTAAGCCAGACGACGAAGGTGAAGGTACGTTATGAGCAAACTCAAGGCGATTACAGAAGAAGCGAAGAAGTTGGCAGGGTTTGCCGAGACTTGGGCGGACCTCTCCAATGCCCTGTTTGACCCTATGGACGGGCTTGTTGCCAAGACATTTGCGACGCCCGGAGAGAGAGCCACGTTCCGGAAGACCAAAGTCTACGGGGAATTGCACGGTCTTGTTGAAGCAAAGATGCGGGAAACGGGAGTCGTTACTGGCGCTAACCCTAAGAAAAGCGGACGGTTTGTTGTTCGATTGCCACGGTCGCTGCATACGGCACTTGAAAGTGAAGCCCAGAGTGAAGGAATAAGCCTGAACCAGCTTGTGTTAGCCAAACTGGCAGTTCAGTTGGAAAATGCGACTCGTTCAGGCGTGAGCAAGATCATTCAAGCATTTGTAGAGACACGGGATGGATATTCAGCAGATAAGGTTGTGGTTGACCCATCACTTGATAAGAAGTTCCTGCGGAGATGCAGAGAACTTGGTTTGGCAGGGACTGATTTTGATCTAAACTGGTGGCTACTGAATGCACGAAAGACTGGGGAACTCTCTTATGTAACAGAATTGATGAAGACAAAGAGATTCTCTTTGGGAAAGATCGCTGATGAGTTCGAGTACGCCAGTGAGCTTGCCGTTCGCTTCTTACAGCAAACTCAGGCCGCATCGCTCGACAAAGTGATCTGTGACCCAGATTTGGCCGCCGAGTTTGACCAGTACGCCATGCGGTTGGCGCCGGGTTACAGGCCGGTTGAGTATCGGTGGGCCGCTCTGGGGCTTCGCAAAGCAGGACGACTGGGCAAGATAGCTGATCGTGACGATCTAGTGCCGGAGTTCACACCACTTGGAAAAGTGAGTTCGCTGCAGCTCCAGAGAGTTCCTGAAGTTGGTGGTATATACCTGTTTGCAAGTACGGACGAATCGGTGTTCTTGGGCCAGACAGACAATCTTCGCCATCGGCTGGAAAAACATCTGCAAGTGAGTAATGCGCGAGGGTTACCGGAATGGCTCTGGGACGTCGATAACAAACCGCTTCAAATCCAAGTGGCATCACTTCCCGATGTTGGACGCGGCATACGCCAGGCGATTGAGGCTTTGTTGCTCAGGCAGTGGATGCCTGTTCTCAACTTTCCGCGAAAGGCTGCATGAAGCGCAGCCTCTCGGCGGCGGAAAGTGATTGACACGGAATGGACATCCTCTCATGACACTCCGGCCTCCTGTAAAATGGCACGGCGGCAAGCATTATCTGGCCACGCGTATAGTGGATATGTTCCCTGCTCACAGGATATATCTGGAGCCATTTGGAGGAGCTGCCTCGGTACTCCTGAACAAGGCGCCGGTCGATGTAGAGGCTTACAATGATCTAGACCTGAAAGTGACGCGCTTGTTTCGGGTATTGCAGCAACAAGGAATGGCATTCGTGGAGCGGCTCCGACTTGTTCCATACAGTCAGTGCGAGTTCGATGATGCAGAAACATATCCTGATGATGCAACAGATTTTGAGAAGGCAGTGCGCGATTTCATCCGATGGAGGCAATCGTTCGGTGGGCGTGGCAAGAACTGGAGTTACACGACGAAGAGAGCAAGAGGCGGAATGGCAGGGGACGTGCATGGGTGGTGCACCGCCATTGAGCAACTGCCAGCAATCATCGAGCGGCTAAGACGTGTGCAGATACTGCATCAACCCGCTATTCAGGCAATCAGGAGATTCGATGACCCGGAGGCCCTCATCTATTGTGATCCCCCATACGTGCATGCTACGCGTGCTCCAAGCAGCCGGGATGTCTACGGAGTGGAAATGTCCGAGGCCGAGCATCTTGAACTCAGTAACGTGTTGCGACGGTGCAAAGCAAAGGTCTTGGTTAGTGGGTATCCTTC
>DDXG01000201.1 GCA_002347125.1 Phycisphaerales bacterium UBA2266
AGAAGATGGAGGCCATCGGAACGCTGGCCGGCGGCATCGCGCACGATTTCAACAACATCCTGGCGGCCATGCAGGGGTACATCGAGCTGACGCTGGATGACATGACGTCCGACAACCCGCTGAGAGACAATATCGAGCAGATGCAGGCGTGTACGGTGCGGGCGACGAAACTGGTCAAGCAGATCCTCGCGTTCAGCCGCAAGGGCCAGGCCGAGCAGGAGAAGGAGCCGGTGCGGATCAGCTCGATTGTGAAGGAAGTCCTTGGGATGCTCCGTTCCTCGCTGCCGGCGACCATCAAGATATGTCGCAAAATTCAGGCGGAGTCGAGCCGCGTCATGGCCGATTCGACGCAGATTCATCAGGTGCTGGTCAACTTGTGTACGAACGCCTCGCACGCCATGAGCGACCACGGCGGATCGCTCGAGGTGACCCTTGTAGAAATGGACCTGGAGACGGAAATGCGGGTCCGCGATGACTGCCTGAGCGCGGGGCCGTATGTGAGGCTCAGCGTGCGGGATACGGGCTGCGGCATGGACCAGGACGTTCTGGAGCGGATCTTTGTGCCATTCTTCACGACGAAGGAGGTCAGCAAGGGCACCGGTCTGGGTCTGTCGGTGGTGCATGGGATCGTCAAGAGTCACGGCGGCGCTATCGGCGTGACCAGCCGACCCGGCGAAGGCACGACATTTGACATCTATCTGCCGCGGCTGGCGGAGGCGGCGGAAGAGACGCCGCCGTCGCAACCGGCCGGGGAGAGGTCCAACGTGGTCCTTCTGGTGGACGACGAGGCAATGGTGGTTGACGTGCTGGGGCGGACCCTGGAGAAGCTCGGCTGGGTCGTCGTGGGCAAGACCAGCAGCATCGATGCCCTGGAGGCGTTCGCCGAGGAGCCTGAGGCGTTCGATCTTGTCATCACCGATCAGGTCATGCCGAACATGACCGGCGTGCAGTTGGCGCGTGAGATGTTCTCCATCCGGCCGGATATCCCCATTATCCTGTGCTCGGGGTTTCCGCAGAACGTCAACCGTCAGGAGGTCGAGAGCCTGGGAATAAGAGCCTTCATGCAGAAACCCGTCGGCCGCCAGGAGATGGCCGCCCTGATGCAGCAGATCCTCGAGGAAAGCCGCGCCATGGCGTGATGCACACGTCTGGCCCGTTGGGCCATCACAAGACGGCCTTCTGTTCAGCCGGTTCAGCGGGCCATATCCAGTCCTTGAACCTCTGGATGACGACATAGCATACGGGAATGAGGAATACGCCCAGCACCGTGGCCACGAGCATCCCTCCAAAAACAGCCGTCCCCAGGGCCCGCCGTCCCACGGCCCCGGCGCCGGAGGCGATGACCAGGGGCATCACACCGAACACAAACGACAACGCCGTCATAAGAATCGGGCGAAACCGCAGGCGGGCCGCCGCAATCGCCGACTCGACTGCCGAATGGCCCTGTTCGTGATGCACCTTGGCGAATTCAACCAGGAGGATCGCCGTCTTGCTGGCCTGACCAATCAGCAGAACCAGGCCGATCTGCGTATAGATGTTGTTGTCCATCATGCGCAGGAACGTCGCCAGGACGGCCCCGAACAACGCCAGCGGCACGGACATGACGATGCTGATGGGAATGAACCAGCTCTCATACTGAGCGGCCAGAAAGAGCAGCACGAAGATCGAGGCCAGCGTGAATATAATCAGGGTCTTGTTGCCCGCCTGGATTTCCTGGTAGCTCATCCCCGACCATTCGTAACCCATGGTCGAAGGCAGGTTCTCCCCGAGCAATCGCTCTATCTCCCGCATGGCCTGTCCGGAACTGACCCCGAAGTTCGCCATACCCGTAATTGTCGTGCAAGGATAACGGTTATAGTGAAAGATGTTCTGCGGCCCGACGATATCGCGGACCTCGGCGAAGGTGCGGACCGGGACCATCCGGCCCTGGACGTTGCGGACCTCGAGTCGAAGAATGTCCTCGATGCGGGCCCTCGCGTCCGCCCGGGCCTGCGTCAGGACCTTGTAGGTCCGTCCGAAGAGATTCAGGTCGTTGACATAGGAGACGCCCAGATTCGACTGAAGCGTGTTGAACAGGGTATCAAGAGGGACGCCGAGCCGCTTGGCCTTTGTCCGGTCGATGTCGATGTATACTTGCGGGACATTCGCGCGGAACGAACTATTGACCCGGGTGATCGCCTTGCTGGATTGGGAGGCGAATGCGATGCCGTCACCGACTCGTTGCAGTTCCTCAAGCCCGGCCCCGCCGCGGTCCTGGACTTTGACTTCGAACCCCCCTACCATGCCCAGCCCCATAATGGCCGGCGGCGCAAAAGCAAAGCACATTGCATCCTGAATGGCGAACAGTTGCATCTGCACCCGCTGCGATATCGACTCGATAGACAAAGCCGGGCTGTTTCGCCGGTCCCAGGAATCCAGCATAACGAAATACGCCGCGCTGTTGGGCGCGATGACGCTGTTCAGCAGGGAGAATCCGCCGATACAGACGTACTCGCGGACGCCGCGTGTCTGTTCGAGTATCCGGCTGACCCGATCCGTGACTTCCCGCGTCCGTTGCAGGCCGGCGCCGGGCGGCAGTTCGACATTGACAAAGAAGAACCCTTCGTCCTCGTTCGGCAGGAATCCACCGGGCAACGCCATGAAACCCAGATACATCCCAAAGACCAGTACGGCGTACAGGGCCATGGCAATGAATGTCCGGCGTGTGATCCGCTCGACAACAGCCATGTATCCACCGGTGGCCCCCCGCAGGACAACATTGAACCATCGGAAGGGGCCTCGGTGGCGCAAAGGCGACGGCCGCAACAGCAGCCCGCACAAGGCCGGACTGAGAGTCAGGGCGTTGATCGTCGAGAACACGGTGGCCGTGGATATGGTCATGGCGAACTGGGCGTAAAGCCGTCCGGAGACGCCGCCGATGAATCCCGTGGGCACAAATACCGCCAGAAGCACCAGCGTCGTGGCGATCACGGGGCCGGTAATCTGGTGCATGGCCTTGATGGCGGCCTGTCTGCGGGGCAGTCGCTCTTCATCAATGATCCGTTGTGTATTCTCGACGACGACAATGGCGTCGTCGACGACAATCCCAATGGAGAGGACCACCCCAAAAAGCGTGAGCGTGTTGATGGACATGCCGAACAGCATCAGCACCGCAAACGTGCCGATCAGCGAGACCGGGATAGTCACCGCCGGGATCAGCGTAGCCCGCACATCCTGCAAAAAGATGTAGACGGTCAAAACCACAAGCATGACCGCAAAGCCCAGGGTCAAGAGCACTTCCCGTATGGACTCCGAGATGAAAAGCGTGGGGTCAAACGCCACGACGTACTCGAGCCCCTCGGGAAAATCACGCGCCAGGCCGTTCATCGCCTTCTTGATGTTGGCCGCGACCTCCAGCGAATTGGCGCCCGGCAATTGGAACACGCCCATCGCCACGGACGGCACGCCGTTGTAGGCTACAAACCAGTTGTACAACTCCGAACCCAGTTCAATGCGGGCCACATCCCGCAGCCGAAGGATTCGACCGTCCGTATCGGCCTTGAGGACGATGTCGCCGAACTGATCCGGACTGGTGAGCCGTCCAAGCGTCCTGATCGTATACTGGAACTGCTGACCGTCCGGGCTCGGCGGAGCGCCGAGCTGCCCGGCGGCGACCTGGACATTCTGCTCGCGGACGGCGCCGATGACATCCATTGTGGTCAGGCCGCGGGCCTTCAGCAGTTCCGGCTCCAGCCAGATGCGCATGCTGAAATCCTTGGCGCCGAAGACCGTGATGCTGCCGACGCCCGGCACGCGGGACAGGGTGTCGCGCAGGTAGATATTCACGTAGTTGCTCATGTAGGTCTCGTCGAATCGTCCGTCCGGCGAGCGCAGACATACGACAAGCGTGATGTTGGTGGATTGCTTCTGTGTAATCACGCCGTATCGCTTGACTTCCTCGGGCAGCAGCGGCTCGGCCATGGCGACGCGGTTCTGCACCAGCACCGTGGCCATATCGACATCGGTGCCCACCTCGAACGTCGCCGTCAGCTCCATGGAGCCGTCGTCCGAACAGTTCGACGACATATAGAGTAGCCCGTCCACGCCGTTGATCTGCTCCTCCAGGAGCGTGGCGACGGTATCGGCAACGACCTGGGCGTTGGCGCCGGGATAGCGGGCGGTGACCACCACGGTCGGCGGCGTGATGTCGGGTGTCTTCTCAACAGGCAACAGCGGAATGGTGATGGCCCCAACGAGAATCACCACGAGGGAGATCACCGTTGCGAAGATGGGACGCTTTATGAAGAACGTGCTGAGCATGGGTCACTCCTGGGCGGGTCCGGTGTGGGGGACGTTTGAGTCAGCGGGCACAGGGGGTATTTGCCCTTCGAGCACGGCGTTGACCTTGGCCCCGGGGAACACGAACTGCATGCCCTTAAGGATGTACTTCTCATCCGGCGACAGGCCCGATGTGATGACGCGCATCTGCCCAACCGGGCGTCCGGTCTCAACGGGTCGGCGGTGGACCACCCCGTCCTCGTCGACGAGGAGCAGAAACTTACCGCCGATGTCGGTCCCAAGGGCGCGGTCGTACACGCAGATCGCATCGGCCTGTGTTCCGACGGGCACCCGCACGCGAAAGAACATCCCGGGCAGAAAGGCCTCGTCGGCATTGGGCAACTCGCCGCGGAGCAGGATGGTTCCGGTGCCTTCGTCGACGCGGTTGTCCATGTAATTGAGGACGCCTCTATGGGAGAAGTCGGGCTCATTCTCACGGGCAACGAAGAACGGCCGGGTCGATCGGCCGTCAAAAGAACCCGCCCCAAGCTTCTCGATCAGAAAACCTTCGCTGACATAGAAATGTACATACACCGGCTGGAGCCTGACGACCGTCGCCAGCAGCGTCTGCTGGCCGGCGCCCACGAGATTGCCGGCGTCCACGTATCGACGGCTGATGCGTCCGTCAATTGGCGCGACGATCCGCGTGTAGCCGAGGTCCAGGTCGGCCTGCTTGAGCGCGGCTTCGGCGGCGACCACCTGGGCCTCGGCCTGGTCCCGCTGGGCCCGTCGCGTCGTCACCTCCTGCTGGCTGACGGCGTTGGTCTTGATCGCCTGCTCGACGCGTTCGAGGTCCAGTCGAGTCCGCACCACTTCGGCCTGCCGCGACCGGAGCTGGGCCTCCGCCTGGTCCCGCATGGCCTGGTAGGAAGTGCGCTCGATCTCGAACAGCGGGTCGCCGCATTTGACGCGCGAGCCTTCGACGAAATGTATCTTCTCGAGGAATCCCTGCACACGGGCGCGGATATCGACCTGCTCGACGGCCACGGTCGTGCCCGTGAAATCGTACGACTCATCGACGGCCTGTATGACCGGCCGGGCCACGATGACCGTCGGCGGTGGTGCTTCGGGCATCTGGAAATCCGGCGCAAAGGTAAACAGTCTGAACAGGCCGTACCCGATGCCCGCAATAACAATCAGACCGAGAACCGTAACGAGCAGACGTGTGGCTTTCATGGTCGGCTATGCCTTTCCACTGGGTGTTGCTGCGGCTGGGACGCATCGGCCCCGGCAGCCGGATCATTCGGTTCGGACCCCTCCATCGACCATCCCCCGCCAAGGGCCTTGTACAAGCGTATGAGGTCCAGGATGATCTCGCCGCGGCCGGCCGCCAGACGGTCCTGTTGCATCCAGAGCGTCCGCTGCATGTCCAGCACATTCTGGAAATCCGTCAGACCGCTGGTGTATTGCTCTTGAACCAGCCTGACGGATCGTTCGCTTTCATCCGTTGAGCGCTGCAGCGATGCCAGACGTTGCCTGTCCTGAAGCAGAGAGGCCAGGGCATTCTCCACCTCCTCGACCGACAGCAGGACCGTCTGCTCGTAGCGAAGACGAGCCTGCTCGGCGGCGGCCGTCTCGCGCCGGATGTTGCTGCGCACGCGGTCGCCCCCCAGGATATACCAGCGGAATCCAGGCCCGAACGAGTAGGCGCGGCTGTTCCACTTGCCGATGTCGCCGAAGTCCTCGGCCTGCAGGGTGAATACGCCGCTAAGCGTGAACGACGGATACAGGTCCGCCGTCGCCACGCCGATACGGGCGGTCTGCGCCGCCAACTCCCGCTCGGCCCGGCGGATATCCGGCCGACGCCGCAACAGGTCCGCGGGCAACCCGGGCCCGCCGGGCTCGACGGCCTCGGGAATCGCCCCTTCGCCGGCCAGGTCCATTTGCAGGTCCTGCGGATACCGCCCCAACAGCACGGCAATGCGGTTGATGATCTGTATCTCGGCCAGCCGCAGCGCCGGGACCTCAGCCTCCGTGTTCGCGAGATTCAGCTTCGCCTGCGCCACGTCGAGTTCGCCCGAGAGGCCCGCTTCGAATCGGCCTTCGGTCAACTCCACGGTGCGGCGCTGTGCCTCGATATTCTGCCGGGCGTATCGAAGGCGAGCCTGGGTGGTGCGCAGCTCCACATAGTTCCTCGCCACCTCGGCAAAAAGCGTCCGCAAGACATCGTGGTAGTCGTCGATGGAGGCTTCCAGAGAGGCTTGGCTCGACTCCACGGACCGCCTGATCTGCCCGAACAGGTCAATCTCCCATGCGGCGTCAAAGCCGACGGCGTGCAAGTCGTAAGGGTCGGTAGGCATTCCCGGGGCCGCAAAGCGGGTTTCGGCGCTGTCGCGCATGCGGGAGTAGGCGCCAATGCCATCGAGCTGCGGGGCCCCCCGACCGGCCGTGAAATCGCGAAGAGCCCGCGATTGGGCCACCCGCATCAGCGAGGCACGGGCATCGAGATTGGCCCAGCCGGCCTGGTCGATAAGGTCGTTAAGCGTGTCGTCGCCCAGCAGCGTCCACCACTGCCGAAGGTCGGCCGCGACAGTCGAGCCCGATCCCGCCACTGTCTGATTCCAGCCGCGCGGCACATTCACATCGGGCCGCTCATAGTCCGGGCCCACGGTGCACCCGACCATCGCCGTTGTACAACCCAGGCATGCCAGACCAAGGATTGCTTCGCTGAGTCTCGCCATAATCTTCATGTGGAGTCTATGCCAAATTCCTGTGCCAACGTAACCGGCGCTGTTCGCGCCGGCTGGAGGTAATCCTCAAATAGCGCCAACAGATCTCGCCGGGATGGACCGTAGTCGTAGTCCTTAAGGTACTTGTGCGTCTCGAAGATGCCAATAATGGCATGAAGCAGTATCCGCGATGTCCGCCGGGCGTCTACGGACCTGAATCGCCCTTCCGCCATTCCATCGGCCAGCACCTTCTCAAAACAGGCCGTTGCGCTGCCCAACAGGGCCCGGCCCTCCTCAGCGGGTGTCTTGTCGGGGATTCCCGACCGCTCGGCCAAATCAAAGACGGCCCTGTGCCTGCCGACAACCTCGAATATCGCTTCCAATATGTCGTTCAACCGGCGTGACGCCGGTTCCGGCCGGCTTGAAATCTCCTCGATGCGACCCAAGACGGTCTCATGCAGGCGGCGGTCTACGTAGAACAGCAGGTCCTCCTTGTTTTTGAAGTAGTTGTAGAGCGTGCCCGTGGCGATACCGGCCTGTATCGCAACATTCTGCATCCTCAGGCCCTTGAAGTCCGGCCGCCCAATCACCTCCAGGGCGGCCTCGTAGACCGCCTCCTGCGCCGCCCGGCGTTTGACTTCCTGCTGTCTGTCGTGAATCGTGCTCATGAACGGTGCCGCCCTGCCGGGCGGCCCTGATGAATATATATTCGTGTTTAGTGAATCTATGTTCACATTCTATGAACATGGATTCGCCCCGTCAAGCCCCTATTGGGTCTGTTTGCCGGAAACCTGCACCGCGCGCCCCGCCATACGGCCAGGTTCGCACGTGCAGGCCCTGTTTTGAGGGCGTCGAATTACTTCGTATACTTAAATGGCACGGGTATCGAAGTTCATTTCACAGGCGCACGCCTACCGGTCGAGAGAATCCTCCTTAGCAGCAAAGGGGCCGTCATGCAGACGATCAACATCTCCGACGAAGTGTTTCAGAAGCTCAGAGACTTCATTGTGGACCCGTTCGAAGACACGCCGGAGGTCGTGTTGAACCGTCTTATCGACATCGCCGGCAAGGCGAAGAACCGGTGGACCCCCTGGAGCGACGGCGGCGACGCAGCACCCATCGGGAACGCGATGCGGCGGGCCCGCATGAACCGCCCGGCAGCGCACGAACCGAACGAGGAGCCGGCCGAGTCGATGGTCGTGCTGTAGGCAAGGGCCGCAGCAGCCGCGCACGCGACACCCGGCGCACACTACCCCTGCATTCGGCGTTTCAGCATGGCGTAACTGACGGCCAGGACGGCCCCGAGCGTGTTGAACACAATATCCCACATCGTGTTCTCATAACCGCCGACGCCGGTTTCCGGCATGGTGAGGACCGCCACAAATTCAATGACCTCGTTGAGCGCCCCGATACCCATCCCCGCCAGGACCGCAATGACACCGACGGCGAACCAGCGGACCTTCGGACCCAGATTCGGCTCCAGGACATAGTAGCAGAACAGCGTGGCGTAGCCGAATCCGAAGGCATGGACGAGTTGGTCGTATCGCAGACGCCCCGGAATCAGCCACAGGCCGTACAGGACCTCGTCGCCGACGCGGACACACCCGCCGAGCATGTGCATCAGACCCCACGTCGACAGACCCAGCAACACACCGAATGAGAAGCGGTAGCGCAGGTGCATCCGGGCGACAAAGACCAGGAAGATGCTCACCGTGACCACGTACATCAGGAACTCGCTGTTGGCGCGTAGCCAGAACAGGTATGTGAAAACCAGCAGGTAGGCCACGTTGAAAGCAAGCAGTGCAATGTGCCTGGGTTTGACGGCTTCGGGCAGCTTCATATCGGCCGCAACCTCCTATCACTGAGAGACCACGGTCTCGGCAAGGGGCCGCCGAATGCCGGCGATCTCCACTATGCCCGCCGTCCGGGCCTTGTCAAAGCTCACGGACACCCGGTCGCACCTGACCACCACGGCATCCGCAGTCTCAGTCATCTGGGCCCGCTCCACCTCGGACACATCGGCATCGGCCGCCGTCAGGACGAAGCAGAAGTAGTCGGTGAGAGAGGCCTGCCGCGGCGACAGCTCGATGCGGCATTCAGGCGCTGGGCCCGTGTCGCGGCTCGGCGGGTAGTCGTGTCCACCCACGCGATAGAGTTGGTCGCCCGATAGGAGCCGCACCTCCGCCTGCTTCGGCAGCAGCCGCTGCACAAACAGGCGCCCTCTACCATTGCTGATGACCAGGTCTTCACCCTGCTGCCGCGGGAGCGTCATTGCTTGCAGGAGCCACGTCTTTGCGAAGGCGGCGTCTGTTGAAGCGACACGGTCGAAGATGATGAACGCACCCGGGCGGATGTACACAATCTGCCGCGTGAAGAACGCGAGCTTGCCCCTTGAATACGCCCGCCCGCAATCACCGGCCACGTACAGGTAGTCGCCGCGATCCTCGAATGCCGTGATCTCGGCGATGTCGTACAGGTCGCGCTGTTGATCCCACTGTCGAGGGTCGGTCACAGCTCCGTTATGGTGAGGCCAGTTGTGGTGCTGGCCGCCGTCGTTACCGGTCACGTTGCCGGCGCGGATACCGGGCCACGTTTCGTTCGGGTCGTGAACGAGAATTGTGCTGTGGGCGATGGTGCGGAGGTGATAGTTCACGTCGTGGCTGCTGCCGAAGGCATCGTAGTGGCCACCGTCTCCGACGAGTTCCTCATGCCTGTAAATGACGAAATGGCCCACATCCAGGTGCTGATGCGCGGTGAAGCGGTCGCCGCACTTGAAGAAGAAATACGTCGCATCCTCCTCCCAACTGCTTCGGGCGTAGACATAGCCCGGTCCTTGGCTGATATGCGACAGCCGAAAGCCGGCCAAGCCGCCTTTGGACACGGTCTCATCACGCCAGAGGAAGTCTTTGTAGGCATAGACCCCGACGCTGGAGCGTGGCGTGGCCTCGTTGAAGGAATGCACGACCTGGTGGGCGGGCTCGTCGCGGTAGTAGTTCACAAGGATGCGGCGGGCGGACAGGGCCTTGTCGCGGTCGCCGCCAAAAACCCGGCCGCCGCCGTCGCCCATGGGAACCGGCCGGCGGGAGCCGTAGGTGCTGATGCCGGGGTAAGCCTCGAACATGCCCGCGACCGCACGGCTACGGAAGAACGACGGGGCATCAGCGTAATAATCCACACCGCCGCAGCGCCGGGCCACCTCACAGAAGAACAGCCATTCGTACAGCCAGTAATTGATGTAATAGCCCTCGGCCCAGCCGCCGCCGGTCCCGGCCAATTCCAGAGCAGGCGCCGCGCGGGTTCTCCAGTCCGTCTCCAGGGTCTTGAGTATCTCGGCCGCCCGCGGGTTCTCCCCCCAGGTCGCGTAACAGGCCAGGCCGATACCCCAGTGTTTGTAACCGTACCAGCCGTTGTGGAAGACGTGCGTCTCCGATTGGACGTTCGCATCGACCGTCTTGTTCATATACTCCCAGAAGGCCCGACGCTGCGGCTCGGTCCAGTAGTCGTAGCACAGGTCGTAGACGATGGCACAGAGGGCCAGATCACCGCCAAAGGTAACGTGGCCCTGGCGGATAGGTCCGTTGACGTACTTCATCGCCCTTTCGACGGCGGCACGGCCAAGTGGTTCATCGCCCTCAATGGCGCAGACCAGACCCATCGAGATCATCATCTCATGGTCGCCGCCCCCCTGCCCGCGGGCCACAGCCGCCATCCGCTGGTACGCCTGCGGACGTTCTGCGGCCAATTGCTGGAGAGATGCGCGGTTGCCCAGCAATCGCGGATGGTCCGGCGGAATTGCCGCGTGCACGGTTACGACCGTTGCAGCCGTCAGCAACAAGACGCAAGACACGAATCGCCACATCTTCGGACTCCTAATAGACGCAAGTGCAGACAGCTCAAGTATCATACTCGCTTCAGCACCGTTGCGATATGCCCCGATGACCGGTATTCTTGCGCGCATGAGTTATCGGATGCGAATCGTCGTTGCGATTGCGGTGTTTGGCCCGGTCGTGCGGGCGGCGGCTGAATATCCTCAGAGTCTCCTGTCGGCACGGCTTGGAGCGAGGGTCTTTACGCCTTGCCGCTGCGCCGCGGGGACTGATCCGAACAGCCTGCGCAGCGACGGTCCTATCAGCAAGGGTCGCTTCGCCCTGGCTGCATCGGCCCAGGAGCGTTTCTTCATTGTCGACCTCGGCCGGGCCGCGGCCTTTGATCGCATTGAAATAGGCACGTCCGATCCCACTATTGCCCTTCGGATCGAGGCTTCCGCCGACGATCCGAACGATCCGTTTACATTGCTGCTGGAATGCAAGGAACCTGCCGTCTTCCAAACGTTTCATGTTCCGTTGACGACGGGGCGATATATTCGTTTTGTTCTGGGTCCCAGCAAGCGCACCACCGGCATCCATAACATGCGCATCTACAAGGGCTATGAGCATCCGCGGATGCCGGACGTTGCACGGCTGCTCTATGGAAAACTCAAGCCTGACGTTCCGCAGTTGCGGGGATTCCGCGAACGCGGCGACGCCAATGACTGGGCGGCGGCCTGTACGCAGCTTCGTCGCTACTATCGACAGCGGCACAAGCCCCAGGCCCCGTTGAATCCTGACTTCGATACCAGCCGTGCCCAGGCCGTAATCGCCGGCAAGATTGACCACGCGGGGCTGGCGCGAACCGATCCGCCGCCCATCGATTGGAGTTACATGCTCACGACCGACTGGTACGAGCACCGCAACTTCCTCAATCGCGGCGCGGCCACGGGCGTCCTGGCCGACGCGGCCTACTACACGAATGACCCGTGCTGGGCCGGGCGATTCGCGGAGGTCTTCTACGACTGGGTCGATTCGAACCCCAAGCCGGACGTGATGAGCGGCCCGGACTACCCTACGTGGCGGACGCTGGATACGGCCGCGCGGCTGGGTTGGCTCGTCTCGCGGTTTCCGCAGGTCACGGCCGCCGAATACGTCGATGATGAGCTGTGGGCCAATTACCTGTACTCCATCTGGGAGCACGCCGACTATCTGAGTAAGGACGACTTCTCCGGTGGCAACTGGCTGGCAACGATTACATCGGCGGTCACACACACGGCCGTCGAGTTTCCGGAGTTCTCCGACCGCCGTCTCTGGCTCGAATATGGCAAGACCGGCTTCGAGCGGAATGTCCTGCGGGATGTCCACCCGGACGGCAAAGAGATGGAGGACGCCCCCGGCTATATCTGCATGGCCTACGGGGCGATGCTCAGCACGCTGGAGAGCCTGCAACAGGAGAGTATCGCCGTCGATCCGGAGGCCCTGCGGCGGCTGGATAAGGTCCAGGACTTTCTGATGGCCGTTACGCAGCCCAATGGAATCATGCCCAACATCGGCGACTGGGGCGGCTGCGACCCCTATACGCTGCCCGCAGCGATGAAGGTCTTCAACCGCGATGATGTTCGGTATTGCCTGTCGATGGGCCAGGAGGGCCTGTGCCCGGCCGTGGCGTCCGTACACTTCCCTTACGGCGGCTGGACCATCCTTCGCAGCCCCTACACGACGCGCCCGTGGCAGGATGCCTACCACCTCGTCTTCAAGTCGAGCGCCGGCTCCCACGGCCACCGGGATGTCCTGTCGATCACCGCATACGCGCTCGGCCGGGAACTGCTCATCGATCCGGGCATCCGCAGCTACGAACACCAGGACGTCGAGCGATACCTCCGCACGGACTATCACAACACAGTGTGCATCAATGGCGCGGACCAGCCGCATACGCCCGGCCGGACCGACCTGTGGTTCTCCAACGACGCTCTCGACTGTATCGCCGCCACCTTCACGGGCTACCGCGACGTCGCGCACCAGCGGATTGTCCTGTTCATCAAGCCCGGCTACTGGATTGTCGGCGACCGGATTACGGGCCAGGGCCGCCACACCTACGACCAGAACTGGCACTTCGCCGCCGATGCCGCCCCTTCGGCGGATACAGAGACCGGCCGGGTCATGACGCATTACCCCGATGGGGCCAATCTCCTGATCGTCCCGGCCGAGCCCCAGGCAGCCGCGTGTGAGCCGTTCGAGTTCTTTATCGCCGCCCGTCGGATGGCCTCGACGCAGGACAACCACCCCGCCGTCGGCTACCGTTATCACCTCTCAGGGGAGCCGCCCGTGGTCTTCAACACGCTCCTGTACCCGTGGTCAGGCGAGGACGCGCCCTCTGTGTCGATCGCCCGTATGGAGCCCGATGCCGCGGCCACCGCCCTCGCAGTGAAGGTTGCGACCCCCATGCACACCGATTACATCTTCGTGTCTCAGGCGGGCCCGGCGCGGGTGTCGTTTGCGGCTGAGGGTCTGGCCGTGGATGCTGAGATACTGCTGCTGCGGACACAGGACGGCAAACCGGCGCACCTGGCCGGACGGAATATCCGCCGCGCAACCTTCGCGGGTCGGCTTCTTTACGATCAGGCCCAGCCTGCACTGGATCTGTCAATGGCCCTGAAATGACGAAAGGACTGCCATGAAGGCACTGACGATGATCGCTGTTGTTCTCTCAGTCTCCATGCCCGGTATCGCCGCCTACGATATTGTCGAATTCGGCGCGAAAGGCGACGGCGAGACCCTCTGTACTGAGGCTATTCAGGCGGCCATCGACAAATGCGCCGCGGGCGGGGGCGGGACCGCCACCGTGCCGGCCGGGCGCTGGCTGACGGGAACCGTGTACTTGCGCGACAACATCACGCTGAGCATCGAACCTGGGGCCACGCTCCTTGGCAGCCGCAACCGCGATGACTACGCCCGGCCCTTTACGAGCGGTCCCGACGCTGAGCCTGTCAGTAAGTGGGCCGTAATCGCGGGCCACGGCGTAAAGAACGTGGCGATTCGCGGGCGCGGCACGATTGACGGCCAGGGGGATGCCTTCCGCGACAAGACCCGGGCACGGCCGAAGTGCATCCTCCTTGAGCGGTGCTCCGACGTGCTCATCGAGGGCGTCCGACTGCGCAGCGCCGGGTCCTGGATGCAACACTATATCGACTGCGACCGGTTGGTCATCCGCGATATCGCCGTTTTCAACCACGTCAGCTTCAACAACGATGGACTCAATATCGACTCCTGCCGCGATGTGACCATCACCGGCTGCAACGTCGATTCCGACGACGATGGCATCGTCCTCAAGAGCCTCTCGACGAAGCCCTGCGAGAACATCACCATCAGCGATTGCATCGTTTCCAGCCACTGCAACGCCATCAAGATGGGCACCGAGTCCGGGGGCGGCTTCAAGAACATCGTCATCAGCAACTGTACGGTCTGCTCACCACGGTATTCGCAGGTAACCTACGGCCGGCAGAGGGGTCTGGCGGGCTTGGCCCTGGAGATCGTCGATGGCGGCACGATGGACCGCGTCGCCGTCTCGAATATCGCCATCCGGGGCGTAACGGTTCCCATTTTCGTCCGCTTGGGCAACCGCGCAAGGGTCTACGAAAAGGACCAGCCGAAACTCGGCATCGGCACGCTGCGGAACGTCACGATAGACGATATCGTCGCCACCGACTGCTCGGGCATCGGTTGCTCTATCACGGGTATGCCGGACAAGCCCATAGAAGACATCGCCCTGAGCAATATCATCCTCGGCTTCGAGGGCGGCGGCACAAAGGAAGCGGCCTCTGTCTCCGTCCCGGAGAAACACGACGCCTACCCCGAATCCACCATGTTCGGTCAATTACCCGCCTACGGCCTCTACTGCCGCCACGTCAAAGGCCTCAAGCTCCGCAACATCACCCTCAAAACCGACAAGCCCGACCTCCGCCACGCCCTGGTCTGTGACGACGTCGAAAACCTCCTGATAGACACCCTCGACACCCCGGCCGCAACGGACGCCGCCTCCATCATCCGCCTGACAAACACCCGAAACGCCCTCATCACCACTTGCTCCCCCCCTGCCGAAACCGACACCTTCCTCACCCTCGACGGCCCCAGAACCCAATCCATCGCCCTCACCGCAAACAACCTCAAAAACACAAAGACCCCCATCCACCGCCACGAAAACACCCCGGAAGAAGCTATCACAAACAAATAAGACAGCAACACTTCCGCCATCAGAATCCGCAGGGCATTCAGCTCGTTGCACACGCGGCCATTCACGCCCATACAAACAACTGGGCTATCCACCCAAACCCCCGAGCCAGAATAATCGCCCCCAACGACTCTCTTCCCGGCGAGCCGGGACGAAGGCAGGAATCCAGAAATGCAGGATGGACCTCCGCCCATGCGGTTTCCTGCTTCTATTCTTCCGGCAAGCAACCCGGATGCCGCCATAGTCCAGGGACACCGGCGACGGGGCCCCTGATCCCCGTCGCCTCACCCTTCATCATGTTTCTGGCACAAACCGATAAATCCCACGGGTTTGGCGACAGCGTCCCCAGGGGTTCATAGGTCCATACGCTACTGACCGCTCATGCCGCTTGCCTGGCGTGTTGCACTTCGCATGTTAATGTGCCAGTGAAAGATCAGTCGACGGTCCTTTCATGTGCCGTCACCACACCGTTAGGATCGAGCTTTATTATCAGATACGACCAATCCAAACCTCCGAAGGTCCCGCGGTAGTCGGGTCCTAACCAGTATATGAGGTCCCACCCGGGGAACAGTCCCGTTGGCGAGAAGTCAGGCTCACCAAGAAGGTCTATGATCTCCTTGCGATGCATTCCAACGAGTTTGTGCTTTTTGACCAAGTCATTGACCATCAGATCGCGAGTTGCAGACCAAATGTCAAAGTCAAGGGAGTTGACATCGCAAATCGCCGCATAGGTATCACTCTTCCACACGTTTGGGTCGAAAGCTAACGGCTTCTCGCTGTGGGAATCAAGTATGGAGAACAAAACCAGCGGAACCAGAAAGACCAACACAAGGAGAATGAATGAAGACACAAGAAACGCCGCTATGATCTTAGCCCAGTCCATCATTGAACGGATCCCCTGTCTTGGCCTGTCTCAGGCCTTCCTTGCAGCCTGCCCTTACAGTCCACCCCTTTGGATGACGACGCTTCGCAAGTTCCTGCTTCACATCGAACTCGACAGGGGCCATATTTCCCCGTCGAGACGTAGGTGACACAATAACCTTGTCGACACGGCCTTTGTCATCCAGACACACAATCACCGAATCTCCGGAAGCAAAATGTCTTGATGTCTGCGCCTCTGTCAACCGTCCCCTCCGGTCATGGCATTCCCTCCACGAAACCTCGGTTCCCCGGTAGGCACCCTTAATGGGGCGTTTCATCGTACCATCGGAACAAATCACTTTGCCTTCCGTAAGTTGACCCGTCTCTGAAAACAGACAATCGAAGACCGTGGCGTCACCTCGCTCTCGGCAATCCGTAATCGCTCTCGGAACCTTCGTATTGGCAAGCCTCTTTGTTACCCTCCTGAGTCCATGACGGCCCAGGATAGAACGAATCATCCTTACCGTCTCACGTTCTGCATCTGTTTTCGGACAGTACGGAGCAGACTCCGACTCCGGCGGCTTCGACCGATAGGTCAAGGACCAAGTATCCATCGCATACAATGGTTGCAGCAAACTCACCCACACAGCGCAATACTTGACCGTTCCTCCACATCGTCTCGCCAGTTTCCTGTCAAAATCCAACCCCGTCTTGAGTCCTGGATTGAGTACAACCTCATAATAGAACGACACGTCCCCAATCCAGAACGGATCGTACTTGCCCGAATTAAGCCCCTCGACAGTCTCCTCGAAAAGCCCCTCACATGCCTGCATCGGTTGCCTGGTCTGGGCGTGGATATCATCCGCAATAACTTCGCACTCCTGAAGCCTGTCCCCGATCTTTGCCAGAGCCTTCTGCAAATATCGCCTATCCTTACCAAACACCCTGTTGAGATAAGCCACTAGTTCCCCGTCCGTCATGACGTACATCCTCTCCATGACCTTGTCCTGTCTTCAGTGCGCAACACGTTGCACACGCGGCCCTTACACCACAGGCCCATACCGCGGCCCCAGCGTCGGAGCAAGTGTCTTCCCATAAGCCAGCAACTCCGTCCGCTGCTCCGGTGTCAGCGGCGTACACTTCTTCGCGAATTCCACATTCTGCACGGCCTGCTCCGGCGTATAGGGCCCGATGACCGCGGCGCTGACGCCTTCGAGGTCCAGGGCGTAGGCGATGGCCTGCGGCATCCGCTCCTGCGGCGTAACGCAGCCGACGAAACCGCTGCGATGGTTCGGAAAGCCGCCCTTGATGCCCACGTAGACCTTCATGGCCACGACGCCGATATTGCGCTTGCGGGCCTCCGGCAGGACAACATCCTCGCAGTTGTAGATGTTGCAGTCGGCGTAGTTCATCACGGGCATGACCACGTCGATCTGGTCGGTCTGGATCATCCGAACGAAATTGGCCGGCCGGTTGTGCCCGGATGTGCCGACGAACCGTATCTTGCCCGCCTGCTTCTGTTTGAGCAGGTACTCCAGCACGCCGTCCGGCCCCAGGACGCGGTCGATGTTCTTGCCGCCGATGCTGTGAATATGCACCAGGTCGAGATAGTCCGTCTTGAGCGTGCGCAGCGACTGCTCCAGAGACTGCTCGGCCCGCTGACCGGAGTCCGTGGAGACTTTCGTAACAAGAAATACCTTGTCGCGGCGCTGGGGTATCAGATGGCCGAGTATTTCCTCGGCGTTGCCATAGATGCGGGCGGTATCGACGTAGCTGACGCCGGCATCGAGGACCGGCTCGAAGACCTTGATGCCCTCCTGGACATCCAGCGGCCCTTCCCCTACCGGCGCAGTGCCCAGGCCCAGCACCGTGACCTTGCAGCCGGTGCGGCCGAGCACGCGGGTCTTTAGCGAGCCGCTCGCCCCGGCCCAAGCCTTGGCGCCGCTGAGCACCAGGCCAAGCCCAAGCCCGGCCGATGCCGTGGTCTTGAGGAAATGGCGGCGTGTTAGATTCCCGCCTCTGCGTTTACCTCCTTGCTCCATCTTGCCCATTTTCACATTCATCGCATGAACCTCCTGCTGACAGATTCACAAGCCACCGCATCAGCGGCCTCAGACCTTGCCCCGACCTGCGGCATAGACAAGGTTAGCAACTCGACCGATGGATGGCAACACCTTCATCGAGGGCGGGCAACACACAAAAATCCGCATTTCGCGTAGGTATTCCCTTGCCAACCGAACCGCTCCGTGCCACAATAGATGTGGTTCCGGGCCGAACGATCTGCGGAAAGGTCCTCAAGAAAACACGGCTCTCTTTCCGATAAAAGCTGAGATAACTATGAAACTGGACAAGAGAGAACCATCTGGCAGAGAAAAGGACGAAGCGTCCGCCAAGCTCCTGGAGGAGTTGCGGCAGAAGCTCTATTCGGAACGCATCCCCGCCGCCAGGCGGGCCGCCTTCAACTTGGCGTGGATGCAGGAAGACGGCTTTGAGATTCTCACGGAGGCCATCTTCAGCAATGCGGCCAAGAGCACGAAGCGCGCCGCGGTGTACGGTCTGCGCAAGATGCAGGGCCGTATGAAGAAGGTCGCCCGACAGTTCCTCGAAGACGGCCTGGGCAGTGAGCGCAAGGACGTTCGCGACATCTGCAAGCACGCCAAGGCTGTCCTCGAGCAGAAGCCGCCTGCCAAGCGTAAGGGCTGCAAGCATAAGCCAAAGTTCAAGATCCGCGAGATATCCCATACCTCCCCGCGAGAACGGGGTCTCGATCCCAACGGCAACAGGCGGCACCGCCCGGGCTTCGCTGGTGGTCGCGGCCGAGGCCGCTGATGCCGCCCCCGGCCGCCCGTATGCATCTCGCCGGGGTGATGCTCGCGCGTTCTAATCAGGAGCCTATCTGCATTGAGGGATGCCATGACCAGACACACCGCATTTTGGACGATGCTTGCACTTGCGGGCGGACTTTCCGGTTGCGGACCGGCTGCCTTTCGCGTCGAGGTCGTGCCCGCCCGCGCCGATCTGTTCGAGACGCGTATCGGCCGGGGAGAGCGTCTCTTCGGCAATCCGAAGGTTGCCGTCATTGATATCGATGGGTTTCTGGCGAACCGGCGCCGTCAGGGTCTGATTCGCTCGGGGGAGAACCCCGTCAGTCTGCTGGCGGAGAAACTTGACAAGGCCGCCGCCGACCCCAAGGTCCGTGCCGTGGTCCTTCGTATCGACTCGCCCGGTGGGACCGTTGCCGCCTCCGACCTGATGTACCACAGTCTCATGCGGTTCAAGGCGGCCACAAGCAAGCCCATCGTCGCCTCAATACTCGATATCGGCGCCAGCGGCGGCTATTACCTGGCGTGCGCCGCCGACGGCATCGTGGTCCAGCCGGCCGGTGTAACCGGGAGCATCGGCACCATCATGCAGACCGTCAGCATTCAGGGCACGCTGGACAAGATCGGCATGAAGACGCTCGCCATCAAGAGCGGCAGGATGAAGGACATGGCCTCGCCCCTGCATGACATCACACCGGAGGAACAGGAGGCCCTCCAGGGCATCATCGACCACCTGTTTGAGAACTTCTTCCAGGTGGTCCGTCGGGGCAGACCCGCCATCCCGCAAGACAGGCTGCGAGAGCTGGCGGACGGCCGGGTGTACACCGCCAAGGACGCACTGGACAACGGCCTGATCGACCGGATCGGCTACCCCGACGACGCCATCGCCTGGGCGATGCAGATGGCCTCCATCGAGACGGCCGACATCGTCATCTACCACCGCGCCCACTCGCACAAGCCCAACGTCTACGCCTCCGCCGAGAGCGATGTGGGCGGCGCCGGGGCGCTGGTCAATATTGAAATCCCCGACTGGCTGGAATCACCGGGGACGCACTTTCTCTACCTCTGGCAGCCAGGGTTGAATTGAGCGTCTTTTCCTGGCGCGGCCTCGCTCACCGCTCGGTCAGGGGATTCGCTTGTCGGTCAGACGGCTCGGCTTATCCCAAAGGAAGGCACGGTCGAGATCGGACATCATCTCCTGGTTGTTGATACGGGTGACGCGGCTGTGGCGCCGGCTGCCCTCGGCGCGCGTCTCGCCGAGCTGGGCCCCGCAACCGGCCAATAAGACAACCACCATGCACAGCAGAACACCCAGGAGAACCGACTGCGTCGAGATGCTTTTCATCATAAACCCTTCTATTGCCTGAAAAACGGCCCTTTGCCGTGTCTATAGACCCTGCGGTGGGCGCCAGGCCGATAATCACCACTCCTGAGCCGGCTCAGCCAGCCCCACCACTACCGGTATTATACCGGAAAGGGACCTTGCCTGTCAAGCAAAACTGCTGCCGGGGCACAGGGTTAAAAAAGTTGCCCTCAGGCTTGTCGTGCCGGGCGGGATGCTGTCTAATGGCGCACGATTCGTTGGCAGAACGACATCTGATTGACCTGAAACATAGTTGAGGTGAGTCGAACATGGCAGATTTGAAGGCGCTGGCCGATGCGGTCATCAAAGGGGACCAGAAGACAGCCGTCGAGATTACCGGGGCAGCTCTCGGCGAGGGTATGGCCCCCAAGGAGGTGCTCGAGCAGGGGCTGATCGCAGGCATGGATGTGGTCGGGGCTCGTTTCAAGAAGAACGAGGTGTATATCCCGGAGGTGCTCATATCGGCACGGGCGATGAAGATGGCCATGGAGCTGCTTGAACCGGCCCTGGCCAGGGCCGGCGTCAAGCCGCGGGGAACGTTTGTCATCGGGACCGTCGCCGGCGACCTGCATGATATCGGCAAGAACCTCGTCTCGATGATGATGAAGGGTGCGGGTTTCGAGGTGGTGGATCTCGGTGTGGACGTTTCGCCGGAGAAGTTCGTCGCCGAGACAAAGAATTCCAGGGCGCAGCTCGTGGGCATGAGCGCCCTGTTGACCACGACGATGCCAGGCATGGAGAAAACGATCAAGGCGCTTCGTGACGCCGGGGTGCCCGCGAAGGTGATGATCGGAGGCGCGCCCGTCACGCAGGACTACGCCAATCGCGTGGGGGCCGACGGGTATGCCCCGGACGCGGCATCCGCGGTTGATACCGCCAAGAGCCTGGTGGCCTGAGGTCGCGGCGGATACCGGGGTTGCGCGACATGTCATAGACAGCCGCCTGGGCGGCTGTTTTTCTGCGCAGCGTGTGGTAGAATCGTCATGGAAACAGTGAGAACGGCGGTTTTCTCATTCGTGTTCTGATATCCGGCACATTCATGCGACGCATACAGAATAAGGACCTGGCCCAGTTGCTCCTGCAACTGCGATACGCGCCCCGGGGCAAACGGCGGGAGCAGCTTGCGGCGGCCGAGCAGCTTGTGCACCTGATCGACCCGGCGAAGGAGTATCCGTTCGAGTTCATACACTATCGGATTGTGGGCTTCTCGCCGAAGGACCCGCCGGATCAGCCCGTCGTCATAGGCCAGGAGATTCTCAGCGATCTGTCGGTGTTCATCTCGCGTTTGAGCGGCCAGTTGGCCGAGGCGGTCGACCCGACCTGCGAGCCTGTATACACCATTGACGGGCTGATTGCGCATTTCGGTGTTTCACGCAGAACCGTCGAGCGGTGGCGTAAGCGAGGGCTGGTCGGACGCAAGGCCATCTTCCCGGACGGCCACAGGCGGCTGGCGTTCAGTGGAACCGCAGTGGACACGTTCGCCGCCGAGCACGCCCCATCCGTGCGCCGGGCGAGCCGTTTCTCGCGGATCACCCAGGCTGAGAAGTCGGCGATCATCCGTCGCGCCAGGGCCCTGGCAAGCGAGTCACAGCTTTCTCGCCACAAGATCATCGACCAGATTGCCGGAGAACACGGCAAGGCCCATGAAACCATCCGGTATACTGTCAAGAAGTATGAGCAGGAGCACCCCGACAAGCCCGTTTTCCGTGACACGCCGGGCACTGTCTCGGTGAGTGAAGCGGCGGATCTGTACAGACTCTTCAGACAAGGCACGCCCGTCAAGGAGTTGATGCAGCGGTTCCGGATCACCCGCAGTTCGGTGTATCGCCTGGTGAATGTCCGCCGCGCAAGGGTGATTCTCGCGGCAAAGGTGGATTTCGTCGCGAGCCATGAGTTCCAGGCCGAAGGGGCCGAGCAGGCCATCTGCGGGGAACCTTTGCCGGGGCGACCGCCGCGGCGCGCTCCCGGCGCGCCGCGTGTTTCCAGATTGACGGCGGACCTGGCCGCCGAATCCTTGCCCCAATACTTGCAGACGTTGAAGGACACGCCGATCCTGAATCGTGAGATGGAGACCTGGCTGTTCCGACGGTACAACTATCTCAAGTATGTAATTCACAGGCGGCGAGGAGAACTGAAGAAGCCGACTCCGTCAAGCAGGATACTGGACGATCTGGAAGGCCGCCTGGCGGAGGCCGAGGACATCAAGAACCGGCTGATCGAGGCGAATCTGCGGCTCGTGGTGGGTATCGCCCGCAAGCATACCGCGTCTACGGCGGCGAACATGGTGGACCTCGTCAGTGAAGGGAATCTGTCGCTGGTTCGGGCGGTCGAGCGGTTCGACTACATGAGAGGTTTTCGCTTCGGCACGTATGCGTCCTGGACGATTGCCAAGGATTTCGCCCGCAAGCTGCCGGCCGAGGCGGCCAGACCGGACAAGGCGCGGGGCCAGATGATCTCGCGGATGGAGGAGGCGCTGCCGGCCCAGGCAACGCAGGATATCGGCGACCTGGACAGGGCGCACCGCGGGTTGGCCCAGGTCATCCGCGACGAACTCGATGAGCGCGAGCAGCACGTTATTCTCAGCCGATTCGGGCCTGTTGGAGAGCCGATCCGGCGGAAGACAAAGAGCCTTCGCGAGGTGGGCGATGAACTGGGGTTGACGCGGGAGCGGGTGCGCCAGATCGAGTTGGCGGCTCTGGCGAAGCTGCGGCACAGTCTCAGCAGCGAGGAGTTCGAGTTGCTGACCGGACTGACGTAGGCCGGCCGGGACTTGCCATGCCGCGCCCGGCGAGGTAAGGTTGACGGTTCGAAGGCATTTGAGCATGGAGCATGGTGGTCAAGGAGCACCGGCATGGACAGAATCGGGTTTATCGGCGGCGGGAATATGGCGGAGGCCATTATCAGGGGCATCGTCATGCGAGGGCTCTATACGGCGTCTCAGATTTCGGTCGGCGACATCAAGACCGAACGTCTTGCGCATCTGGCGGATGTCTACGGCGTCACTACGGCAACGGAGAACTCCCGCGTTGCCGCAACCGCCGATGTGCTGGTTCTGGCCGTCAAGCCGCAGATCATGGCCCAGGCAGCCCAGAGCATCTCTGGACACATGCGCCGCGACGCCCTTCTGGTCTCCATCATGGCG
Organism: Phycisphaerales bacterium UBA2266; assembly: GCA_002347125.1. Taxonomy (GTDB): domain Bacteria; phylum Planctomycetota; class Phycisphaerae; order Sedimentisphaerales; family Anaerobacaceae; genus UBA2266. The sequence goes on from DDXG01000201.1 coordinate 23,212, forward strand.
GGTAAGCGGATTTCGGACATTGAGGCGTTTTTCGGTGAGCGGGCTATTGTGCGGGTCATGCCGAACACCCCCGCCCTCGTGGGCGAGGGGGCCAGCGTGTTGTATGCGAACGACAGGGGCAAGACGGGCCTGGATAAGGCCAGACGCATATTCGATTGCGTCGGTGAGGCGCTGACGGTCGAAGATGAAGGGCTCATGGACGCGGTTACGGCCGTCAGCGGCTCCGGGCCGGCCTACTTCTTCCTGCTGATGGAGGAGATGATCAAGGCGGGCGTTGGGCTCGGGCTCTCGCAGGAAACGGCGCGGCGACTGGTGCTTCAGACGGCCAGGGGCACGGCACTCCTGGCGGTTGCCGCCGGGCGGGAGGGGCAATCGCCGGGCGATCTCAGCGCCAAGGTGGCCACACCCGGAGGCACAACGGAGGCGGCATTGAACGTATTCCGCGCCGCCGGTTTTGAACGAATGGTTGACGAAGCCCTGCACGCGGCGTCCCGGCGATGCCGCGAACTATCGGGCAGGTGATTCGTAGTGGGATGGGGCGGCGGGCCTGTGCCGTGCGTCAGCCGGCGCCGACGGCCGGCATGATACGCCCGATAACTCTGAAGATGATGCAAAAGCAATGTGGGAGGCCCCCGGTGGCCATCGTGGATGGCCCCGCGGGTACGAGGAAACGCGACAGCCAGGCATGGTTGCGTTGAAGCCAAGGCGTAAACCGGTCGATGAAACAGTACCGGTCGATAAGTCTTTTACCGGTAGAAACTTAAGCTTACGCACTCTTCTCAGGAGAACCTGAAAATGGCGAAGACTGTTGCAGCCGCATGCCTGGTACTGGCCGTCCTGTTGGGCGCCTCATGCTCGAAGACGAAGCCTTCGCCCGAACCTTCGATGCCGCCCAGATCGACAGACGCCGATCTCTCAGCGGACGCCACGGCCGGCGATGCCGATGACGCCCTCGAAACGACAAGTCCAGCGGCTATTCCAACCTACGGTACTCCGGCGTCGACTCCACAGGCCGCGACCGCCCCCCAGACACGGATTAAGATACAAGGTACGGCGATCAGTCTGATTCCACCCCAGGGATTCGCTCCAACGACCCTGTTCCTGGGTGTTCATCAACCTGAGACCAACTCGTCGATACAGATTACCGAACTGCCGGCGCCTCTGTCGGCAACGGTTGCGGGTTTCACCGATCCCAACAAGCTTGCCGCGACGCAGATGACCCTGCTGTCCCAGAAGAGCGCCAAGATCGGCGCAATGGACGCCACATTGCTTGATATCTCGCAGAATGCTTTCGGCACGGTGTTCAAGAAGTGGATGCTTCTGCTGGGGGACTCGCGCCAGTCGGTGACCGTCATGGCCACGTACCCGCTGCGGCTCGAGTCGACGCTTGCCGAGCCATTGCGGCAAAGTCTGATGACCGTCGACTGGGACCGGACCCCCGCGAAACAACTGGCGGCTCAACTGCCGTTCAGCGTCACCGTGGACTCCCCCTTTGAACTGGCCGCCAAGATGGGCGACAACCTTGTCTACACCGTCGCCGGGGCGTGGCCCCCGCCGGATGCCAATGCGCCCGTTGTATTCGTAAGCACCGCGGTATCAAGGGGACCGATTAATGATCTGCGTGTTTTCGCCGAGACGCGGTTGTTCGTCGCCGGGAGCATCAGCGAAGTTCAGGTTCTGCAATCACAATTCACCGAGGTCGATTCCCTGGTCGGCTATACCGTCGTGGGAACGGCCAGGGACAAGGAGACAGGGGCACGGCTCTTCGTTCTTCAGGTGATGCTGTTCCAGCAGAACCAGTACTACACGATCAAGGGGCAGGTCGGAATGGAGGACAGGTCGGTCTACGAGGATGTCTTCAAACGGGCGGCGGCATCCTTCCGACGTCGCAAGTAGGCGCCCGCTTCCTTGCCGGAAACAGCGTTTCCCCGGAGGCCGGGATGCGGCCGCACGGGTATCCGACGGCCGGCTTAATCCACGACAATGGCCTCGACGGGGCATTCCTCGGCGGCCTGCTGTACGGCGGCTTCGTATTCAGCGGGCACTTCGTCGACGATGACCTCGGCCATGTCTGCGCCCATGCTAAAGACCTCGGGGCATGTATCACAGCAGAGCCCACATGCCGTGCATGTGTCTTCAATTCTGACTTTCATCGTGTTTTCCCGGTCTGTCGGTTTCAGTGATAACGGCGGACATCAGCAGCGTCTACAATCGGCTTCATGCTATCGGAACGGACAAAAAATGTCAATTCGGAATCTTCCTGTTGAAAAACGCGGTCGACCCCGGTATAGTGCGTCCTGATACCGACTCGGATCTTTGACACGTCCATACGTATGCAGTTCTTTTATCGGCCGGGTCCCATGCAAGCGGGGCCCGTGAACCTGGTCAGGCGGGGAACCGAGCAGCCATAAGCGAGTGCATCGCTGTGCTGTGGGTAAACCCGGCCGGTCTTTTTTTCTGCATTCACGTATGGCGGCCGACCTTGTGGGATTGCCCCGGATTATGGCGTATACGGTTCTCGCTCGAAAGTACAGGTCTCAGACGTTCGACGATGTGATTGGGCAGGATGCCATCGCCCAGACGCTCAAAAACGCCATCGAAACGGACAAGGTCCACCATGCCTACCTGTTCACGGGCACGCGGGGTGTGGGCAAGACGACAGTCGCACGGATACTGGCCAAGAGCCTCAACTGCCTCAAGAGCGATGGGCCGACCACCCAGCCCTGCTGCAAGTGCGACAGCTGCATCGCCGTCAACGCGGGCGAGGATATCGACGTCATCGAGATCGACGGCGCCAGCAACACGGGCGTGGACAACGTGCGAGCCCTGCGGGAAAATGCGATTTATCGGCCGGCGCGGGCCCGGTTCAAAATCTACATCATCGACGAGGTCCACATGCTCTCGACCGGGGCGTTCAACGCCCTGCTCAAGAC
>DDXG01000383.1 GCA_002347125.1 Phycisphaerales bacterium UBA2266
GCCCGACGTGCGCGACGGCCTCAAACCGTCGCAGCGGCGCATCCTGGTAGCGATGAACGATCTGAGCCTGGGGCCGCGGTCGAAGCACCGCAAATGCGCCAAGATCGTCGGCGACACCGGGGGCAACTACCATCCGCACGGGGACCAGGCGACGTACGGGACGCTCGTGCGTCTGGGGCAGGAATGGAACATGCGGTATCCGCTGGTGGATCCGCAGGGCAATTTCGGGAGCATCGACGCCGACCCGCCGGCCGCCATGCGATACACCGAGGCGCGGATGGCGGCCCCGGCCGTGGAGTTGCTGGAGGACCTCAAGTACGACACGGTCGATTTTGTTCCCAACTACGATGAGACGCGGCAGGAGCCGACGGTTCTGCCGGGGCGGTTTCCGAACCTGTTGGTCAACGGTTCGACGGGCATCGCCGTGGGCATGGCGACGAATATCCCGCCGCACAACCTTCGGGAGGTGTGCGAGGCGCTGCTCCTGGTAATCAACGATCCCAACTGCGGGTTCAAGGATATTATGAAGGTGTTGCCGGGGCCGGACTTCCCCACCGGCGGTGTTATTTGCGGACGCAAAGGGATCGTGGATGCCTATTCGACCGGCCGGGGGCATCTGACGGTCCGGGCAAAGGTCGATATCGAGACCGACAAGAAGGGGCGGCAGCGGATCATTATCACGGAAATCCCGTACATGGTTGTTAAGACGACCATTGTCTCTAAGATCGCCGAATGCGTCCAGGCGGGGACGATCGCGGAGATTGCCGACGTTCGGGATGAATCCGACCGCCGGGGGTTGCGCATCGTTGTAGAGGTCAAGCGTGACGCCGAGCCGGAGATCGCCCTGAACAAGCTCTGGCGGTATACGCCGCTACAGACGACGTTCGCTATTGCCAACATTGCGTTGGTCAACAATCGTCCGGAGACGCTGAACATACGGGAAATGCTCAGTGCGTTCATCGACCACCGCAAGGTGGTGATCCGGCGGCGGACGCGGTTCCTGCTCAAGCGTTGCCGCAACCGGGCGCATATCCTCGAGGGACTGATTCTGGCGGTCAGCGATATCGACGAGATTATCGACTTGATCAAGAAGTCGCCGGATGCCCCGACGGCGAAGACGAACCTGATGAAGAAACCGCTGCGGCTGATGGAATCGGCGACGCTGCGGAAATTACTGCCGGAGGTGTTTGTCGCCGAGAAGGCCAAAGGCAAGCACTTCCTGACGGGTCCCCAGGCCGACGCCATCCTGACGATGCAGCTTCAGCGGCTGACGGGTCTGGAGGTGGAGAAGCTGGCGAAGGAGTATGCCGAACTCGTGAAGGAGATCGAGGGATATGAGCGGATTCTCGCCGATGAGAACGTCCTGCTGGATATTATTCGGACGGACGTCCGGGAGATGAAGGACAAGTATGGCGACAAACGCCGAACGGAATTCGCCGCGGATGCCGAGCAACTGACTGTCGAAGACCTCATCGCCGCCGAGGAGGTCATCGTGACCGTCAGTCACGATGGTTATGTCAAGCGGATGCCGATCGATACGTACCGTCGGCAGGGGCGGGGCGGGCGCGGCATCATCGGCTCGGATACGAAGGNNAAGGAAGGCGATTTCATCAAACACCTGTTCGTCGCCTCGACGCACGACTATCTGTTGATCTTCACGAATCGCGGCCGTTGTTACTGGTTGAAGGTCTATGACGTGCCGAGTCTCTCGCGGCAGAGCAAGGGCCGCAATATGGTCAATCTGCTGAATCTGGGCAACCAGACTATCGCCTCCATCATCAATGTCAGCTCCTTCGAGGCCGAGGACGGGATTGAATGGCAGCTTATCATGGCGACGAGGAACGGCCTGGTGAAGAAGACCCGGCTCTCGGCATACAGTAATCCGCGGGCGACGGGCGTCATTGCCATCAACCTCGATCCGAATGATGCTCTCATTGACGTCGATCTGACCACGGGCAAGGACCACGTCATCCTTGGAACGCGGGACGGCATGACGATCAGGTTCGACGAGGGCCAGGTGCGGTCTATGGGCCGGGCTTCGCGAGGCGTCCGAGGCATTCATTTGCGCGCGGGCGACTCGGTGGTGGGCATGGTGATCGTCGAGGACAAGGCGGCGTTGTTCACCGTATGCGAGAACGGGTACGGCAAACGGACGGGCATCGAGAATTACCGGCCTCAATCCCGAGGGGGCGTGGGCCTCAAGAATATCAAGACCTCCGAGCGCAACGGCAAGGTGGTGGCGCTCAAGGCGGTCCGCAACAGCGATGACCTGATGATGATCACCGCGCAAGGGATGATTATCCGCACCGGTCTCGACGAGATTCGCTCCATCGGGCGAAATACGCAGGGCGTGCGATTGATCAAGCTCAAGCCCGAAGACAAGCTCGTCGCCGCGGAGAAGATCGCCTCGGAAGAGGGCGACGACGCCAGGCAGAGACGGGCCGAGATGGCCCGTAACGGCCGGGGCAGCCCCGTGGCGGACTTTGACGGTGGGTCCGAAGACGAAGAGCCGGATGAAGACGCCGATGAAGAACTCGACGAAGACATCGAAGAGGATGTCGATGAGGAAGACGAGTCTGAGGCGGCCGCAGAAGAATAGTTGAGAAACGGCCCCGTCGGCCCCGTCGGCCGCCACGGAGGCTTGTCGGCGACTGCAACGATGGCCCGAGCAAAGAAACAGACAGGCACCGGGACGACGGCGGCGATCTACGTCGTCGCCGGCAAGGATGCAGCGTTGGTCAATTATCATTGCCGGGAGTTGCTGGATCGGCTGATGCCCCACGAGCAGCGGGCGACGGGCCTCTTTGAGCCCGACATAAAGCAAGCCGCTCTCAGCGAGGTTCTCGATGAACTGCGGACGATGCCTTTCTTGACGGATCGGCGAGTTGTCGCGCTGCGCAGCGCCGATGAGTTTGTCAGCGAGCACCGCGAAAAGCTCGAGAACTACTTTGATAATCCCTCGTCCACGGGCATTCTGGTTCTGACGGTCTCAAGCTGGGCGGCCGGTACACGTCTGGCCAGGAAGCTGCCGTCGGTGGGGCAGTTGATTCGTGTCGGGGAACTGAAGCTGTGGGAGATCCCTCCCAGGTTGATGGAATACGCCCAGCAGACCCACGGCAAGAGGCTCTCGAAGCAGACCGCCGAGATTCTCATCGAGGTCGCGGGCGAGGAGCTGGTGGGTCTCTATAATGAGATCGACAAGCTGGCGGTCTATGCCCGCGATGAGAAGATGATTACGACCTCCCATGTCGAGGCGCTGGTGGGGCACAACCGGCTTTTCAACGCTTTTGCGGTGATTGACGCGGTGACGGCAGGGGATGCGGCGGCGGCGGTGGGGCGACTGCGCAGGATGTTCGCGGAGGATAAGTCCGCCGAATTCACCGTGGTCGGGGCATTCGCCTATCACTTCCGGCGGCAGTTCCAGGCCAAGGCGCTGCTCGAAGAGGGGCGACCGGCCGCGGAAGTGGCAAAACGCTGCAACATCTGGGCCTCCAAGGATGCGTTTTTCGGTCAATTGAAGCGGCTGTCGCTGCATCGCATCGGCCAGTGCCTGGTTCGATTGGCGGAGATCGACCACGCCATCAAGACCGGCCGAACAACGCCTCAGGTCGCCATCGAGCGGCTTGTTCTGAGCCTGGCGTCCTGAGTCCTGACGGAGACGAAAGACCGCCGTCAGAAATGGTAGGCCAGCTCGACGCCCAGGTAATCGTCGTCGCGGGTTGTGCCGCGCACGATATTGTCGGGCGGGTTGAAAAACCCCCGGGCCTCGATGTTGATCCGCCAGCGGTCGCCGATCCGTCGCGTCGCCTCGATCGTGAGGATCTGTGACGAATCTTCCACGTCCTGGATTATGCCCACGAGCAGGTGCGAATCGGCCGTATCGTTCGGCACGACGCGGACTCCGTACATCAGGTCGCGCTGGTAGAACGTCGTCGCGTTATTGCCCCGCTCGTCCCACGCGTATTCCAGGAGCAGGCCGAGATCGGCGCCGGTGCGCAGGGCATCCCTGAAGGTGTATTCGAAGCCGCCGGCGGCCGCGGTGAAGGCATCGCCCTGGCCGACCCGGTGGTAGCCTTCGAGCTTCCACAGCCACGGGCCGACGGCCCATTGGGCGTCCATGCCGGTCTGTTTGATCTGTTCATAAAACGGCATGATGAAGGGCCTGAGGTTCCACCGCGTCAGGCGAAGCAGCAACGTCGGCTCGCGGCTGGTTCCCTCGAAGTGGTATATCCCGAAATCCAGGCCGCCGAGCGTGTGGCTGTATCGGATCGCCATGTCCACGTGTTGCCGGCCGTCGCTGCTTTCGTACTTCGCCTGGCTGGTATGGACCGGCAGGGGCAGACGCAGACGCCCGGTGGTGCCCGGATAGGTCCGCTCGCGGAAGCCTGGGAGGATGAAGCCGCTGATTGTGCCCCATTCGCGGGCGGTGGTCAACTGCACCATAGGCTGGCCGAGCTTGTCCTCTTCATCGACGTTTTCCACGTAGTCCGTCTGGTTGATGATGTCGGCCAGGTGGACGAATTCGGTCGCGCCCCAGAACACCCGGCTGAAGCCGACCCGCACTTCGTACTCGTCCCGCAGCCAGAGGTAGTTCAGTTCCCGTATGTCAAAATGGCTGCGATTGTGGTCGGCGCTGTCCTTGCGGACGAAGGGTGTGAAGGTGAGGCTCGAACCATCCGTCCACAGGTGATAGTACTGGGGCTGGGCGACGAATGAGTAGTTGTACTGTTTCTGGCCCGCCCAACGGCCTTCCTTGGCGAAGAAGCGGCCTTCCATGCCGATATAGCCCGAAATCTCGTTGCCGGCCGCCCGCGGCGCCGGGGCCAGGGCGAACACCAGCCACAGCATTGTCCATGCGCCCCGCCTCATTGTATCCTTTTCAGGCGGTTCAGGCTGAAGTCCGCCTCGTCCAGACCCGTTCCAAAGGCATAATCGGTCCATTCCAGCGTGGTGGCCTTGCCGGTCTGGTGGTTGGTCATCTCCATCGACGCGGGCCGCCAGAACCTGTCCTTGTGCAATTGATGGTCCTTGAGCACCAGCGTCTTGAGCAGGGCGTCCTTGCGGTCGTGGTAGTCGATCTTCCAGACGCGATAGGCGTCCTTGTCGATCCACCAGACCATTCGACGGTAGCCGGACTGGGAGGCATCCGCGGCAGTGGACTCGATGACATAACAGTCCAGCGAGGCCAGAGGCTCTTCCCGGAGCAGGCGGTAGGTGTAACGTTCAATCTCGCGGCTGGCAATGTCTTCGTAGGAGAACTCGCTGCCGACGAACGAACCGCTGCGTCCGGAGGCCGTGATTCGGCGCACCCTTTTGGTTGCGGGCAGATACAGCCACTGGTCATCGTCCTTGTCGCGGTGGGCATAGGTCAGCAGGGCCGTGCCCTTGATGTCCGGCGGGTAGTCGAACACGGCCAGGCTCTTCGGGCCGTCGCCGGGGACCTCCAGCATCTCGATGCGAAGCCGCCGCCGGCCGGTCTGGCCCCGCCGGTCGCGCAGGACCATCGTGAGATTCGCGGAAAAGTCCCCGTATCCGGCGGAACGCCGTCTGAACTCCTGCATGATCTCCATCCCCCGGTTCTCCGGGGGCGCTGCACAAACGCCGAGCGCCTGCAACACCCACAGCCCACATATCACATTGAGAATCCGCATCATGGCTTGTCCACGCTCATCAACAGCGGTGGCAACAGGAAGAAGTCCATCGCCAGCGCCAGACCAATGGTTATCACCGACATCAGGCCCATATCCGAGTTCATTCGGTAGCTCGAGAACATCAAAACGCAGAATCCGGCCGCCAGCGCGACCGTTGTGACCCACATCGCCGTGCCGACGGCGGCGAATGCGTACCGGACGGCGCCTTCAGCGGTCAGGCCCTCGTGCCGCCTGGCGTGCAGATACTTGGATAGGAAGTGCACGGTGTCATCCACGACAATGCCGATGGCCATGGCCGCTATGATCGACAGGCCCAGGCCGAACTGGCCGTAAAGCCGGCCCCAGACGCCGAAGGCCATGAGTATCGGCAGGACATTCGGGACCAGGCTCAACAGTCCGAATCTGACGCTTCGAAGCGTCACGGCAATGATACCGGCAATCAGCAGCAGCGCCCACAGGCAGGCCCATAACATGGCCACGCAGTTCTGCCGGGCGATCTGGGACCAGATCATCGACAGACCGGTTCCACGCGCCCGCATGGGCTCGGGGGCGTTGGCCTGGAGCCACTGCCGGGCCTGCCCTTCGATGGCCTGCATCTGCCGGGTCGTCACGTTGCGACAGCCGATGACCATTCGACTGGAAGATCGGTCCACACTGATCTGGCTGCTCATATCATGGCCGAAACCGAGCGACATCTCGTAGGTCAGCAACTGCTGAGCGGCCTGTTCGCGGGTGAGAGGCAGTTGGCGGCCGCCATCGGCCCCATCGCCCATGACCGCATTGAGCCGCTTCATCAGGTCCGCCAGGCAGACGACGTTGGCCACCTCCGGCCGGGCCCGATACCACTGCGAGAAGGCGTCCAGCCGCTCCAGATACGCCGGTTCGCAGATGCCGCCTTCCTGACCCGAACCGATGGCGTACTGAATGGCGTGAAAGCCTCCCATGTGTTTGTCGTAGTAGGCCGATGCGGCGCGGAACCAGTGGTCCTCGTCGAAGTTCTCCTCGATACGGTCGTCGATCCGCAGGCGGGCCACGCCGGTTGTCAATACGGCGGCCCAGGCGAGTGTTGCCCAAAGAAGGACCCGCCGCCGGCTGACCACGAAATCCGCCAATCGCCGGCATGACAGACCGGCCGGGCCGCCATCGCCGATTCCCGTTCTCAGCGGCAGCACCGTCATCAGCGCCGGCAGCGACAGGACCGAATAGAAGAAGGCGGCCGTCACGCCAAGGGCCACGATATTGCCCAATTCGCGGAAGGGGGGGGCATCGGACAGATTCAGGGTCAGGAACCCTATGGCGGTGGTGATACTGGTCAGGAAGACCGGCCGCAGATTCACGGCGAGCGACTCGGCAAAGGCCTCGGGGCGGCTCCGGCCTGTGAGCAGAAGCCTGTGAGCGACGGACTGGATATGGACACTGTCGGCGACGGCCAGGGTGAGAATCAGCGTCGGGGCACAGACCGATGCGGCGTTCATGGTGATGCCCAGCCAACCGGCCAGGCCCAGGCCTGTGATCATGGACATAATGATGACCGCAAGCGTTCCGGCCGTCGGGGCCGGCGAACGCAGCGTCAATCCGACGACCACGACCAGCACGCCGAGCATCAGCGGGACCAGGGTCGTCAGGTCCTTGCGGCTGATCTGGCCGAAGGCGTAGTCGGCCGCTATGCTGCCGGTCATATGAAAGACCACGTCGGGATAGCGGCGCTCAAGCGTCTCGATCAGGCTAAGGGCGTATCGGGCAATCCGAGGCACTTCGTCCTGCGCCAGGCCCGGCCGAATGACGGTCGTTCGGATCATCGCCACGCGGGCGTCGGGCGAGACCACGCTTCGCACCGCCAGCGGCTCGGCGAGCAGCTCCCGGCCCAGACGCTCGATCTCCCGCGGCGACAGGGCGTTGACATCGGCGAACCAATCGGTGACGGCCACCTCGTCGTCCGTGGCGCGGACCCGGGGGAAATTCACGAGCGAATCGACGCAGCTCGCGTACGGGATATGCCGGCACTGGTCCGTCAGGTCGGCGATCAGGGTCAGCATCCGCCGGTTGAAGACGTCGCCCTCGGCCGGGCCGACCATGATGAAGACGTGCTGGTCGCGGTTGAATGTCTCCTCAAGCTCCAGCAGGGCTTCCAGCAGGGTGTTGCCCTCGGCGAAGAAGATGCGGCTGTCGCTGGTGATGCGGAGTCGGCGAATGCCCAGCCCGGCCAACAGCACCGCCACGGCCGTGACCGCGAGGATCACCCACCGCCGGCGGACCACCCATTGCCCAAACTTGTGTTCCAATCCGTTTACAGCAGTCGGAGTCATTCGTTCGGTCTTCCTGTCCATCCGAAGGCTTCACCATGACCGCGCCTTACGGGTGGGCGTCATCCTATCAAAGCCGGTGTGGGCCGACCAGCGTTTTTCGGCTTGTCATTGGTTCGCCTTCGGCTACCATGCCGGGTATGACGTTCTTTGGACGAGTATGGCTTGTTCCGATTGCCCTGACGGTTGTCTTGTGTGGTTCTTCACGGGCCGCTACGGGGCGGTTCCCTTCTGAGATCAAGGCCTTTCAGGCTGGGCAGGTGCGCCGGGCGGAGCATCCGTTCCTCGTGTATACGGCCGCAGATGTTGCCGCGGCCAGGCAGAGGATGGGCGATGGCCGCTATGCGGCGGCCCTGGCGGCTCTCCATGCGAACACCGACAAGGCCCGGGCGGTGGTCCTCGACTCGATTGACCCGGCGTGGTGGCAGGCCCAGAAGGACAGGCCCTGGTCCGAGACCTACCCCATCATCTATGAGAAGACCTGCCTGGTTCCCGTGCGAATGGCCATGCCGGCATATTACGCCGCCCAGCGGTACGCTCTTGGCGGCGATAGGGCCGATTTCGAGGCCGCCCGGCGGATACTGATGCACTTGGCGGCGTACACGTTCGAGTTTGAGCACTATGACGTCGGCATGAACTACGCCATCTGGGGCTGTCGCGTCCTGGCGGCCTATGACATCCTCTTTGAGGGGTTCACGGCTGCTGAGCGGGCGGCGCTTGACGGTTTCTTCACCCGGCTGGCCCGCGCGGTCCTCAGGAACGACGTCTACTGGATTGAGAACGGCATCGGCGGCGGGATCAACAACCACCTGGCCTGGCACAAGATGATGCTGGGCCTGTTGGGGCTGTTCTACGACCGGCCGTGGCTCGTCGAGTTCGCGCTGGATGGGCCGCGGGGGATCATCCCCTTGCTCGATGATGGGCTGGTGGACGATGGCCTCTGGTGCGAAGCATCGTTGACGTACCATTTCACGGCGATAGTCCCGATGATGATGCTGGCCGACGCGATGCGCAACGCCGGCTGCGAGCGGGACCTTTACACGCTGACCACGGCCCACGGGCGCAGCCTGCGGCAGCCCTATGACGCCATGTTTGGGGTACTGTTCCCGGATCGGACCATTCCGCCTATCGGCGATGCCTACGGACGTCGCGTCCGGCTGGAGAATGAGTTCTCCTATGTGTATGCAGCCAGGGCGTGGAAGGACGGGCGTTATGCGTGGCTGCTCAGCCGCGCCGAGGGCGAACGACCGGAGTTGCTGATGCTTGGCCTGCCCGATGAAGAGGCGGTGGTTCCCGAAGTCCGCTCACGGATATGCCGGGAGCACGGCTACGCCTTCCTGCGGACACGCGGCGACTCGGCATACTGGGATAGCGATGCGGCCTGCGCGTTCCTGACCTTCGACAAATCGGGCGTCCATGCGAACCAGGACAAGCTCTCGCTGATGCTGTTTGCGAATGGCGTGCTCCTGCTGCCGGATGTGGAGGCGGTGGCGACCGTTCCGCACGCCTTCAGCGCAGCCGTCCAGCAGCAACTCAATCGCTCGGCCCTGAGCCAGAATACGGTCATGATTGACGGCCGGGACCAGCGCGGCATCGGGGAGCTGCTGACGCTGGTGGAGTTCCGGGATGAGCCCGATTGCAGGACGGTTACGGCCGCCGACACGAAAGGCCTGCTGTACGAAGGCGTCCGGCAGTCGCGGACGGTGGTCCTGACCGATGACTACTGCCTCGATGTCTTTCAGGTGGTCGCCGACCGGCCCCGCGATATCCACTGGATTGTCCATACGATGGGCCGTTCCGACGACCATCGCAGCTGCCTGGCGTTGCAGGCAGTGGATAATCCCATGCCCCCACCGGCCCAGTGGCTGCGGGATTTCGGGCAGGCCCGGACCGACGAAGACTTCACCTTCCAGTGGACCTGCGACGGCGTCGCCTTGAAGATGACCATGACGGCCGTGCCGGGTACGACGGTCCTGTCGTGCGGCTATCCGACAACCGACGAACCCAATGCCGCGACCATTCCGATGCTCCTGGTCCATCGCTACGCTCAACAGACGGTGTTCGCGGCACTTTACCAGTCGTCCCGAACCGATATTCCCACCATCTACATGGAAGGCCCGGCCTCGGCGACGGATGGGCTCGAAATACGCCTCAAGGTGGACGACCGCGTAGCACACCACCGGATACCTGCCCTGCGCTACTGAAGGGGTTCGCCAGTCGTACTGGATGCCTGCCTGCGCAGGCATGACAGAGTCGTTGCCGGGGCGTATGGGCATGGAATGCGATATGGGGCAGGGAAGTGACGATGTCACCCCTGCGAAGGCAGGGATCCAGAAGGAGCCGCGGCCGGTGCATCTGCACCGGGTTTAGGGTTTTGACTCGCGGTTTTGCGTTTTCCGCGTTGCGTTGCCCGCCGGCGCCGCCCAGCCCTTCGCTGCGTGAAGGGCTGCCACCCGTTGCCTTGGTGATTCAACCGCCTTGACCGGTTGCCGGGAGGTCGTTACACTGCCCCGTATCGGCCGTTGGTACGATGGTCCACTTTGTCGAAAGGAGTCAGGATGTTCGTTCGATGCAAGGTTGTGCAGGTCCTATGGCTTGCGGCGTTCGCCGCGGTTCTTGTGGCGGGGTGCGAGGAATCGACGAAGAAGGGCCGTGTCCCGTACTCCAACATCGTCACGGAGCCCTACATCCTCGATACGGGGCTGACGTCGCGGTCGATTTGCTTTGAGAACCCCACGGGAGCCCCGGGGCAGGGCGGCACGGATGCCTCCAAACTCGGCGTCGCTCGCAAGGGCAAGCCCGCCATCACCCTCAAGGCGGGGCAAAGCGTGCAACTGTGCGATATCGAAGGCCCGGGGACGATCCGCCATATCTGGATGACCACGGCCAAGACGCCAGAGAACCTCCGCAGCCTGGTCATCCGAGCCTACTGGGAAGCCCAGGAGCATCCAAGTATCGAGTCTCCCATCGGCGATTTCATGGGTTTCGCCCACGGCAAGGTGCAGCATTATGACTCGGCGGTGCATTCGCTGGGCATGAACGCGGGCATGAACATCTGGCTGCCGATGGCCTTCACGCAGCGGGCCCGCATGACGCTCACCAACGACGGGACCAAGGATGTGCCGCTGTTCTACCAGATCGACTACACTCTCGGTGAGGACCATCCGGCGGACGTGGGGCGGCTGCACTGCGTCTTTCGCCGGGAGAACCCGACGACCGAGAAGGAGGACTTCGTCCTCATGCCCCAGCGGATGGGCAAGGGGCGATTCATGGGGGCCCTGATAGGTATCCGCAATCTGCACCCGGGCCAGTGGTGGGGCGAGGGTGAGATCAAGGTCTACATGGATGGGGACACGGAGTTCCCCACGATTTGCGGGACCGGCAGCGAGGACTATGTTGGCCTGTCCTATGGGATGCAGCAGACGCCGTTTCTGTATAACGGGTGCAATCTGAATCAGAAGGACTTCGTGTCGATGTACCGCTGGCATATCCCCGATCCGATCTACTGGGAGAAGGAATGCCGCATCACGATGCAGCAGATTGCCTGGAAGGACGGGCTGGCCGAGACCTCCGACGACTGGTCGACGGCGACGTTCTGGTACGAACCGGTCCCGAGCGAGCCGCTGCCGGATATGCCGGACGTGGCGGCGCGGACGGCCGACATCTGGTCCGAGTAGGGGATTGCCCATGAGACGGTTGCGGCAGACGGGGATGGATTTGCCGGGCACACTGACGGCGGCGATGGTCTGCCTCTTCGCGCTGGTTGCGTGCGGCGAACCTGTGTATTTCGATGTCAATGACGCGGGGGAGGCGGCCATGCAGGCGCCTGCGGTCGAGCCGTGGAAGGTCGTGCGGCTCGACCCGGATTACGGCGGCCAGTGGGTCGTGGCCGCCGATCTGGATGGCGACGGCCGGGTGGAGTTCGTCGCCTGCGAGAACCACAACGTCGGAGATGTCCACTTCACCTCCACGGCGGCGGCCCATGACCTCGACGGCCGGGTGCTGTGGCGTTGGGGCGAGCCTGATATCGGGCGAAAGTCCTGGCACCATGACGTGGCCTGCCAGATCCACGACTGGGACGGCGACGGCGGCTTCGAGGTCGTTCTGGCGACGAAGGGGGCGATTGTCGAGCTGGATGGGCGCACCGGCCGCGAGAAACGCCGCATTCCCATACCCGATGAGGCGACCGACTGCATTGTGTTTGCCGACCTGGCCGGTTGCGGTCGGCCGACCGACGTCCTGGTCAAGGACCGCTATCACAACATCTATGCGTACAACCACGGTGGGCGTTTGCTCTGGCATGTGAGCAATCCCGGGGGCTGTCGGACGGCCCATCAGCCGCGGCCCATCGACCTCGACGGCGACGGCAGGGATGAGATTGCCGCCGGCTACGCGATGCTCAATGCGGACGGTTCGGTGCGATGGGTCTTCAAGAGCGGCAAGGTCGATGAGAACCGGGGGCACCTGGACTGTATCAGGCTGCTGCGGCGGGGCGATAGCCTGGAGCAGATGCGCCTGGTCCTTACGATGTGCGGGGCCAACGGCATCGCCGTGGTCGATGGCCATGGCACGGTCGTCTGGGAACGGACGGGCAGCCATTTCGAGTCCATCAATATCGGCCGTGTCATCGCCGCCAGGCCCGGTCCACAGATACTGGTGGATATCGATCATCAGCCGCCCGGCCAGTCGCCGTTGTGGCTGCTGGATGAGGATGGAGTCCTGCTGGGGCGGATCAACACGGATTACGCCCGGCACCACCACCTGCTCGACTGGACCGGCGACGGTCTCGACGAGATCCTCAACGCCCACAGCGGCGCGGTGTATGGCCACGAGGGCCGGCGGATTGCCACACTGGTTGTCGACCCGGCCGACGGCGGAGCGACCGCCGATTCTGAACGCAGCATCATCGCGGGCGATTTCACCGGCGATGGGATTGCGGATGTTGCTCTGGTTACGACCGCCGCCGTGTACATCTTCAAGAACGAGAAAGGCGCCCGGTCCGCCGAACCGGTCCGCCTGGGAACCGAGTTCAACTTCACCCTCTACTGATTACGGATTGTCGATCACATGACGAGACGTCGCACCCACATGGCTCTCGTGGCGGCTTGGCTGTCTCTGGTGATAGCCGATACGGGGCGTTGCGATGTGCTGCGAGGCAGCGTCCGTGACGCCTCCACGGGCCAGCCCGTCAGGCTCGCGAACCTGCGCGTCTATCCCCGTGGCCGGGCGGCAGCCGTAGAAGCCGCCGCCGAGAACGACGGCGCCTTTGCGTTTGAGAATCTGGCGGCCGGCCTCTACAGCCTCTGCGTAATGGGTGGGCACGAACACCTGCCTTGTATCGTGCCCGACATCGAGGTCCATTCCAATGTCAAAATGGTTTTGGACATGAGCCCACGGAGCAACGAACAATCCGACGCGTGGGGTCAGGGGTCATGGCTGTTCCGCGCATACTACGAACTTGGTGGGGCGGCAAGATTTCATCGGATGGTCTCAGCGGGCCAGACATTTGCGGCTGTCGGCGGCAATGTGGTCTTTGCCTCCGCGCGGTTGCAGGGCGTCGGCGATGGGGCCGCGTACGTCCGGTTCAGTATCCATGAATCGGGGCCGATGGGACGACAAATCGGCCCATCCAGAATCGTTCCGGCGGCTCTGGACTCGGCCGTTACCTGGGGTCCCGATGAGGTCCCTGTTGCACCGGGGGGCACGTATTACCTCCACATCGAGACGCTCGATGGGGGCGTTATGCTCGTCGTGGCCGCGCCGGATGCCCGGCCGGACGTTCACGCCGTCTTCAATGGCCGTTCGGATACGAAGCGAGACCTTGTGGCGTCTGTCGTGGGTGGGACGAGAGAAGAAGCCGGGGATCGCCGGGTCCAGCCGCATGAGGCCGAGACAGTCGGACAGGCGACCGGCAAGGCAAAAGCAGGTCCGCTCGTCGAGCCTGTCGGCAAGGTCAAGGGCAATGCCGCCGGCAACGAGCGAGGGGCGGTGCTCTTTGGTCGCGAGGGCGACTGCCTGGGCTGGGCCGTGACCGGGCCGTCGGGCTTGTACGAATTTGCGGATATTCCGGCGGGCAGCCACATGATGCTCCTGGCCGGGCGAATGGTGCCCGGTGTCGAAGTTGATGGCGGTCGCACGACCGTCGTGGACCACGCCGACCAGCCGAAGCTGGACTTCGAGAAGGAGCTGTGGGGGCCGTCGCGCGTAGCCTTTGCGCAGTCGTTTGTCGCTACCGGCACCGCCGTTACGGGGTTCTCCCTGTGGCGGGCCTCCGGCAACAGCAAGCTACGGGTCTCGCTCTTCGAGGATAGTCCAGGAGGCAGGCGGATCGCCGGCCCGTGGGAGACGCCCAGGCCCGTCGTCTGGGTCGGGGGCGCCAAGTTGCCGGCGGAATTCGCCACGGACATCGGGCGAGCCTATTGCCTGCGTATCGAGGCGTCCGACGGCAAGCCCTGGAACCACTCCATGCCCCGCGCCGGCGACGTCTATCCCGACGGCATGGCCTTCTTCGACGATGTGCCGCATCCGGAGAGCGACTTGGGCATCACCATTGAACAGCAGCAACCCACCCTGTCGGTGATCGCGGCCGACGACGACCTCCACTACATCCCGGAGGGCCCCGGCTCCGGGACGTGCCGGGTGGCGGCGCAGACGTTTGTGGCTCAGTCGGTGAATATCGTTCGTGCGTACGCCAATTGCGGGGGCTGGGGCGGTATCGCCGATTTCGTCTTTTCCATCCACGAGAATGACCCGAACGGCTCGCAGATAGGTCCGGCCGTGAGTGTCAAGATGGTCGCCGACTGGGGGGCGGACGTCCTGTGGTTCGCCGGCGATGTGCCCGTAACCGCGGGCCGACAGTACTGTCTCAAGTATCGGCGGGTCGATGGCGGGCCCTTCTTCTCGTATCTGTCGAGCGACCTTTGTGCCGGCAGGGCCTGGCGCGACGGCAAAGTATTGCCGGAACAGTTCGACCAGCTCTTTAGCGTCTATGGTGAGAGCGAGGCGGGCGGCCTTGCCTGTCNNGCCCGCCGATTCCTTTGTGCACTTCGGCACGACTTCCCGGCTGGGCCGGTCCCCGGGCGATCAGTCGAAGCGGGTCGCCTCACATAGCGTCACCCTGACCGGCCTGGCCGGCGGCGAGGTCTACCGCTATCGCGTTTCGTCGCACACGCACAAGGCTTCGTCGCACCGGACGTTCTCCGGAATCTACAGTTTCGTGACGTCGCCTGAAGGTCCTGATAGCCCCCGTTTTCACCGGCCCGCGGAACCCACGCCCGCCGCGGATGCCGGCGAGAACCCCGTGGTCAATGGCAGTTTCGAGAACGGCCTGGAAGGCTGGACGCGAATAGCGTGCGCGGGCAAGAAGGGTACCGAGGCGTTCAACGCGGCCACATCGCCTATGGGCAAAGTTGGATTCGGCGAAGACGGCTACACGGCCCACAGCGGACAGAAACTGTACGGTTTCTCATACATCGGGTCCGACGACCCGACCTGGAAGGGCCCGGCCGAGTTGTGGAATCGCGAGCTGATTACTCAGACGATCCGGGTGACGCCTGACCGCCCCCACGTGCTTGAGGCCTGGCTGCTCACGGGCGACCAGGGCAGCGGCTGGGGCCGGGATGCCCGGATACGTCTGGTGGTCGATGAGGCCGGGGGCGACCTCCTCGGCGCGTTCGAGACCGCCGACCAGGCCAACGCCACGCAGTGGTTCGCTATGCAGCATCGATGGCTGCCGGTGCGGCTTCAATTCACGCCGCGGGCCGAGCGTGTTGCGATTGGGGCGGAGTTTCTTCATTGGTGGGCTCTCGAAGCCTCCTATCTCTACATTGACGACATACGCGTTTACCCCTTGGCCGCCACGGGGCCATCCGATGCAGGTCCGTCGGCCCCTGACAGCGAGCAATCCCGATGATACGTCGCCGCCGACACTACATTGGCTGTCTGCTGTCACTCGTGCTTGTCGCCGGCGGTCGTCTGTGGGGGGGCCAGCCCCTTGAGTCGCCCGACTGGTGGAGGCAGACTCGGTCCATCTACGCCTCATTCGATCTGTCGGGTGCGGGCGGGCCGCTGATGAAGTTCCCCAGTCAGGACATCAGGAAGAAGCTCAGCAGTTTCCGTGATCTGCCGGTGCTGTTGGACGACGCCCGGTCTCTGGGCTGCAACTGTGTCTATCTCGTGAGCTGGTGGGAGCCGGACTACGCCTCCAACAAGGGCGATTACCGCATCCGGACGGACCTCGGCGGCGACGAGGCCTTCGCCGACGGGATACGGGCCATTCACGACCAGGGCGGGCGGATTATCCTGTACATCGAGCCTTTCATCATCACGCGGACCAGCCGGATCGGTCAATCTCACGGGGCGTCGTGGTGTATGAAGGACCCGCAAGGTCGGCCGCAGACCTACTACGGCAACGCCAGGTACTACCTCATGTGGCCCGGGGAAGGGTCCGGCTGGACGCAGTACATTTGCGAGACCGCGGAGCGGTTGACCCGGCAGTTTGGTGTCGATGGGTTCCATCTGGACTCCTACGGTTGCCAGTGGGACCTGAAAGACCATGACCCAGCTCACGCGGGCAGCTTCAATGGCGGGGCGGTCGATCTGGTCCGACGGATGAGGCGAGGGATTGTGGCAATCAACCCGCAGGCCGTCATCATTCTGGAGTGCTGCGAGCGGACCGAGTTGCTCGACGTCTGCGACGGCGGCCAGATCGAATCCGGGGCATGGCTCTACTCGCCCGTCAAGGTGCTCGATGAGAAGCCGTGGGTCGCCCATGTCCGCTACAAGGCCTTCACCAGCCACTACTCGATGGTGGAAATGGATCGCATCCTCGATATGGGCTACAATCTGTCGCTGTCGCCGTGGTGGTTCGAAGTCCATACCTCACAAGGCGATTTCGACCGCATGCGCAGGCCCATGAACAGCCCCGACGAATGGCATCGGCGGCTGCGTACACTGTGGAACTGGGACAATCTGCTGTATATCAACGGCGCCTCGCGTCCCGAAGGCATCGACCTGTTTCAGCTTCGCCGAGACCTGGAGATGCGCCGCTACGCCAGGCCGACGCCCGTTTACTACGACGCGCAGGCCTATTGGGACGCCGTTGACGCATACGAGCCGGGCGTCAAGGCCCTGCTCGAGGCGGGAGAACCCCTGCGGACCCCCGCTCAGTACCTCCGAGAAAGGCTCGGCACCGCCGATCCGACGATACCCATTGCACGCTGATATTTCGAAGGAGACAAACCATGAGAAGTTGCGTTTTCTCAGCCATGCTGGTAGTTGCCCTGATGAGTTCTACCGGCTGCCTCGATCAGGCCAAGAAGGATGCCGCTAGAGATGGGTTCACACCGTTGTTCAACGGCAAGGACCTGACCGGCTGGACGTCGACGGGCAATGCCAGATGGACCGTCGAAGACGGTATGCTCGTAGGGACCCAGGGCCCGGACAACGCCCCCGGCGACCTCTTCACGACGGCCGAATACGGCGACTTTGAGCTGACGTGCACATGGCGGGTCGAGTGGCCGTGCAATACCGGCATCTGGTTCCGCTATCAGTCGGACCAGAAGGCCTACCAGGCCGACATCCTTGAGTACAAGAACCCCGTCTGCTGGTCGGGCACGCTCTACTGCCCGGGCAAGATGTTCCTGGCCATGAACGAGGACCCCTCCATCGTCAACCGCGAGGGCTGGAACACGATGATGGTCCGGGCCGAGGGCGACCACCTGCAAGTCTGGCTCAACGGCCGTCAGACGGCCGACGTGCGGGACGACTCCTCCGCGGCCGGAAAGATCGGCTTTCAGGTGCATCCCGGCGCTGAGTTCGGACCCATGAAGGTCATCATCAAGGACATCCGCATCAAGCCGCTGTAGACAATATTGCGTGGTGCGGATGCAACTGCGTCAAGTCCCTTCGTCCTGGATGTAGTTGCGGACCTTGTAGCCCATGGCCACGGGGACGAACACGACGGCCGTGGCGATCATCATGCCGCTGAAGAACCAGAAGTAGCCGGCGCCGGAGAGCTTGCTGGTTCCGTCGGCGTTGCGGATCACCGTGTTGACGATGGCCGTGAAGAGGTTGCCCAGGGACACGGACAATAGAAACACGGCCATGATGAACGACTTCATCTTCTTCGGGGCCTGCGTGTAGGAGAACTCCAGGCAGGTAATCGAGACCATCACCTCCGCCGCGGCGATGATCGCGTGGGCCAGGATAAGCCAGGCGACGCCGGGCTGCTCACCGGCGGCCAGCCGTGTTTCGATCCAGCCGGAGACGATAAACGCCCCGGAGGCGACAAACAAACCGATGGAGATCTTTCGAAGCGCCGTCAATGGAAAGACCTTGTTAATCGCCGGATAGATCACCAGCGAGAACGTGGGGATCAGGATCAGGATCATCAAGGGGTTGACGGCGGCGATCTGTGAACTCAGCAGCGTCCACTCAAAGACCTTTCCGCCGGCCGTCTCCCAGTGAAGGACCGTGCGGTTCATCTTCTCGGCTTGCAGCACCCACGCCGAATCCATCTGGTCGAACAGCGCCCAGAACATGGCGACGAAGACATAGAGGACGGCGAGCCTGGCCAGCGACAGGACGGCGTCGCGGCTGAAGCACTCCCTCACGAATTGGGCCCCGTTGGCGGGGATGTGAACGAACTTCTTCCGGCCGAGCCAGAACACAAACGTCGCCAGCGCCATGACGACGGCCGGCACGCCGAATGCCCATCCAGGACCGAAACGCGAGTGCTCAAGCAGATACGGACAGACGAGGAACTGCGCCGTGAACGCCCCGACGTTGATGGAGAAGTAGAACCAGGAGTACACCTTCGCCATGAGGTGCTTGTTTGCATGGCCGAACTGGTCGCCCACGTTCGCCGAGACGCACGGCTTGATCATCCCGGAGCCGACCGCCACCAACGCGATCCCGAGGAACAGGCCGACCCGCGTCTGGTCCAGGGCCAGCGCGGCGAATCCAAAGCAGTAAAGCACTGAAAACCACAGGATGGTCCGGTACTTGCCGAGCCACAGGTCGCTGAGCAGGGCCCCGGCAAGCGGCATGAAGTACACGGCCGAGATGAACAGGTGGAACCATCGCTTGGCATCCTCATCCGTCATCGGCGCCGATGCCCCGCTGCGGTCGAGCAGGAACTTCGTCATGAAGACGACGAGGATACACCGCGTCCCATAGAAACTGAAGCGCTCCCCCATTTCATTGCCGAGGATATAAGGCACGCCGGCGGGCATATTCTCGGACGCCGGAGGCGATGTCATGTAGCTGTTGTTTGCCATAATTGACCGCGCTGACTGCTTCGCCGATAAACACCATAGCCCTGCCCGCGGGGCGAATAGGGTCCGCGTGGCAAGACCCCTGAAGCCGCTCTATCGTAGCGGCCGGGGACCAGACAGCAAAGCGGAAAGTGTGGATTTCAGACCGCTGCGATACACCGTCGGGCGGACGCCTGGGTCGAGAACGAGCCGCAGCCGGGCGCGGCCCGGTCGGACGTGGGATGGTGTGAGGCCACAACGTCGTGTGGACGGCCCGATAACAGCAACCAGCTTATACTCCAACGACGCTCAAGGTTGTGATTATGAGACACTGCTCACGAATCCCCGCGTTTATTGCGATTTTCTGCGCCTTTCTGACGTTCGCACAGATACTTCGCGCCGGTCAGAGCGCCACGCAGACGCCGGATGCCCGTATGCTGCGGTTCCCTGATGTAAGCGCCGACAGTATTGTCTTTGTCTACGCCGGCGATATCTGGACCGTCGCCCGCCAGGGCGGTCTGGCGCGGAGGATCAGTTCGCCGCAGGGCAAGGAAGTCTTCCCCAAGTTCTCCCCGGATGGCAAGTCCATTGCCTTCAGCGGCAACTACGACGGCAATACGGACGTCTACATCATGCCTTCTGAAGGCGGCATACCCAAACGCCTCACCCATCATTCCAGCGTCGATCACGTAGTCGACTTTCACCCGGATGGCTCGAAGCTGCTCATCCGCTCGCGGATGGCCGCCCCATCCAGCCGATTCAACCAACTGTTTCTTATATCCATCGACGGGGGGCTGCCGGAGCCACTGCCATTTCTCTACGGAGAGCTGGCGGCCTTCAGCCCGGATGGCAAGCAGATGGCCCTGCAGTTGGTCTCGTGCGAGTTCCGCACCTGGAAACGCTACCGCGGCGGCATGGCCAGCGATATCTGGCTCTATGACACGGAACAGAACACATCGCGGAAGATGACGAACTTCGCCGGCACGGACGCCCTGCCCATGTGGCACGGAGACGATGTGTACTTCCTGTCGGACCGCGACAGCAAGAAGAAGCTCAATATCTGGGCGTACAGCCTCAAGACCAAGAAGACCCGGCAGGTGACGCAATTCACCGATTACGACGTGAAATGGCCCAGCATCGGACCCGACGCCATCGTCTTTGAACAGGCGGGCCGCCTGCACCTGCTGGATCTGGCCACCGAACGCGCGATGCCCGTGGAGATACGCGTCCCGGACGACCTGCCGCAGTTTCGCTCCAGCCTGAAGAATGTCTCGGACCGCATCGAGAACTTCGACATTTCGCCTACGGGCCAGCGGGGCCTGTTCGAGGCCCGAGGGGAGGTATTCACCATTCCGGCCAGGCACGGCAGCATTCGAAACCTGACGAACACCTCCGGGGCCGCCGAGCGATTCGCCGTGTGGTCGCCCGATGCGGCCAACGTGGCCTATTTCTCCGACGCCACCGGCGAGTACGAACTCTACATCCGCCCCTCCGACGGGTCGGGCCAGGCCGTGCAGATCACCCGCAACGGGAAGGTCTTTCGCTATCGTCCTGTGTGGTCGCCCGACAACAAGATTATTGCGTTCTCCGACAAGACCGGCAGCCTGTGGGTGGTCGCGGCCGAGGCGGGCAGCGATCCGCAGCTTGTCGACAAGGACGAGTGGACCGACATGGAGTCCTACAACTGGTCGCCGGACAGTCGTTATCTGGCCTACCACCGGCACATGGCCAACCGCAACGCCGCCATCATGGTATACGACACGCTGGACAAACGTGTCCACCAGGTGACCGGCGACTACTACGACGACACCGAACCGGTCTTCGACCAGGGGGGCGATTACCTTTTCTTCCGGTCGAACCGTTCTTTCACGCCCGTCTTCGGCGACTTTGACGAGACATGGGTTTATGCGAACAGCGCACGCCTTTACGCCGTGACCTTGCGCAAGACCGTCGAATCGCCGATCGCGCCGCGAAGCGACGAGGAGACCGCCGACGGCCGGTCCGACGACGCCAACGACGCCGCCTCCAACGGAGCCAAGCGCGAGGCAAACGCGAACGGGTCGGCGACATCGGACGCAATTGACTTTGACGACATCGAACGACGTGTCGTCGAGCTGCCAGTCGATGCCGGCAACCTCAGAAAGCTCCGCACGGTGGAGGGCAAACTGGTCTTTCTGCGACGCCCGCCGGCGGGTGCGGCCAAGAACGGCCAGACCGTCCTGACCTACTACGATACGGACAGTCGCAAGGAGGAGACCGTTATGGCGGATGTCGACGACTACGAGGTCTCCTGCGCGGGCAACAAGTTCATCTACAAGAGCGGTTCGACCTATGGGATCGCCTCGCTGGCCAAGAACGGCGGTAACAACAACACCCACAAACTGGCGACGAGCGACCTGGAGGCATGGATCGAACCCCGTGCGGAGTGGACGCAGTTGTTCAACGAGGCCTGGCGGATCGAGCGGGACTTCTTCTACGACCCGAATATGCACGGGCTCAACTGGGAAAACGTCCGCGCCCGTTACGCGGCCATGTTGCCGTTTGTCGTGGACCGAGAGGACCTCAACTACGTTATCGGCGAGATGATCGGCGAGCTCAACGCCTCGCATGCCTACGTCCGCGGCGGCGACGTCGAGAAGGGACCCACGGTGTCGGTGGGTTTGTTGGGTTGCGATTTCGTCTTCGACCGGTCGTTGGGCCTCTTTCAATTCTCGCGCATCTACGAAGGCGCCGTCTGGGACGCCACTCAGCGAAGCCCGCTGGTGCGGCCCGGCATCGATGTCAAACACGGAGACTACCTCATGGCCGTCAACGGCATGAAGGTGGATTCCACCAAGGACCCATGGGCCGCGTTGCAGGGCCTCGCGGGCAAGACGGTCACGCTGGAAATCGGCTCGCCGCCGGATGCCGGCAATCCGCGCCGGATTATTATTGAACCGCTCAGCAGCGAGACGGACCTGCGCGCCGCCGCGTGGATCGAGGCCAACCGCCTTAAGGTCCAACAAGCCACAGGCAACCGGGTGGGGTATATCTACGTGCCCGATACCGGACGCAACGGCCTCAGCGAGCTGTTCCGCCAGTTCGCCGCCCAGTGGCACAAGGACGCCCTCATCATCGACGAACGCTTCAACGCGGGCGGCCAGGTCCCCGACCGCTTCGTCGAGTTGCTCAACCGCCCGACATACAACTACTGGGCGCGTCGCGACCACCGCGACTGGCGGACGCCCAATCTTTCGCATACCGGCCCCAAGGTCATGCTCATCAACGGCTGGTCCGGTTCGGGGGGGGATGCCCTGCCCTACTACTTCCGCAAGGCCGCTCTCGGGCCCCTGGTCGGCACACGAACTTGGGGCGGACTCATCGGCATCAGCGGCAACCCCAAGTTCATCGACGGCGGTTACATCTCCGCCCCGGCGTTCGGCTTCTGGAATACCGCCGGCAACTGGGAAGTCGAGGGCTACGGCGTCGACCCGGACTACGAGGTCGAACCCATGCCGCATGATCTGGCCCAGGGAGCTGACCCCCAACTGGACAAGGCGATCGAAGTGGTCCTCGACATGCTCAAGAAGACCCCCCCGACCACGCCCGCCAAACCCGTCTATCCGGACCGTTCGGACACCAAGTGAGGCTGGACGAGCCTCGATGCCCATGATAGGATGCACCCCGGCGCGATCGCGGAATGTGCCGCTGCGCCGGCTGTCACGATAAACCGTGAAGGAGTGCATCACCATGAAAGCCCGTGCATCCGTATCCGATTGGCGCACCATCCGATGTTGGCTTGCCGCGGCGACGCTGACGGCGGCCCTGTCGGTCTGCGGCTGCGACCGCGAGAACGCCGCTTCAAAGGAGAACCCCTTGATCGATTTCCTTACAACGCACGTACGGACGGTCCAGCCCCTGGAGAAAGAAGCGGCGCTGGCCTGGTGGCAGGCCGCCACGACCGGCAAGCCCGATGCCTACGAGGCCGTCAATGCCCTGACCCTGCAGATTCGCCGGATTTACACCGATGCGAATGACTTCGCTTATCTGAAGGGTCTGCGGGAGTCGGGCATGGTGCAGGACTCCCTGCGGGCCCGCCAGGTCGAGGTGCTTTACTATGCCTACCTTGAGAACCAGATCGACCCCGGCCTGCTCAAGCAGATCGTGGATATGGGTACGAAGATTGAGCAGAACTTCAGTACCCACCGCGGCCGGATCGACGGGCGCACGGTGACGGACAACGAGATCAAGGAGATTCTCAAGACCGACCCCAACTCGGCCGCCCGGCAAAAGGCCTGGCTCGCAAGCAAGCAGGTCGGCCCGGTCGTTGCGGAGGATATCCTGACCCTGGTGCGGCTCCGCAACCAGGCGGCCCGGTCGCTCGGCTTCGACAATTACCACACCCTGGCGCTGACGGTCTCCGAGCAGGATGTGGCCGAAGTCGACGCCGTTTTCGCCGAACTCGAGCGGCTGACGGATGATCCCTTTGCGGCCGCCAAGGGCGAACTCGACGCCATCCTCGCCCGTTCGTACGGCATGGACGTCGCCGACCTCATGCCCTGGCACTATCACGACCCATTCTTCCAGGAGACGCCGCTGGTCTACGAACTGGACCTGGACAGGTACTACGCGGACGCCGACATCAAGGCCCTGGCCGCCAGGTTCTACGCGGGTATCGGCCTGCCGGTCGAGTCCATTCTCGACGACAGCGACCTCTACGACCGCGAAGGCAAGAATCCCCACGCCTTCAGTACCGACATCGACCGGGCCGGTGATGTTCGTATCTTGTGCAATATCAAGCCCAACGAGACTTGGATGGAGACGGTCCTCCATGAGCTGGGCCACGGCGTCTACGACTTTTACCGCGACCCGGAGGTCCCGTACCTGCTGCGGCGCCCGGCCCATGCGTTCACCACGGAAGGCATCGCCATGTTTTTCGGCCGTCTCAGCCGCAATGCGTATTGGATGCAGAAGATGCTCGGTCTGTCCGATGAGCAGCGGATGGAGATTGAGAAGGTCGCCGGGCGGTATGCGCGCCTCAAGCAACTCATTTTCGCCCGCTGGGCCATGGTCATGTACCACTTTGAGAAGGCCCTCTACGCCGACCCCGATCAAGACCTCAACGCCCTCTGGTGGGAGATGGTCACGAAGTACCAGCTTGTCCGCACACCGCCGGATCGCGACGCCCCGGACTGGGCCGCCAAGATACACTTCGCCGTGGCCCCGTGCTATTACCATAACTACATGCTCGGCGAACTGTTCGCATCGCAGCTTCACCATCATATCGTCAGGAACGTCCTCATGCTCGAATCGGACGCCGGCCTGAGTTATGTCGATCAGCCCCAGGCGGGGGCCTATCTGAAGTCGGCGGTCTTCCGCGTCGGCGCGGTCTATCACTGGAATGAGATGATTCGCCGCGCCACGGGTGAGCATCTGACCGCCGGGTACTTCGTCGAACAGTTTGTCGATTGAGTCGGCCGTCGCAGCCATGTACAATGTCGTGAGAATCCCGGTGAAAGGACTCGCATGGACAAGGGACAGAACGCTCTCGCGGAGATAACCGTCAAGGCCGTCATTCTGGGCGTGGCGCTGTCGGTTATTCTCGCGGCCGCCAATGCCTACCTCGGCCTGTTCGCGGGCATGACCGTTTCCGCTTCCATTCCCGCGGCGGTCGTCTCCATGGGGGTCCTGAGACTGTTCAGAAAATCCAATATTCTCGAGAACAACATCGTCCAGACCGCCGCCTCGGCCGGCGAATCTCTGGCCGCGGGCGTGATTTTTACACTGCCCGCACTGATCATCCTCGGTCGCTGGGAGTCGTTCAGCTTCAAATGGGTCGCCATCATCTCCGGTTTCGGAGGCGTACTCGGCGTTCTGTTCACCATTCCCCTGCGACGCGCCCTGATCATTGAAGGCAATCTCAAGTTCCCCGAAGGCATCGCCACCGCCGAGGTCCTCGAAACAGGCCAGAAGGGCGGCAAGGGCGTCATGTACATAGCCAAGGCCGCCATCGCCAGCAGTCTCTTCAAAGTCGGTGCCGGCGCCCTTGGACTATGGCCTGAAGCCGTGCAAGGCGCCAAGGCCATCGGCGGCTCCATTGCATATTTCGGCTCAAACCTCAGCCCCGCATTGCTGTCGGTCGGCTACATTGTCGGCCTCAACATCGCCGTTCTTATTTTCATCGGGGGCTTCAGCAACTGGTGCATCGCCATCCCTATCTGCGCCCTTTCCGACACTCAGCCCGATGATATTACTATGGTCGCATGGGCCCGCTTGATCTGGGAGGCCAAGACGCGATATATCGGCGTCGGAGCGATGGTGGTAGGGGGGCTTTGGGCTATTATCGACATGCGGGAATCCCTCGTCCGGGGAATCGTCTCGGGCCTGAATGCCTACCGCGACATGGGTGGTTCCGACACGAAGATCGACCGTACCGACAAAGACATGTCCATGAAATGGGTGCTCATCCTCATTATCGCGTCGATCGTCCCGCTCTTTCTGGTCTACCAGTTCTTCGTTGGCAACCTTGTGATCTCCATGAGCATGGCTGCGATCATGCTCGTTACCGGATTCGTCTTCTCCGCCGTCGCAGCCTACATGGCCGGCATCGTCGGCTCATCGAACAATCCGATTTCGGGTGTTACCATCGCCACGGTCCTGGTGTCGTCACTGCTGCTGTTCCTTATGATGGGCGAAGGCAACAAAGACGGCCCCGCCGCCGCCATCATCATCGGTTCAGTTGTCTGCTGCGCCGCGGCCATCGCCGGGGACAACATGCAGGACCTCAAGGCCGGCCAGATCGTCGGCGCCACGCCATGGAAACAGCAGGTCATGCAACTTGTCGGCACCGTGTCAGCCGCTCTGGTCCTGGCGCCTGTGCTCATGCTGCTCCAGAAGGCCTACGGCTTCGCCGGTCAGCCCGGCGCCGAGAGGCTTGCCAAACCACTCGATGCGCCGCAGGCCAATCTCATGGCCTCGGTCGCGCGCGGTGTTTTCGCCAGAGATCTGCCGTGGACCTTTCTCTTTATCGGCATGGGCGTAGCCGTCGGCATTATCGCCCTTGACCAGTATCTCAAGAAGACTGGCAGCGTCTTCCGTACGCCCGTCCTTGCTGTCGCCATCGGGTTCTATCTGCCTTTCCAACTGTCCGTGCCCATTTTTGCCGGCGGTCTAATCCACCACGTCATCATGCGTTATCGCAAGGCCAGAAAGTCGGCATCGACCGACTCCGAAGGCGCGGGCCGAAACGGACTGCTCTTCGCCTCGGGCCTGATCACCGGCGAAGCGCTCACCGGCATCCTCCTGGCGATTCCTATCGTCCTGCTCAAGAAACTCGAAATCGCCCTACCCCTCATGGAGATGCCTTTGGGCGGATTCCTCGGAGTCGCTCTGCTCGTTGGTGTGGCCCTGTGGCTCTACAAGACGGCCCTGCAGGACAACTAACCGGGCAAGACCGAATCATTGTCGAGCGCCATTCGGAGCACTCGTGATGATAGGCGACCGCGCTCAGACGAGTTCTAAACCCGCGTTCGCTCGCAATACGCAATACACATCACGCAATACATCAGTTAACGAACGACCACATCGGGTCCCACACCGGCAATTGGATGGCGGGCTGCTCGAATACCTTGAGCACCTCTTCGGGCACATTCTCTTTCTTGATCACCGAGCAATACACGTTCACGTCGAACCATTCGTCATACATGGCCCAATACCCCTTGCTGCCGCGGTCGGTTCCCCAACTGTTCTCCACCAGCCACTTGACCGGCGTCTCGTCCTTCATATCCACACCCACAAAGACCATCGCATGGTTCGGTACGCTTTCTCGATAGAGCGACCGCTGGGCCTTGGTCATGGACAGGTCAACGCCGTAGACGGCCTCGTAGTCATACATATCCAGGGCCATGATCCCATGCTCGCGGCTCTGGTCCTTGCCTACGTCGCAGGCGAACCAGACGGGTTCGTTGCCCAGGACCGATTTAAGCACCGCCGCCTTGAGGACCTCCGGCCGGACATTGACGAATCGGACGTTGCGGCCGCCCTGGATGTTCGAGGTCATACGGATTTCGTAGTGCTTGCCGTAATCCTTCGACGGGTCGCTGAACACGTTGACATACTCGCCCAGGTCGACGCCCACGAACTCCTCGTAGAAGCTCCTCGGCGTATAACTTTTGGGCGAGGTTGGCTTGGAGTTGGGGTCCTCGTGCCGCCACTCGAACTGCCGGGGCGGCTCGCCGAGATTGAGCACCAGCATCCGGTACACCTCGGCCAGCATCTTCTTCTTGGCCGCCCGCAGCTTCTTGAGCGGTTCCCCGGCGGCGTGCATCTCGCGGAGTTTCACGGCATCGGCCCGTAGCTTGCGAGCCAGCAGGCTGTTCATCAGGCCGGTGCTGCTGGAACTGTTCGTCTCCGGCATGACACCCTGCGGCACGGCCCCGTACTTCTCGATCAGATTCACCACGCCCTCCCAATATCCGCCGTCGTCGCAGGGGTGGCGCAACACAAACTCCATCTCGCGGTCCATCAGGTCGCGGTCGCGCATCTCGATGATCAGTTCAAGCGTGTAATTGGCCTTCTCCAACTTGTCCCAGAAGGTCAGATAGGTCTGGGAGAACTCGAAGCCCTTGAGCTTGTGCTTGTCGATGACCTGTGGGCGAATGAGGTTCAGGCCCGCGAACAGCCAGCAGCGGCCGCTGCTCTTCTGGTTCGTGATGCCCTTGACCTCGATCTTGTGACTGTACAGTTCGTTGTGCCCGCGGACGATCTCGCGGTTCAGCGCCAGCGACGAGATGTCCGTGTTCGTCAGCGCGTTGTACATCGCCCGCGTCTGGGGATCCATCCGCAGCGACGACTGCATCCGCTCGATGTCCTTGTCCGACAGGGCCCCCGGCGCCGCCGGCCCCGAAGCCTCCATAATCCCGACCAACAAAAGCGACACGACGGCCAATCTGATGTACGATGCCATAATGTTCTCCTTAACATGTCGTCATGGGCTATCCAAGAGTCCGCGCACTATAGGCCCCGCGTGCTCTCCTGTCAAGGAATTCGCTGTGGCTTCGTACCCGGGCATCGAGGCATATCCCCACACNNCAACCTATGGTTCCAGCGTGCCTCCGCAGTCCGCGGGGATGCCGGGGCCGAAAGGCGGCGCGTTGATATACCAATGCGCCATGAGAATATTGAGGTCGTTGAAGTGAACCCGGTAGTAACCTGTCTTGCTGCTGCCCTCAGCGGCGTGGTCGAAGTCCGCGCAGATACCGGCGGAACCTACCCCCGGCCCATGGGGTGGTTCGGCGATGTTCCAGGTGCCCATCAAGACGTTAAGGTCGTAGAAACGCACATAGTATATCTGTCCGCACTTGAGAGTGCCCTCCCACCGGCCGTCCGTGTCACCGCGACATTGCCTGGGGAAGCACCAGCATTCGGGCATGCCGACTTTGACCCATTCGCCGTGGTCTGGATGATTGACCGGGAAGCAGCCGGCGGTTGACAGCGACTTACTCCCTTCGGATGTCCCGCCATAGGCGCCCATGTTGATCCGCTGGCCGTGGGGCCAGGGTTCCGCCGACCAGTCGGAGTCCGGGTTGCCTGTGTCGATGCACGGACTTGTGACGCCATCCTTGACCCAGGCGCCGACCGCGGGGTCATATCGACCCGCCTGGCTCTTGAGATGATAGTCGCCGACCGTGGACCACTGCCCGTCGGCGGCGAAACAGGGATCAGCGTCGATATTACCGGGTCCCCAGGATACCTCGCCGTCACCGGTCACGACGTCACGGCCCCCGATCACGTCGCAGTAGCGGACCTCCAGTGTGCCGCCGGCGGCTACACCGATGCCGCAATTGACGATGCAGTTCTCCATCCACACGCTATACCCGGCCCCGACTCCGAGTCCATCGGCGAGATTCCACAACGTGCAGTTGCGAAACTCCGCCGAGCAGTCCTCGATGGTCCAGACGGGCGATGGCCTTGCGCACATGTACGCGCTGTCGGCGACAACGCAGTTCTCGATGAGCCCGTCGAAGCCCGCAATCAAACGACCGCATCCTGTCGCGACATTCTGAATCAGACAGTGGCTGATGGTGCCCTTTGCATGATGGGCCCCGAGCGGGTCAAGGTTTGCGTCGAAACCCGAGACAGCGCCCTTGATGGTGAATCCCGCCAGCACGCAGTCGGGGCCCTCAGTCCCGCGAAAGACAACGCTGCCGTCAATGATCGTATTACGGGCCGATTCGAAGCCGTTGAGGTCCTCGCCGACCACCGTCAGGTTCTTGCCGCGGAAGTTGATGTCCTCGCTGTATGTGCCGGGCAGGACCACAACCGTCCAGCCGATGGGGGTGCAGCCGATGCCCGTCTGGATGTGTTGCAGGGCGGTCTGCGGCGTCCGTCCGTCATTGTCGTCGTCGCCGTCCGGGGCGACGTAGATGGTCCTCAAAGGCGCCTGGGCGACCGCCTCCAGCCGGTACTGGAACCCGTCGCAGACATCTTCGTAGAAGCCGCCGGACAGCCGGATCGTCTCGCCCTCGTAGACAACCGCCAGGCGGATGGCGCTGCGGGGGATTATGACACCCTCGCTTGTCGCGGGCAGTTCAAACACGATCCCCGTGTCGTTCATATCCACGCACTGCAAATGCGTCATGTCAAACAGTGCCCCAAGGTCCCGCCCGTCGGCGTATGTGGCGTTCACGTCCTGGATAGACGCCGTCCATCGCACACAGTCCACCACGATGGAGAACTCCCCCCGGACCTCGTGCTCCCAGAACCAACCCCCGATGCCGCCGGTCTGAATCAGCGTGCTCCGCCCGACCACGAATTCATATTCCGTCAGGATGCCCGATGCCGCCCCCTGAAAACAGAGCCCCATCAGAAGCGCCAGGGCGCACGTTCTCTCGATACCCCTATTCCTCATGGCACAAAACCTCCCAAACAGGCACATTGTCAACGACGCCGCCGGGGGCCTTGCCCCGGCCGGCCCCACGAAGAGAAGCCTACCACATCCGCGACGCAATGTCCAGCCAATTCCCCCGAGAGTCCTCGAATTATTCGCCCAATCGCCGGCCCGTCAGGAGCACGGTTCTCCGAGCTTTCGCAGCACCGCGAGGCTGTCGGCGAACTGTTCCCTGGCCCTTCCCAGGTACTCGTTGACCTCGTCGACATATCCATCGGCCGAGGCGGACCAGACGCGGTTGAGGTATCGCTCCCCGGCCGCGAACGGGTTCATGACATCCGCGTAGGCCTGCAGGCCGTGCACGTAAACGATGCTCTCCCTGGCCTCCACGAATCGCTCCAGGTCGTTGGGAAACAACTCGCTGATCCACCGCCGCACGTCATGAGTCTCGACGTCCGCCTTGCGCCCGTCCAGGTCTGTGATATTCGCCGTGATCCGCGCCAGACTTGTCCTGACCGCCTCCATATTCGACGCCAGCTTCTTTGTACCGGTGCTGTGCGTTTTCTGTGCAAGGCGGACCATGAACACGCCGGCTGCCGCCGCGGCGATGGCGGGAATGAAATAGGCCCAACGGACCTCATCCTTGTCCGCGACACCGGCCGTGGCCCCGCCCAGAAACCCTATCGTTATTACGATATACCCTATATTCTTCATGGTATATAACTCGATTATCCCGCAAGAGCCGCTTTGCCCAGATAATAGACGGCGAACCCCACGCCCACCAGGGCCTCGCCCACGATCAGACCTGCCGCCACCGGGATCCCGAATTCCTCGCTGAACCGCCGCCCCACGCGCCGGTCCAGCACGATCCGAATCGCCATGCCGATACTGTACGTCAAGACGATGCTGAAGGACAGATAGAACCCCAGCCCCACGAGTATCCCCAGTCCGCCGATCCCGCTGGCGCTGAGTACGGCGCCCAGCCCGGCCCCTGCGATGTACTTCTTCACCGGCACATCGCCGCCCAGAATCCCCTCCATGACGCCCGCCAGCACGGTGCCCTGCGGCGCCTCCAACCTGTCGCTGCCCAGCGTATAGGCTTTGTGCAGAACGAAGATCAGGGCCATGACCACAATCGGCCCGAGCCAGGTGCCCAGGAACTGGCCCATCTGCTGCTTGCGAGGCGAAGCGCCGACCAGATACCCCGTCTTCAAGTCCAGCATCAGGTCCGTTGCCTGCGACATCGCCACGCACGCCGCCGCCCCGACCATCATGGACGAGATGATGGCCGCGGTATTCCCGAGTCCCTTGCTTATGAGTATGAGAATCGTCACCGCAATCAGCGTCATTCCGCTCAGCGGCGACCAGTTGGTCCGGCCGATACACTCCGACAGCACCACGCCCGCCACCCAAATCCAGAGTGTCCCCAGCAGCGCCATCACACCCCCGCGCACAATCCCCATCTCCCGCACACTCGTAATAGCCACGATGAACAGCAGAACCGCTGCTCCGGCGATCGCGATGTACAGAAGTCGGATGGGCATCTCATCCTGCGAGATCGCCGACTTGGTTTTCGCCGCCGACTGCATGCTCTTGACCGCACTGGCGATCAACGGAAGCGCCAGGAGAATCCCCGTAACGGCCCCGCCGATCAACATCCCGATCCCCACCGGGCTGAACAGCTTGCTCTGAAGATACTTCGGCATGGACATGCCCAATTGCGAAAGCTCCGCGGGCGATGGCAACAGCCCCCTCGCGTTCAAAACCGGCGCGAGGATCCAGTAGCAGACGAACCCGCCGATCACGAACGAAAAGCCCCCGCGCCCCGATATGAATCCGACGCCCACGGTCATCAAGGACAGATACCATACCCCGTTCATGTAATCCGGCAGACGGATCAACTCGCCCAAATTCCAGTATTCCACCTGTTTCAACTGACACGCAAGATGAACGGCCCCGCTTATCGCGATGCCGCCCAGCAGCATGATCGCCTTGCGGACCCCCGCTCCCGGCGACTTCAAAATCGCCGCCACCGCCACACCGCCGGGATACGTGAGCCGCTCGAAATCGATCATCTGCTTGCGCAGCGGGATGATGAAGGCCACCCCGAGGATTCCGCCGGCGATACAGGCGAAGACCATCAGTACGGGGCTGAAGGCCATCAACCCATCAGCCGCCCCCCTGTTGTGCAGAATGAACAGCGCCGGGACGGTGAACATCAGTCCGGCCGAGGCGCTGTTGACGCCGCTGGCGATCGTCTGGTTGATGTTGTTCTCGATGATGCTCGTCCGCCCCATCAAGCCCCGCAGAATCCCGAAGCCCAGAATCGCCGCCACTTCCGATCCCTCAATGGAGAATCCAAGCTTCAGGCTTGCGTAGCCGATGCTGATGGCGATCAGAATGCCGATCCCGTAGCCGACGAGAATCGCCGCCCACGTCAGCTCGGGGTAGGGTCCCCGACGAATAGGCCGCCCCGCACTGTCATGCGTCTGGGTCACGCGATGGCCTCCTGTGCCTGTTGAACATCCGGTTCATGGCAGGACCATACCGGAAAACGCCCCCGCTCGCAACCCGTAATTCCGTCCGTCCGTGCGGCCGTAACCGCCAGAGCAAATCCCGCCGCCGGACGAAGTATCCGCGCACGGCGACACGGGCAGGATGCCCATGCCGCCGCACCCGGACGACCATCGCGGCACGACGGATCAGTACTTCTTCATCGTTACGCTCACCCCGCCCTGAAGCAGCAGAGTCTCGAGATTCTTGTCCGTCGTAATCGCCTGGACAAACCGCGGGTCGGCCTGACCGGGGTTCATGTTGTGCGCAATAATCAAACCACCGGCCCGCAGTTTCGGCAGCAGCTTCTGCATATAGTCCAGGTAGCCTTCCTTGTCCGCATCCAGGAAAACGATATCGATGGGGCCTTCGACATCGTTGACCTTCTCATGGGCATCGCCCATGACCAGCTTAATCTGCTCCTCGACGCCGGCCTTCTTGAAGTTCTCGCGGGCGACAGAGGCGCGGGCCTCGTCAATCTCGTGCGTGATCAGCACCCCTCCGGTCTTGCGAAGGGCCAGGGCGAACCAGATGCCCGAATAACCCGTCGAGGTCCCCAGCTCCACCACCTTCCTGGCCTGGAGGCTCTCGGTCAGCAGGCGCAACAGTCGGCCGTCCTCCTTGGGCACGTTCATGTTCCCGCGGCGACCCGTGCGGTCCATCACGTCAAGCATCTCAAGGATCTTGGCCTCCGCATCGTCCTTGGCAAGGGGCTCGGTCCTCATGAAGTCGCCCGCCATAGTGCCCATCCCGCCCGGACCACCCATACCTCCGGGACCGCCCCTCTGCCCACCCCTCATGCCGTCGCGACCGCCCATAGC
>DDXG01000093.1 GCA_002347125.1 Phycisphaerales bacterium UBA2266
GTGGCATGGGCGTCCCGCCCTTGCATGCCGTGGGCATCCTGCCCGTGAACGTGACACGGCCATGCCGCCGATGCGTAGCACGGGCATCTTGCCCGTGGATTCTATCGGACATCCGTAGCCACCGACGAAAGGCATTCATGGGCGAACCCTTCACAGATA
Source organism: Phycisphaerales bacterium UBA2266 (assembly GCA_002347125.1). Lineage (GTDB taxonomy): Bacteria > Planctomycetota > Phycisphaerae > Sedimentisphaerales > Anaerobacaceae > UBA2266. Next base: position 160 of record DDXG01000093.1, read on the forward strand.
CGGACCACTTCCTGCCTCGCGGCTTCCGCTGGTACACCCTGGCGGTGATCCTGTTCATTCTGGGGCTGGGAGTCGTTACGGCCGTCTCGGGCCTCTGGAACTTCCTCATGTTGGGGATCGGGGAACTGGTCCTGTACGCTCTGTACCGAAGAAAATGGAAGAGACTCCACGCCGAACCGGCCGGCTCGGCGCAACCGGCGTCGGCCGCGAGGTCTTTCTCGTTCGCCCGCTACGTCCTGCTCGCATGGGCGTACGCCATGCTCATGGAGTTCTGCGTCGACTTCGGCTCCTACGGCACGGTCAATCCCGGCGTGGTCCTGGTCATCATGCTCGTGCTCACGCCGCATTATCTCTTCATGGCGGCCGTCTTCCGCCTCTGGTTCCGCTGGTTCACGTACACCCCGCGCGAGGCGTACTTCACGATGGGGGCGGTCGGACTTCTGCTGGAGTCGATCATTCTGAAGCTCTTCGCCGGCACGTTCGAATGGTTGGGCGTCCTGCTGTTTCCCGTCGATGTCCCCGTGCATATACTCAATTACGGCGGCATCGTGCTGATCCCGACGTTCCACCACAATCAGACCGACCATCGGCCGCCCCTGCGGACAAGAAGGAAGTTCGTGATCGGCGTCGTCGGAACCCTCGCCTTGACCCTCCCGGAAATCGCCGCCACCTACTGGCTCGTCTACGACGTGATCCTGAAATAGACCCCGCCGGCCCCGCCCCCTTCTCTCTTGCCTGTTCCTATGTCACCCCGCACTTGATGCGGGGTCCAGACCCGCGACGACGGAGCCCCATATCCTATCGCCAACACCAGCATCACCTCGAACCACAACATCCTCTACCTGCCCACCTTCTCCCTCTTGCCCCCTCGCTTGCCTCCTTCGAGGCCCTTAGACACGCATGTTCTGTCATGTCTGCCGCTGGAGAAACTCCAGCACACGCTCCATCACTGTCGTGCAACGTTTCAACCATGGCTCGCTGGGCGGCGCCCAAAGCCCGATGTCTCGAAGCATCAAGTTGATGAACTGTAAGATCATCCAAGCGCAAGAAGCAAACCGTTCCCCTTTGTACGTTGCCCCAAAGAACGCACGCGGTTCCCCGTCACGGCTACCCAAGTGTGGAACCACTGTAAGATAATCGGGATGGGCGAACTTGCAGAGAATACGATACCACTCACGTGCAACGCCCTTGTCTTCCACAAAACCAAGCCCCAGTTTACTGAGCATCTCGCTGTGGCTGGGCGGCTGATGGTCCCGACTCAGCCACAGTTGGGCCTTCTCTGGGAAGTCAGCAAGATACCAGAACGCTATCCAGTTCTCATAGACGCCGCGCAGGAGATTAACTGACTGGGTGTAATACCCCCGATACGCAAGATCAATGCTGCACTTGAGTGAATTGAGGTTCTGGCTGTACAGCCCCATCTGGACGCGCGTGACCTCCATATCCTCCCGCCCGATGATCTCAAACCCATCCGCCAGTGTAGACAGAGCATGTTCAAGCAGTTCACATGTAGACTTGCTCTTCTCCCTGGTAACAACCGCGACCTGGACTGCTTCTTCTTCAAGGCACACCCACGTACCCATACTCATAGGCTTGATTCTCTCCTTCAAATTCAGGGGCCACAAGAGCCATTTCCTTGTTCCTTTGGCGCCTCATGTTCCTGGCCCAAAGCGATAAATCCAAGCCTCCAAAGACCACCTCAAACCTATCGTCCCGGCGCTCGCCAGTCAAGGGAAGACCCGGAAAACCCGTGTCAAGAGAACAGAGTCAATCCAAGTCAATCCGTGAGAATCCGGGGCAATCCCCGGTCGGACAACGCGTGCATTGGATGGTCGCGGCAGTGCCGATGCTATTGCCTGGCAGGCGGGAATGCAGGGGTTCAGTGTTTGAATCAGGTTGCATGCAACTGGGGCCTACGGACGAGTAAGTGTCAAATCCAATCCACGGGCCGGATGCTTCGCTACGCTCAGCATGACAAGCGCTTCAGGGCAGCCACGGGGGGCTGCCCCTACGGTGTGTCATTGACTTCTTACCTTTTACTTTTTGCCCTAGGACTGCTCTTTGGCGTTATAATACGTTTTTTCGGCCGCCTGGACACGGACGGCCCAGACAGCGCAGGATGACTATGCCCGACAGAGCCTATTTAAGACGTTATCTCGTACCCATCGACTCCAACGCCACGCAGCAGCTCTTCACCGACTGCCTGGTCATCGGCGCGGGCATCGCGGGCCTGCGGGCCGCCATCGAAGCCGCCGAGCACTCCAACGTCATCCTCGCCTGCAAAGGCGACCTCGAAGACAGCAACACCTGGAAGGCCCAGGGCGGCATCGCCTCCGTCCTGCGAACCGACGACACCCTCGACGCCCACGTCGCCGACACCCTCAAAACCGGCTGCGGCCTGTGCGACGAATCCATCGTCCGCCTCGTCGTCGAGCAGGGCCCCGGCCTGATCCGCCAGCTCCTGGACTGGGGCACGGAGTTCGACCTGGACAACGGCCGCATCGCCACCACCCTCGAAGGCGGCCACAGCCACCCCCGCGTCGCCCACGCCCACGGCGACGCCACCGGCCGAATCATCGCCGAGACCCTCATCCGCAAGGTCCGCGGCCACCCCAACATCCACATCCTCGAACACTTCTACGCCGTCGACCTGCTGGCCAACGACAACAACGCCTGCTGCGGCGCCATCGGCCGCCTCAAAGACCACGGCCCCCAGATCATCTGGGCCGCCAACACCATCCTCGCCACCGGCGGCGCCGGACAACTCTACCGCGAGACCACCAACCCCACCGTCGCCACCGGCGACGGCCTGGCCATGGCCTACCGGGCCGGAGCGGTCCTGCGAGACTTGGAGTTCGTCCAGTTCCACCCCAC
>DDXG01000162.1 GCA_002347125.1 Phycisphaerales bacterium UBA2266
AGGGCGGAGTTCGGCTTCTTGGGCGTCTGTGTCCTGACGATCAGGCACACGCCGCGTTTCTGGGGCGAACCGCTGATATCCGAGACGCGTTTGCGGCCCTTCGATGATTTCCGCGCTTTTCTGACTAATTGGTTGATCGTAGGCATAGTCTGTTTCTCTTACTGACAATTGTTCTTGGACTAACTCAGTCCAAGGGCTTCCTTGATGGCCGCGTCGGCTCTTGCGTCGGCGTCCTTGGCTTCCTGGAGTTCTCTGGCTTCTTCGAATTCCTTGGGCAGCGGCGCCTCGACCAGGTGCTTAATCTTCATTTCGAGATGCGGTTTGAACGCCGTACCGGCCGGAATCAGGTGGCCCAGGATGACATTCTCCTTCAGGCCGTGCAAACCATCTATTCTACTGGCCAAAGAGGCCTCCGTCAAGACTTTGGTCGTTTCCTGGAAACTAGCGGCGGCGATGAAGCTCTCCGACCACAGCGAGGCCTTGGTAATGCCCAGAAGCAGCGTATTCGCCGTCGCGGGTCTGGTGCGTTTGGCCTTGGCCGGGGCGCCGCCGATCATCTCGATCTTCTCGTTGACGGCCGCCAGGTCCTTCTTATCGATGATCTGCCCTTCTTCGACGCTGGCCGCGTCGCCGACCTCGACAATGCGCAGGCTATTCGTCAGCCGCTCGTTCTCCTGGCGAAAAGTGAACTTGTCGACCACTTCGCCGGGGAGGAAACTGCTGTCGCCAACCGAATCGATCTCGACCTTGCGCATCATCTGGGAACAGATGATCTCAATGTGCTTGTCGTTGATATTGACGTTCTGAGACCGGTAGACGTTCTGAATTTCACCGATAAGGTACTTCTGGAGGGCCTCCTCGCCCTTAATCCTCAGGATGTCGTGCGGAACCAGTGGTCCATCGGTCAGAGGATCGCCGGCCTCAACCAGGTCGCCCGTGTGGACGTTGAGGTGGCGGTCGCGAGGCACGTGGTGCTCCTTTTCCATGCCGCTCTCGCTGCGGATGGTAATGGTCATCTTGCCCTTGCGCTTGTCGCTACGCAGTTCGATCCGACCACTGATCTCAGCCATCGCGGCGGGATCCTTGGGCTTGCGGGCCTCAAAAACCTCGGTCACACGGGGCAGGCCGCCGGTGATGTCCTGGGTGCCGCCCGTAGCCCTGGGCTGGTGGGCAAGCAACTGCCCGGCCTGGACCTTCTGGCCCTCGTCCACCTCGATGCGGGCCTGTGCCGGCAGGTAGTGTACATCGAGAATCTTGCCGCTCTGGTCTTCGATGATGATCTGTGGGTGCTTGTCGCCCTTGTGCTCGATGACAACAGGACGCTCGGCCGCCCGGGTTCGACCCTTGACCTTGGATTCTTCGACCTGGATCGTCTCGCCTTCGATAATATCGACGAACCGAATGACGCCCGGGACCTCGGCCAGAATCGGCGTCCGGTGCGGATCCCAGCCGAACAGCGGCGCCTGGGCCTTGACCTTCTCGCCGTCCTTGACGACGATGATCGCCCCGTAGGGCACCTTGAACCGGTCGAGCTCGCGGTCCTTGTCGTCCATGATGGCAATCTCGCCGTTTCGTTTGAGGGCGACGATGATCTCGGCCCCCTCGGCATTCGTGAATGCCACGGCGTTGACGTCTCTGTATTGAACCTTGCCCGCGTAGGTGGCCGCCTGCTCGCGTTCGAGAATTGCACGCGAGGCCACGCCGCCGGTATGGAACGTCCGCAGCGTGAGCTGCGTGCCCGGCTCGCCGATGGACTGAGCCCCGATGATCCCCACGGCGGTGCCCTCTTCGACGAGCTTGCCGGTGCTCATATCCCATCCGTAGCACTTGGCACAGACGCCGAAAGCGCTGTCGCACGTCAGCGGGCTGCGGACCCGGATAGCGTCTAATCCGAGAGCCTCGATCTTGCCGGCCGCTTCGGGCGTAATGACCTCGTTCTCACGCACGATCATCTCATCGGTGATCGGATTGCGGATGTTGTCACGGGCGGTCCGCCCCACAATGAGCTGCGACAGCGGTATGTCCACCTGTCCGCCGCGGGTGGACGCGCTCTTGGTCACACCCTGCAGCGTCTGACAGTCATGTTCAATCACGATCACGTTCTGGGCGACGTCGATGAGCTTGCGGGTCAGATAGCCGGAGTTCGCCGTTTTTAGAGCAGTATCCGCCAGGCCCTTGCGGGCGCCGTGCGTCGAGCTGAAGTACTCCAGCACCGTCAGGCCTTCGCGGAAATTCGACTTGATGGGGGTCTCAATGATCTCGCCGCTGGGTTTGGCCATCAACGCGCGCATCCCCGCAAGCTGCTGAATCTGGTCCACGCTGCCGCGGGCGCCCGAGTCGCTCATGAGGAAGATGGGATTGAGGTAGGGCCTGCCCTGCTCATCGGTGTCCTCGCGGAGCCCGCGCATCATTTCGTTGGTCACGGCTACGCGGGCGTTGGTCCATGCGTCGATCACCTGGTTGTAGCGTTCCCGCTCGGTCAGCACGCCGTTGTCATAGTTCTTACGAATCTTGGCGACGCGTTTTTCGGTTTCAACAATGATGTCCGCCTTCTTGGGCGGGATTTTGAGGTCCGTCAGGCCAAAACTCAGACCCGCAAGCGTCGCGTGCCTGAAGCCCAGGTCCTTGATCTTATCGAGCAGGGCCACCGTCTCACGGTTGCCCGTCGCCTCGAAACACTCGCTGATGACGCGGCTCATCTTCTTCTGCGACATCGTCATGTTGTAGAAGGCCGTCCCCTTCGGAAGGATGTCGTTGAAGATGCACCGGCCCACCGACGTGCGGATCAGCTTCTGAACCGGCCCGGACGCCGATTTTTGCAGACCGGAGTCGTCCTCGGTCACCTCGTGCCGGTCGATTCGCACCTTGATCATGTCGTGCAGCCCGATCTTGCCCATCTCATAGGCCATCATCGCCTCATGAACGTCGCGGAACAGCGGCATCGGGTCGTCCGGTCCCGGGGCGGTGCGGCGGTCGATATGGGTCAGATAGTAGTTGCCCATGACCATGTCCTGCGACGGCCCGACCATCGGGGACCCGTTGGCCGGCGAGAAAATGTTCGAGACGGTCATCATCAGGATCTGCGTCTCGGCCTGGGCCTCGACGCTCAGGGGCAGATGTACCGCCATTTGGTCGCCGTCGAAGTCGGCATTGAAACCCTTGCAGGCCAGAGGGTGCAGCATGATGGCGTTGCCCTCGACCAAAACGGGCTCGAACGCCTGGATGCCCATGCGATGCAATGTGGGGGCGCGGTTCAGCAGGACGGGG
>DDXG01000139.1 GCA_002347125.1 Phycisphaerales bacterium UBA2266
TATGCTCTTGTGCTCTTGTGCTCTCGAGTTTGTCCATCGCCAACTGCGACGCCTCCTCGATCAACTGCCGCGCGTCCGTCGCCCCCGGCCGCGGCTCCGGTGGCTGCGCGTAGGCCATCAACTGCTCGACAATCCCCGCCGCCTCCCGGCTGTTGGCCGCAATCTGCTCGAGCATCTCCCGCCGCCGCGGGTCCGCCTCATCCCGGCACAACAACTGTGCCCGCCCGGAAATCACCGCCAGCGGATTGTTCAACTCATGGGCCGCCCCCGCCGCCAGCTCCGTTATGACATCGAGCAGCCGTTCGTCGTCGGCCCGCCCGGCCTGCTCCGGGGCCAGCGACTCGGCCACGCCCGCCGAACCGGCGCCCGGCGACAAGGCCATGAAATGCTCCGCCAGCCGCCGCTCCCGGTCCCGCGTCATCGCCATCTCCAGCATCGCCGCCGCCACGGCCGCACTGGTCCGCATATCCGCCCCCATCGCCTCCGCATCATCCGGGTAGTGCAACTCGAACACGACCGCCCCGACCGCCCGACCGCCGACCACCAGCGGCAGCAGCCGCGTCCCGTGCGGGTTGAACTCCACGTCCAACTGCTCGAACAGCCAGTCCACCCGCCCATGCGCATTCGGCAGGGCCAGCCGCGACCCAACATTCGGCGCGACATCCCCGCCGGCCGGACGCTCCACCAGCATCGGCCGGGCCGCCCCGAGGGCCTCCACCACCAGCACCTCCACCGCATCCGACAGATCCTGCCCAGCCAGATACACGCACACCGCCGCCGTCTGATAGGCCTTCTGCCACCGGACCGCCAGTTTCTCGGCAATATCCAGCGGCGTATCGGCCGCCCCGACGCTCCTGATGAAATCGGCCAGGAACTCCATCCGCCCCGTCGCCGCGTTCAGCGCCTCACTATCCCGCGACAGCTGCCGCCGCGCCCCGCTCAGCCGGACAATCGCCTCGTGAGCGGCCGCACCGTACTGTGCCGCCGCGTTCGGCGAATCGATTCCCAACAGGTCCGCCTTCGCCCGCACCGCGCCGGCCAACCGGTGATACACCGGCTGCAAGCGGTTCGGGTCGATATCCAGCCCCTGGGCCAACGCCGCCGGGTCGGCCCCGCCGCCGCTGCCGGATGCCCCGATCCCGGATCGAAGCACGATCGCATCGGCCAGTTGCACGATCCGCGCCGTCTGGGCCGCCGGCAGAATCTGAGCCACCGCCTCCGTGTCGCTGTGGTGCAGCCAGATCGCCAGCAGCACCTCCAGCGGGAACCCCCACTTGTTCGCCAGCCGTCGCCCCAGCACCGCGTGATCGATCCCCACCTGCTCGCGCTCCACGACGCAACTCGGCAGCCGCCGCCCCATCGCCAGATCGACGACCTTCGCGAAGCTCTTGGGCATCACCTCCTCCAGCGCGATCTTGCCCACGTCGTGGAGCAATCCCGCCGCCCAAGCCAGTTCCGCATTGACCGCCGGCACAACCATCCCCGCCAGGTCCCGCGCACAGCACGCCACCGCCAGACTGTGCAGCAACATGTCTCGCCGATGCTTTCCCGCCTGTTCCGCCGGCTTCGCATCCATGCCGAAGGGATTGAACACCCGCACCGCCAACAGACCGTCCGCAAGCGTCTCAGCCCCCAGCCGGTCCATCACCCCGCGCAGGCTGAACCGTCCCGGAGCGACCCCCATCCCACCGGCCGCCCCCAGGGCCAGCACCCGCGCCGCCAACGCCGGGTCACACTCCACAATCGGCGCCAGCGACGCCACCGAAGGCGCCTGCCGAATCACCCTGTCCAGCACCTTCGACGCCACGGCAGGCAGGCTCGACAACGATTCGAGTCGCCCCACCGTCAGTTCGATCTGCTGAGCGGTCCGTCGTCTGTCATCAGAGGGCATATCACCACCCCTGTCGATATATACGCTTTCAAGGCGATGCGGGCATCAGACGTCCGCGATCCTCCGATAGGCTCCACGGCCGAACACACCCGGCCGATACGCCCTCATCTTGCCGCCAGCGACCCGTTCACCTGCTCCATCAGTTCCGACACCGAGAAGGGCTTCTTCACAAAGCCCTCGGCCCCGCTCTTGAGCAATTGGTCGATCTCGTCCTGCTTGACGACGCCGCTGACGATGATGATGCGGATGCTCTCGAACTCGGGCTTGCCCCGTATCGTCTGGCAGACCACGTTGCCGTTGACATCCGGCAGCATGTAGTCCAGCAGAATCAGATCCGGGCGAAACTCCTGCGTGGCGATGCCCGCCTCATAACCGCTCGACGCCGTCCGAACCTCGAAATCGCCCTCGCGCTCCAGGATATCGCAGATCAGCTCCACGATCTCCGGGTCGTCATCTACGATCAGCACCTTCCTCTTGTCCGAATCCAGGTCATCCAGCGGGATGCTGTTGTCCTTCATGAACTTGATCAGGCTGGGTCTCGGAATGCGGCGAAACCTGGAACCGGGGACCCGGAATCCTTCCAGGCGGCCTGAGTCGAAACAGCGGATAATCGTCTGCTGGCTGACCCTGCAAATCTCCGCTGCTTCGCCCGTCGTGAATAGCTCCTTCATAGTGCCCCTCCCAGAGGCCAAATCCATTTGTTAATGTAACTATCCATATTACCTTACCACCCTAGATTAACGGCCCAAATGCGCATCTGTCAAGAATAAAAAGCCTGGATAAACCCAAAATCCTTCAAAAAAGCCGCGATGTTATCACACTATCGGCCCCAACAGCCCCTCAGCCCCCCCGAACCACGCACAGCGTCCCACGACAGCACTCTGCCACGCGCCGCGCCTGGACCCGTTCCTCTCGCCCATCAGCCCAACTTCCGCAGTTGCGCGACTCTTGAAGGTTCTTTCAGATTCTCTTGCGGGGGGCATGGTCGTTTCCGCGATGGAATCCGTGCCGGCCGGTCTCGCGTGAGCCGGAAAGGGTCCTGAAATGGGATGTTTTTCGAGAAAAGTAGTCTCGCGCTTGAACAAGCGGGCTTAACTATAGTATTATTGCTATATGTAGATATTGAGATTCTATAGGGCTGTCCGATGAATACTGCCACTGCTGAACATGTTGCTGACGTGCTCAAGGCCATCGCCAACCCCGTCCGCCTGCAAATCATCGAGGCCCTGGAGCACCAGGAGTTGTGTGTGGGCGATATCTGCCAGGCCATCGGGGTTCGCCAAGCCATCGCCAGCCAGCAACTGACCCTCATGAAAGACAAAGGCGTACTGGCCAGCCGACGGTCCGGCGCCAAGGTCTACTACCGCGTCGAGAACCCCAACGTAATTCGTGTTCTACACTGTATTTACAACCATTGTGAGGACAAACAGGAGGCTTCCCATGCCCAAGAGTGAACAGACCGTACAACAATCATCCACCGGCAAGCTGGCCATAGCAGGTATCGGGGGCGTCTTCGCTGGGGCGGCTATCTGTGTAGCTGTCTTGATGGCCGCCATGCCTTCGCTTATGATAAGGACATACGAGAGCAGGCTTGGTTTCGACCAGACCGTCGCTGATCTCGAGACGGCCGTCAAATCGGCCGGCTGGCATGTGTCCGGGGTGGTGGACATGAACAAGTCCATGGCTACTCAGGGGGTACAGTTTACACCGCGAGTCACACTGATGAAACTTTGCAAGGCGGAGTATGCACAAAGCGTTCTGTCAACCGATCGGCAGGTTTCAACCATGATGCCGTGTACCATCAGTGTTTGGGAGGATGAACACGGCAAGGTCAATATCTCCAAGCTCAACACGGCCGTGATGGGCCGCGTGTTCGGCGGTAACGTCGCCGACGTCATGGGCGGCAAGGTCTCCACCGATGAGAAGAAGATGCTCGCCGGCCTTATCAAAAAGTGAATCCAGAGAACCTGCCAGAGAGATAGGGATTTCGCCCCGTCGTAGAATTAGGACTCCGCTATGAGCCTCAAGGACAGAATTACCGACATATCGTTGGCGCACTACAAGGCCGTTACCGCCATCCTGATTGTCCTGACGGTCGCCCTTGGCGCCCTGATCCCCATGATCCGGGTCGACACCGACCCGGAGAACATGCTGAGCGAAGACGAGCCCGTCCGGGTCTTCCACGACCTCACCAAGAAGCGGTTCGTGCTCAACGACATCGTCGTCGTGGGCGTCGTCAACGATACCGACCCCAACGGCGTATTCAACCGAACCAGTCTTACCCATATCTACAACCTGGCGGAATTCGCCAAGACCCTTCAATGGCCGGACCCCGAAGACCCCAACCACACCATCGGCGTCGTCGAGGTCGATCTGATGGCGCCGTCCACCATCGACCACATCGGCCAGGGCGGCCCCGGGGTGGTGACGTTCGAGTGGCTCATGCACAAGCCGCCCGCCACCGACGCCGAGGCCCGCGACATACGCGACAAGGCCTTTTCCAATCCACTGCTGGCCGGCACGATCTTCAGCGAGGACGGCCGGGCCATCAGCCTGTACCTGCCTCTGACCAGCAAGGACCTCAGCCATCGTATCTACACCCTGATCCGTAAGGAAATCGCCGGCTACAAAGGCGACGAGCAATACCATATCACGGGTCTGCCCGTGGCGGAGGATACGTTCGGCTACGAGATGTTCATCCAGATGGCCATATCCGCCCCGCTGGCGATGCTGACCATCTTCATCCTGATGCTGGTGTTCTTCCGTAAGCTCATCCTCGTCATCAGTCCCATGATTGTCGCGATGGTCTCCGTCATCTCCACGATGGGGCTGCTCATTGGCTTCGGCTACCCGGTCCACATTATGAGTTCCATGATTCCCATCTTCCTGATGCCGATCGCCGTGGTGGACTCCGTGCATATCCTCTCGGAGTTTTTTGACCTTTACACTAGGCAGAAGGGCCGCCGCGGGACCATCCGCGAGGTGATGGGCCACCTGTTCATGCCGATGCTCTATACATCGCTGACGTCGGCCGCCGGTTTTGCCTCACTGGCCCTGACGCCCATTCCTCCGGTGCAGGTCTTCGGCATCTTCGTCGCCGTCGGCATCATGATCGCCTGGGGCGCCACCATCGCCTTCGTGCCGGCCTACGTCATGATGATCTCCGACAAGTCCTTGGAGAACTTCGGCGCCGCCGCTGTCCATAAGCAGAGGCAGACGTGGCTCTCGCGGCTGCTCGAACGGGCCGGGCGATTCACCTACACGGCCGCCAAGCCCATCCTCATCGTCATCCTGGTCTTCACGGGCGTGGCCGTCTACGGAATCACCCGCATCCAGATCAACGACAACCCCGTCAAGTGGTTCTCCAAGCGACATCCGATCCGCCGGGCCGACATCGAACTCAACAAACACTTCCGCGGCACGTACATGGCCTTCCTGGTCCTCGACGACGCCTCCCGGGCCGACGTGGACAACGAATTCGTTGGTGACGTCCGCACCCGCCTGCTGCGGCTGGGCAAGGACCTCGAACCGGACTTCCCGATGGCGGCGCCAATCATCTCCGAAGCCGAGAAACTCCTGCTCGAACAGGACTCCAGAGGCTCGGCGAAGAAGGAGTTCCTCGACGGCATGGCCCGGATTACCGACCAGCGGCAGGCCGGCGCACAGGGCCCCGACGCGGACATCTGGTACGAACTGACCGACTTCTTCGAGCTGGAAAAGCAGCGCCTCGGTGTATTCAAGCTGCCCGAAGTCCTGGGTTACATATCCGACCTGGAGGATTACCTTGACAGGTCCGGATTCGTGGGCAAGTCGAACACGCTGGCCGACATCGTCAAGAAGGTCCACCAGGAACTCATCGACGGCCGCCCGGAGAACTACCGCATCCCCGACTCGCCCTCGGCCGTGGCCCAGTGCCTCATCCAGTTCCAGTCCAGCCATACGCCCGATGACCTCTGGCACTTCGTGACTCAGGACTTCAAGAGCGTCAACCTCTGGCTCCAACTGACCAGCGGCGACAACAAGGACATGGAACGGGTCGTCCGCGCCGTGGACAAGTTCTTTGCCGAAAACGCCCCGCCGATCCCCCTCGAACACCACTGGGCGGGCCTGACCTACATCAACACCGTCTGGCAGGACAAAATGGTCTGGGGCATGCTCCAGTCGCTGCTCGGCAGCTTCATCATCGTCTTCATCATGATGGCCGTCCTGTTCCGTTCGCCGTTGTGGGGGCTGGTCTGCATGGTTCCGCTATCCATCACCATCGTGGTCATCTACGGCATCATAGGACTGGTCGGCAAGGACTATGACATGCCCGTGGCCGTCCTCAGCGCCCTGACGCTGGGGATGGCGGTGGACTTCGCCATCCACTTCCTCGAACGCGCACGGGCCACCTACCGCCGCACCGGCTCCTGGAAGGACAGCGCCGCCGCCATGTTCGGCGAGCCCGCCCAGGCCATCAGCCGCAACGTCCTGGTCATCGCCATCGGCTTTCTGCCGCTGCTGGCCGCCCCGCTGGTCCCGTATAAGACCGTGGGCATCTTCCTCTGCGCCATCATGGCGCTGTCCGGCCTGGTGACGCTGATGGCCCTTCCCGCCATCCTGCGGCTGGCGGAAAAGGCCATGCTCGCCCGCGAGGCCGGGCCCGGGGCCGTCACCTGCCGTTGCGGATTCTGCTTCATTGTCTCGACCGCCGTCGTCGTCCTCATCGCCCTGAATCTCCATCAGTACTGGCATCTGGGCGTCGGACGGCTTACCATCTTGAGCGGTATCGCCATCGCGGTCCTGGCCGTCACATGCAGTATCCTATCGCGGCGGCAGGCCTGCAAAACAGCCAACAACGACGAAAGGGGGCAAGTATGAACGTCGAACGAGCACTGAGAGCCGTCGCCGGGGTCTTTGTGACCGCTTCGGCGGCGCTGGCGTACTTCCACAGTCCCTGGTGGCTCCTGTTCACGGCATTCGTCGGACTGAATCTGTTTCAGTCCGCCCTCACCAACTGGTGTCCCATGATGAACATCCTCAAGGCCTGCGGACTCAAGAACCAGGCGTAAACACGGAAAGGCAGGTGCACAATGAACCGCAAATCCATGATCGTAACCCTGGGCGCACTGGCCCTGGCCGCGGGCACGGCCGTGCCTCTGTTCGCCGCCGAACAGACCCCGCTGACCGACGTTGGGGCCATCGTCCAGAAGGCCAACCTCGCCGCCTACTACCAGGGCGACGACGGCAAGGCTCGCGTCAAAATGACCATCACCAGCAAGGACGGCCAGGCCCGCGAGCGGGAATTCGTCATCCTCCGCAAGGACCTCGCCGACGGCGGCGACCAGAACTACTTCGTCTACTTCCACCGTCCCGCCGACGTCCGCAAGATGGTCTACATGGTCCATAAGCACGCGGCCCTGGACAAGGACGACGACCGCTGGCTCTATCTGCCCGCCCTGTCCCTGGTCAAACGCGTCGCCGCCGGGGATAAACGCACGAGCTTCGTCGGCTCGGACTTCCTCTACGAAGACGTCTCCGGCCGCAGCCTCGACGAAGACGTCCATGAACTCATCGAGACGACCGACGCGCAGTACATCGTCAAGAACACACCCAAGCGGCCTGACACGGTGGAATTCAGCTACTTCACGGTGGCCATTGACCGGCGGAACTTCATCCCCATGAAGATGGAGTTCTTCGACAAGGCCGGCAAGCTCTACCGGACCATCGAATCGAAGAAGGTCGAAGTGATTCAGGACCTTCCCACCGTCACCAGCTCCGTCGTCTCCGACCTCAAGACCGGCGGCAAGACGGAAATGCAGTTCACCGAGGTCAAGTACAACATCAACCTGGGCGACGTCTTCCAGGAACGCTACCTCCATCGGCCCCCGCGCGAGGCCCTGCAATGAGATGGCCGGTCCACAGCACGGCGGTGGTGCTGATGGCGGCCGTCCTTACGACGGCCGCCGCCGAGCAGGCCCCGGACAATCCGTTCCTGGGTGATCTGCCCATCGAGATGACGGGCTTCTACGAACTGCGCTCGGGCTATCGGCTCCGCAACGACCCCTACGAGAAGGACATGTCCATCATGGAGACCCGCTTGCAGCTTGGCCTGGACTCCTATCTCGACTGGGGCGATCTACGGGTCAAGGGCGATGTCATCGGCGACCTCGTGGAGGAGCAGGCCGACTTCGACCTGCGCGAGGCCAACGTCTTCCTGCGTCCGGCCGACTTCATGGACCTCAAGATCGGCCGCCAGCCGCTGACCTGGGGCACGGGTGACATGGTCTTCATCAACGATCTGTTCCCCAAGGACTGGGTGTCCTTCTTCATCGGCCGCGACGTGGAGTATCTCAAGGCCCCCTCCGACGCCGTCAAGGTCGGCTTCTTCCACGACGTGGCCAACGTCGATTTCGTCTACATTCCGCAGTTCGACCCGGACCGCGGCATCACCGGCCGCCGCCTGTCGTACTACAACCCGATGCTTGGCCGTTTCGCCGGCCAGGACGCCATCATCCACGCGAACCGCCCCAACCGCTGGGGCCGCGACGCCGAGTACGCCATGCGGGTCTACCAGACCGTCAACAACTACGAACTGGCCGTCTACGGCTATTGGGGCTACTGGAAGAGCCCCGGCGGCGTGGTTCCCCTGATGACCCAGGCCATCTACCCGGACCTGGACGTCTACGGCGCGAGCATCCGCGGCCCGGTGGCCAGGGGCATCGGCAATGTCGAAGTCGGCTACTACGACTCCGAGGACAACCGCTCCGGCCGCACGCCCACCATCAACCACTCGGAGATGCGCTACCTCGTGGGCTACACGCAGGAGATCGGCCGCGATCTGACGCTCGGCCTGCAATACTACGTCGAGCAGATGATGAACTACGACCGCTACCGCCGGGCCGCCCCCTTCGGCCCCACCCGCGACGAGTTCCGCCAGCTCACCAGCGTCCGCCTGACCAAGCTGCTGATGAACCAGAATCTCCGCGTCGGCGTCTTCACTTACATCGGGATGAGCGATTCGGATTGCTACATGCGGCCGAACGCCAACTACAAGATCACTGACAACCTCGCCGTCGAAATCGGCGCCAACGTCTTCTTCGGCGACCACCGAGACACCTTCTTCGGCCAATTCGAGAACAACACCAACCTCTACGCCGCCCTGCGCTACAGCTTCTAACCCCGCGCCGCGGACCTCCCATTCGCTTCGCCCAGGACAGGGTTGCCCGTCACCAAGACCCGCGGCCCCCCGTGGCTGCCCGTTCTCGCCAGGGCACAACAGCAGGCATAACGCCATTGTCATTCTGAGCGAAGCGAAGAATCTCTCGCGTTCGACGCCCAGGCCCTTCGCTCCGCTCAGGATGGCACCCGAGGCAGACTCACCGCGACAACCAGGACGGGAGGCCACGGGGGGCCGCCCCTACGATGTAATCGGCATCCCGGCGGCAGCCCGTCATCAGGGCTTGGCGGCGTTCGGGTCCGCAGCGGCCGCCGCGACAGCGTTGGCGTCGGCGGGGACAGGCTGGTTGGGCTCAGGGGTCTGCGCCGGCTCCTCATCGGGCTCGGCGGTTTCGGCCGTGGCCGCGGCCTCGGCGGGGCTGGCCAGGTCGGCGTCGTTGATGACATCGGCGGCCGGCTCGTTGGGCTCGCCCGGCTTCGGCAGGTCTTCGAGCAGCTCGTTGAGGCTCCGCGTCAGGTAACTGGCCTTGTAGCTGGGAATCTCGTACACCCAGCCTTGGTGCTGCTGGGTGAACTTGCCGGCGTTGTCGCGGGCCAGGAGCTTGGCCTCCTTCTCCTTCATCTGCTCATCGGACTCGGTCCGGGCGTCCGTGGGGACCTCGCCGGTGTACGTGGCGGTGCACGAGGCGTAGGTCTTGTCCCCCTTCTTGGCGAGCTTGAGGTTGTAGACGGTCTGGTTCTTGAGGCGGCAGGTGTACACGCGATCGAACGTGAAGCCGCCGTCGTTCTTGGCGACATCGTCGAAGCGCAGGCTCGTCATGGCGTTGAACGTGCTTTCGGCGTCGGAGGCCTTGAGCTTCTTGCCCTCGGGCGTGCTCGATAGAACGATGGCGTCGCTGTTGGGGTCGGCCCGCTGGAGCGTGTACGAGGCGGCGTTCGCGTCGGTGACCGTGACGGCCGCGATGTCCTTGCGGTCGAAGGAGGTGATCTCCTTGTCGAGGTACTGGCCGGCGTCGGTGCTGATCCACGGGATGTCGGTGGCGATGTAGACGTCGTTGGATGCCTGTGCGTCGGCCGCCAGCAGCCGGACGTAGCTGCCGTCGCCCTTTTCCAGGTTCTTGCCGATGATCAGGCCCGTAAGGATCGGCTCGTTGGGCTCGGCCTTGAGAAACTTGACGACGGTGCGGGCCTTGTCCTCGGTAACTTCAAGGTCGGCGAAGTGGTCCGGATTGCTGGCGAACAGACCGGTCGTGCGGACCTTGAGGCAGTTGCTCAGCAGGTCGTTGATGGCGCTCAGCCGGGCCGGGTAGTTGTCCTTCTCCGCGACGACGAAACCGCGGCCCGCGCGCCGCAGCGTGGTGACTTCATCACCCGCGCCCAGGACAATCGTCCCGATGGCGGCGGGATCCAGCCCCTGGATGAGGTCGCCCTCCACCGCCGCGGCGGACGGCTTGCCGGCCCGTTTCGACAATGAGACCGCCAGGGCGACCGTGATGACTGCGACCATTGCCAGTATCGCGAGATTCCTGTTGTTCATGGGACCAACTCCTGTGAGTCATACGTCGTGAGTCATACGTCGTGAGCCGTCAACTAAGCATCGGAGGCGTGGCTGATGTAGTGGCGTTTGCGGATGCTCCGGTGCACCTCCATCCCCACGGCAACGACCAGGACAACCCCTGGAATCAGCAGCATGTTGAGGTTGCGCAGCTTGTTGCCCAGGGCCTCGATGCTCTCGCGGCGCTGGAGCTTGACGAGGTTCAGTTGCCGCTGGGCCTCGCGCTTCTTGGTCTCGAGGTCACGCTGCTGTTCGAGGATGCTGCTGCCGACGAGTTCGGCCTGGTCTTCCTTGGCGGTGGAGAGGATCTCCTGGATCTTCTGGCTGAAGCCCTCGATCTCGATGTTCAGACGGGCGACTTCCTCGGCCGTCTCGGCCTCGGCGCGGCGCTCGATCTCGTCGACGACCGTGAAGGGCCGCCGAAAATTGCCGCGGGAGCGGATGCTGATCAGATCGCTGGAGCCGCCAAGGTCCTCGAGGGTGTTCATGACCAGGGCGCTGTTGTCGGCGACGATCATCTTGCCGAATAACGAGTCCTGATAGGCGATGTTGTCGGTCATAAAATCGACGTCGGAGAAGACGATCACGGCGCAGTCCTTTTCGGCCCTGGCAGACCCGGTGATCTTCCGGGCGATCTTCTGCGGTTCATTCGGGTCCGGGCTGTTGGGATCATCCTGCTCGACCGTGATGCCGTCCGGGAAGCTGCTCACGAGCTTGCCGGTGACGAGGTAGCCCATGTGGACCGGCTTGTTGCCGTCGAAGAACTTCTCCATCAGCTTGGGCGGATTGGGAAAGGCCAGTTCCCACGGGCCGCTGGTCATCCAACTGTTGCCCTTGGCCGTGGTCGACAACAGGGGGGTGCGGGTCGCGGCCTTCTGGGGGGCGGGCTTGTTCGGGTCGGAGGCCGGGTCTTCATACTCCTGGAGAACGCCCGCAAAGAGGACCCGGACCTGATTGAGCCGGGAGGTGATGGCCGCTTCTTTGCTGAAGCAGTCCGGGGCCGTCAGGCCGAGGTAGCCGATGATCGGCTCCGGCCGCTGGTCCCGGCTGACGGACGCGCGAATGGCCAGTGACCGGTCGCCCGCGAAGGTATTGGCAGGCAATTCCAGCCCCCACGTCCGGGTCAGCCGGTTCAACTCGGAACCCTGCTCCTGGGGCATCTGCATCTGCATGCCCATCTGCGGCGGACGATCCAGCATACAGTGCGGATCCACGCAGATGATAGTCGGCCCGCCCTTGAGGATGAACTGGTCGATGGCGAAGAGCGTCTGATCGGAGAGATTCTTGGGGTGAATCACCATCAGAATATCGACGTCATTGATGTCATGGACATCGGACGGGATCGAGACGACCTCAAACTGCTGGCGAAGCTGCGCGATGATCGTCCAGGGGCCCTGTGGCTCCTGGCCGCGGGCCCGCATCATCTGGGCCATGTAGCCGCTCATGTCGTCGCCCATGACCGGCAGCGAACTGAGCACCCCGACCTTGTTCTTCTCCCGGGTGATGGCGCTGTCGATCAGATAGCTGATGTCGTATTCGACGAACTGCTGGCGGTCGGGCGAGAAGAAGGTGATCGTCTTCTCCACGCCGAACGGCGTCTGCAGGACCAGGCCGAAGAAGAAGTTCTCCTCCTCGGTGATGGCGAACCGCTGCAGCCCGTACCGCAGGGCCTCGACCTCGTCCTGCGAGAAGGGACGAGGGTCGATGACCTCGAGCTTGATCCGGCCGCTGCTGTGGGCCACGTACTCCTCCAGCAGCGAACGCACGAAGTCGAAGTAGTTGTTGAAGAAGCGGATCTGGTCCGGGCCCTTGAAGGCGGCCGTCTTGGCGTAGTACAGCTTCAGCGTCAGCGGCTGATGAAGCCTCGCCAGGATGGCCTTGGAGCCGTCGGAGAGCGTGTAGATCTTCTGATCGGTGATGTCCACCTTCACCGACTTGCCGACGTTCTGCAGGATGTTGATGGCGCCAAATGCAATGACCATCACGGCAATGGCGGCGACGATGGCTCGTATCGTTCGGTTCATTAGCCGGCCTTCCTTTCATCCAGGATGATTCCACAGGCGGTGATCCAGCCAACAATCAATAGCACGAAATAGGACAGGTCCCGCAGTTCCAGAACGCCCCGCTGGATCGAGTCAAAGTGCGTCTGGAAGCTCATGGATTCGACCGCGTTGACCAGTCCGGTCGGCAGGAACGTCGAGAGGTAATCCAGGGTCGTGGGCATCCCGGCGAACACGAGGATCGCACAGGCGACCACCGACAGGACGAAGGCGATGACCTGGTTCTTGCTCAGGGCCGAAAAGAAGCAGCCGATGGCCAGGAATCCGCCCGCCATCAGGATGCTGCCGATATAGCCCGTTACAATCAGCCCCATGTCGGGCTCGCCAAGATAGCAGACCGTGATAACCAGCGGGAAGGTCAGGGCCAGGGCGATGGTCAGAAACAGCCAGGCGGCCAGGAACTTGCCCAGGACGGCCTGCGTGATCGTCACCGGCAGCGTGCAGAGCAGTTCAATGGTGCCGCTCTTGCGCTCCTCGGCCCAGAGCCGCATGGCCGTCGAGGGAACCATGAACACGAACAGCAGCGGCAGGTTCTGGAAGAACGGCCGCAGGTCCGCCTGACGCATCTCGAAAAAGCCCTGCTTGAACGTCAGATACCCGGCGAAGAAAAGGAAGATGACCAGAAACACATACGCCAGCGGAGTCGTGAAGTAGCTCTTCAACTCCCTTTTGAATACCGCCTTGAAACTGTTCATGCTTAAACTCCTTACTTGTCTTACCGCTCAATCCGTCCGGAACCCCTCAATCGGAGCCCTCGGCCGCCTCAGCGTGCTCCACCGCCGATTCACGCGCTCTTGGCTCTTGTGATCTTGCGGAAGACCTCGTCGAGACCGGCGTGGTGCTTCTCCTTGAGGGCCTTCGGGGTGGAATCGACGAGGATTTTGCCGCGGGCGATGATAATGGTCCGAGAGCAGACGGCGTCCACCTCTTCGAGGATATGGGTCGAGACGATGATGCACTTGTCCTGGCTCATCTGGCTGATGAGGCGCCGGACCTCATGCTTCTGGTTGGGGTCCAGGCCGTCGGTCGGCTCGTCCAGGATGAGAACCTCGGGGTCGTGGATAAGGGCCTGGGCCAGGCCGACGCGGCGTTTGTACCCCTTGCTCAGGGTCTCGATCGTCTGATGGTAGACCGATTCGATCGAACACATCGGAACCACCCGGTCAAGCGCCTTCTTGCGGTTCTTGCCCTTGATGCCCCGGACGTCGCAGATGAAGTTCAGAAAGCTGCCCACCGTCATTTCGTTGTACGCCGGCACGTTTTCCGGCACATATCCGAGGCACCGCCGGACCCCCAGGGGGTCCTGCAGGATGTCGTGGCCGCAGACGCTCGCCGTGCCCCCGTCGGGCTTGATGAAGCAGGTGATCATCCGCATGGCCGTGCTCTTGCCGGCGCCGTTGGGGCCGAGCAGGCCGAGGACCTGACCCTTCTCGACCTCGAATGATATACCGTCAACGGCTACGACCGACCCGAATGAACGGCGAAGGTCCTTGACTTTTATCATGTCGGTCTCCAGAAAAAGTGTTCCTTCTTGTCATTCGCAAGGGCGGCTGGCGCCCAAAAAGTGTGAGTTGCGGATTCTAGCCAAAAACACACGGCTGTCAATACCCCAGGAGGCAGTTTTTTGTTCGCCAAACCCCCGCCCCACAACCCACGGCCCACAGTCAACCCTAGAGC
>DDXG01000203.1 GCA_002347125.1 Phycisphaerales bacterium UBA2266
CGTCTTCAGGCGTTATGGGTGGCCCGTGGCTCGTGTTTGGGCCTCTGGATTCCTGCCTTCGCAGGAATGACGGGCGCTGCGGGGGGTTGCCCGTGACACCGTACACGGGCAGGATGCCCGTGCTACGGGGGCTGATGTTCGTCTGGCCATGATGCCTGCGTGAGTGTGTGGGGCAGATTGCCTGGATTGCCTGGTTTGCCTGAGTTTGGGTTTGTTTTCCCACGGGCAGGATGCCCGTGCTACGGGGCTGAAGTTCGTCTGGCCATGATGCCTGCGGGAGCATGGGGGGCAGATTGCCTGGNNTACGGGGGATGGCCATGGCACGGGATTGGGTTTGTTTTTCATCTTTTTGCTTTTCCGGTCGGCCGGGGGATTGGGGCTGCGGGATAGGGAAGGGTTTTGGGTACACGTGTGATTATACCCCTGCGGTTGGGTGGGGATTTTGAGTCTGGATGCTGGATACTGGATGCCGCACTTGGGGCTTGGGATATTGGGTTTTCGATTGGGGGCTGGTTCGCTCTACTGGGGGCATATTATACAGTACGGGGGTGGTGATTGTCAAGGGTGTTTCGTATTGCGCATTGCGTGGGTTGAGCCGCCTGCGGCGACGGGGTTCATTAGCACGGGCAGGATGTCCGTGCCACAGGGGATGTCCTCGCCACGGTGCACGGGCAAGATGCCCGTGTTACGCGCGGGCGGGACGCCCGCGGGACGCGAGGGCAAGATGCCCTCGACACGGGAGATGCCCTTGCCACGGGGGATGCCCTCGCCACGGGGGATGTCCTCGCCACAGGGGATGCCCTCGCCACGGGGGGGGGACACTATACCGTCCCGGCCTGATCACTCGTACAAGACGGGGTCTTGCCGCCAGTTTCGGTCCTTGTCGCGGCCGTACTGCTCGACTCGCGGCCGGCGCTGCCGCAGGCGCACCGACTCGATTCCGGCGTAGTAGCCCGTCGAGGCCGGGTTCTTGCCCACGCATTCGAGGCGCAGCGTATATGTGCCGGGCTCCGGCCAGAAATCCAGCAGGTGATACTCCCACGTCGCCGGCTCCGGGCCGTACAGGTCCATTACCGGGCCGACCTTGACGCCGTCGATGTACGCCTGATACTTGCCGAAATCGTACGACCGGGTCATTTGCAGCACGACCCGCCGGGGCTCCTTCTTGGCAACCTCGAATGGAATCTCCAGCCAGGCGTCCTCCTGCGACGGCGCCCGGTACAGCAAGTGCCCGCCCGGGTAGAGGTCGTTGAGGTTCTGGGCCGCGGCCTGGCCGGCCCCGTGGTGCTTCGCGTCCGTGAAGGTCCTGGCCGGGATGATGATGTCCAGATTCGGCAGCTTCCGCTGGGGCCCATCCGGCGCGCGCTCGGCGAACGTCGGGGCGCCCGTCTGATACCAGAACGCCACGCTCGCGTAGTCATCCTGTCGCTCGTTCCAACTGTGGACCTTGCCCTCGGGGTTCTCATCCGCCGAGATCCACCCGTAATGCTCGAACGTCACCCGAATCGACTTGTTGAACACAATCGGGTCCTGCACGTGCCAGCGGTAGGCGCTGGTGTAACCGCCGACGATCCCCCACTGGTCGAAGTACGGCACGCCGAAATACGGCGTGCTCGTCCTCTTAAGGCCCCAGGCGCTGAGGAAGTAATCCTCGGTCCCCGTGCCCCAGATGGAGGCCTTCGATTCCCCGTCGATGTAGATCTTCTCATCGCCCTCGCCGAACCACGAGGGGCTGCGCGTCCGCACGGCCAGGACCGTGCCGACATAATGTCCCTTCCCCTCGGTCTCGAGCACCAGATAATCCCTGCCGTCGACCGCCGGGTACTCCTGGCGATACTGCGCATAGAAGTACGGCGTATCCCGGGGCAGCGACTTCTTCTTGATCCAGTCGATGTTGTAGTACAGCAGGCTGATGTTCTTCTCGCTCTGGTTGACGATCTCGACGCGGGCGGACTTGCGGAACGGCATGTGCCAGAAGCAGTTGTAGCTGTCGGCGTCCTCGACGATCACCGGGGTGCTGATGACCTCGTCCCGCCGTCCGAAGCAGTTGGCGAAGAAGTCCCCGACCGGGGCCTCCACGCCGGGCCGGTCGCGCCCGTCCCAGTAGATTCGCAGCAGCATTTCCTGATGGCTCGCCGAGCCGTCTTTGGCCCAGGCGTGAGGTTCGGGCCCCAGAAAGGTCAGCCAGATATGCGTAATGACCCCCGGCCCCTTGACATCCATCAGCACCTTTGTCCGGCCGGGCTCGACGTTCTTATTGTCCCAGTTGCTGTTGGGGTCCGGTTCGCCGTTGGGGTCGTACTTGCCGTCGGGCCCGATGGTGTGCGTCGAGGTCGCCCTCATGCTCCTGCCTTCCCACGGCCTGGCCAGGTCCGGCAGCGAGCCTGCTTCGCACGCCACTGAGAGGACCAGTAGACCGACAGTATAAATCGCAGCGATTCTCCTGAGCTTCATAGTTCCCCCTGAAATCACTCGGATGGCCCATCGACGGGCTTGACGGACGCGGTGACGGTGAACGAACCGCCCTCCAGTTGGATGCTCTCGACGGCCAGGCCCCGCACACGGCTGCCGACGACCTGCTCGATATCCACGAAGATGCGAGGGTACTCAAAGCGCACATAGGACGGCAGCTTGACCGCCTGCGGGATGAACCCGCTGAGCTTGTCCAGAAGGCCTCCCCGCACCAGTTCCAGCTCGGCCCAACGGCCGTCGTACCCGACGTAATGGACCTGTACCTTCGCCGCCCCGACGAAGGGCACCCCCGTATCCACCTTGAAAGAGACCCCGCCGTCGACCGGCTGGATGTCCGAGACCCTCCGAGATAGCCAGCCGTTGGCCTTGAGCACTGCGATGATGTCTTCGACCCGGGCGACAATCTGTGCCATGACAATCCTTGTCAATGCGTCTGCAATCAAACCGGCCCCATCTTAACCGCAAGCCGCCGGCCGTACAGCCTGAAAATGCCGCGGGCCGCCGCGGTTGCCGCGACGGCCCGTGCATCCAATGTAAGAGTTGGAGGAGGAAGAAAGGCTCGCCTGGGGATTTCAGAAGCCGTAGACCATTCTCAGTTGCTCGTTCGTGGGCATGTTCGGGTAGTACTCGCCTCGCGGTCCGATGTAGCCCTGGCCGCTCCGCGTCAGGATGATCGATGACTTGGAGCCGTTGGAATTGGTGATCCAGACCGTCACATCCGCCGGCTCCACATGGACGACCCGCTCCTTGACGACGACCGGCGGCCGGGGGCCATGAATCACCTCGTGATACACCACCGGCGGACGATGGACGACAACGGGCGGCCTGCACGTGATGATCGGGCGCGGGCCGATGACGTGGAATACCTCTGAACGATGCCTGACGATGGGCGGATGCACGACCACCGGAGGAGGCACGGGGTGGCTGTGTCCGCCGACTACGACGCCGATGTGGCCGTGGCGGCCGCCCCAGACGCCCCCCAGCGTCCAACTGAATCCCGCATGGGCCGGCGCCGCCATCGCCGCCATCATAACGACCGGGAGTATCTTTCGCGTGAACATGGTTGGCCCCTTTCTTTGCCCGGATGTTGCCTGTTCAGTGCTATCGGCCAAACGCCGCACAACGCATCAACCCGCTCCTGGACGCCTTTTTCATTGCCTCGTTGCTGCCGGGTGCATGCCAAAGAGCCTTGCGTCTACCTCCATAAGGCCAGTGATGCCCGCCATAGTAACGGTTTTTCGGGCCTTCTCAAGCCCGAAACCGTCGGCCCGCGCATTGTTCAAGAAACGTAAGTCATTACGAGAAAAGCAGATGCGTTCTCTTTGAGAATCCTCAATACCAAAACCATCCACACCGGCGTCCATGACATTAGAAGCAGACAACCGAGCCGGTACGAATCACGCAGTTGAAGGAGATGCATGATGGTCAAGGTCCGCACACAGACAGCTCTCGGTCGCCGCCAATTCCTCCGATCGACCGCCGCCGCGGGGGCGGCGATCGCACTGTCGCCGATGATTGCCCGCGGATCGTCGGCCTCGAAATCGGACGATCTGAACATTGCGCTGCTCGGAGCCGGCGAGCAGGGTATGACGCTTTTGGAGGCCGCCATCCAGATACCCGCCATCCACTTTGCGGCTGTGTGCGATATCTGGCCCTATCATCTCAAATGGGCCTCCGGGCGATTGCGGGCCTACAGACACAAGCACAGCACGTATGCAGACTATCGGGACATGCTCGCCGCGGAGAAAGACCTCGATGCCGTCCTCATCGCCACGCCCGATTTCTGGCACAGCGAACAGGCCGTCGCCTGCCTCGAAGCCGGCCTCAACGTCTACTGTGAGAAGGAGATGTCGAACACCCTCGACGGCGCCCGCAAGATGGTTGCGGCCGCGCGGCGGACCGGCAGACTCCTGCAGATCGGCCACCAGCGGCGCAGCAACCCTAATTACATCCACTGTCACGACACGCTGCTCGGCAAGGCCAGGATCCTCGGCCGTATCACCACGGTCAACGGGCAGTGGAACCGGGCGGCCAAGGGCTTCAATGGCTGCCCCAGGGGCCAGGAAATGGATGCCGCAACCCTCGGGAAGTACGGCTACGAATCCATGGAGCAGTTTCTCAACTGGCGCTGGTGCAAGGGCCTTGGCGGCGGCCCCATGGTGGACCTCGGCTCCCACCAGATCGACGTCTACAACTGGTTCCTCGGTGCCCTGCCTCGGTGTGTCACCGCCCACGGGGCCCACAATTTCTTCGACAAGGCCACTCACCAATGGCCCGATAATGTCATGGCCATCTACGAATACGACACTCCGACGGGCCCCGTCAGCGCCTTCTACCAGACCATCGCGACCAACAGTTGTAACGGCTACTACGAGGCATTCATGGGCAACGAAGGCACGCTCGTCATCTCCGAACCCGCCCATCGCTGTGGCGTCTACCCGGAGCCTTACAACCCGGCCGGCCACTGGGACAACTGGGTCCGGGCCGGCTACCTCGATGCCCCCAAGAAGCAGCCCGAGAAACCGAAGATTCCCGGCGCGGTGGATGCCCGCGAGTCCGTCCCGCCTCCCAAGTACCTGCTTCCGGAGATTCCTGCCAATCTCTACCACCAGGGGCATCTGAGGAACTTCTTCAACGCCATTCGAGGCAAGGAGAAACTGACCTGCCCGGCCGACATCGGCTACGAGACGGCCGTCTGCGTCCTCAAGGTCAACCAGGCCATTGAAGCCGGAGAAAAGCTGTCCTTCACCCCCGACGAATTCAAAGCCTGAACACGTCGACTATCCAAAATCATACACGTCCGCCAGTCTGGTGCTGAGCCTGAACTTGTATTGGCACTGTTCGATCGGCGTCCCCACCACGGTGATTTTCGAGAGGTCGTTCTGCCCCAATCCCGCCTCGGCGAATGCGTTGAAGTACATGATTTGCGATGGGTCGAACCCCATGATCTTCGTCGTCAGCACATCCAGCGCCAACGGGTCCATGCTCGCCAGCGTCACGCGCGCATCGACCGGCGTGCCGCCGATCGGCCCGTTGCCCTCCATCGCCTCGAAGCCGTCGATCACGCCCAGGTCCGGGTAGATATCCTGGGCCAGATGGAACATGTTGTAATGCAGCAGGCAGTCCTTGCGGAACGTGTAATCGCAGTGCATCAGGCCCTTGTCGTTGCCCCTGCGGTCCTGCACGGGCGCACCCACCAGCACGTTCTTGAGCGACAGCGTCGTCACCACCCGGTCGTGCGTCTTCATCTTCGCCGCCGAGATCACGAACCAATCCGGCGCCATCAGCGTCGCGTTCACGCGTATCGCCGTCGGCTTGTGCGCCCTGCCGATCACATAGCGATACACGAACGGCTGCGTGTTCAGATCCACCAGCTTCGCGCCGTACTCGGCCTCCAGCGCCCGATACCCGAAGTTCTCATACCCGGCCATCGTTGTATCGCGCGCGCACGTGGACTCGGCGATGGTGATAGGCCCCTTATAATGAGGTCTTAGAAAATCGCATATCCCCCGAATCGCGTCCACGTGCGTCGCCGCCAGTTGCACGCTCGTCGAGACGAAGTTCGGCTTGATGAGCACCCGCTTATCACCCAGCGCCGCCAGTATCTCGTCCTCGATGTTCTTCAGGGCCGCAAACGTGATCTGCCGGCGGTCGTTGCCCTTGACCAGGCTCACGCGCGCGGGCTTCGCGGCCTGTGCATAAACCCCGCTCCGGTGCCCCTGCGCCGTTCCCGCCCGCACCATCGAAGCGGGTATCACCCGCCCGGGCGTCACAGCGAGCAACCCCGCCCCCATACCCCGAAGGACTTGTCGTCGATTCATCGGATGATGTTGACTTGCCATAGCGATCTCCTGATCTAAACCCAACTGGGCTACTAATTATGGATCAACTGCACAGAAGTAAATCGTCTGATTGAGGGTAGTACTCTTAACTCTTTTGGATTTAACGCTTTAGGACGCCAGCATGAACGGGTATGATGCAGTACCCATCCGGAAGCATAGGGCAATGCTGGGAATCGCCCCGATTGCTCTGATGGTGCCACACACCATGGGTGGTATCCATTGGGTGCCGCCTTTTTCAGGTCTATGCTGGTGCCGAGAAGCGATAAATCCAAACTGAATCATGTCTCGATACATCAACCTGTCTGCGGTTGAACCTTAATCGTGGTTATGCTGTGTCTGCACCCTCATCCTTGCCAGTAATGACGGCTGCGGCAACATCCCACAAAGAAAACTTCCGGTCCAAGGTTGACGCATACACCATCATATTGTAGCCTGTTACTGTGTGACAGGCAATAGCAGGACCGCTTATATGGAGATTCCTCTGATGATCGAGCGTGAAATGGAAGACTTGATTGCGGCTTACCCGAAGGAGTTTTTCCCCAGGAAGGACATGGTGTTGAAGGGGCGGCAGGGGTGTCTTTCAGGTGTGGGCAGATACGACCTTTGGTTTGAGGATGAACATGGCACCAATGTGCTCATGGAAATCAAAGCCAGGCCAGCAAAATATCAGGATGCGGATCAGTGTGCAAAATATAAGGATGCTCTGGATCAAAATGGAGAACGGTATGTCTTAATGTGGCTTGTGGCGACCATTATTCCTGGCTCAGTCCGGAGCTTCTTGGATAATTCAGGAATTGAGTACACAGAAATCCATGAAGCGGAGTATCGAGTTGTGGCTCAAAGGCACAACTACACTTTTGAAAGTGAATCGACGGTGCCGAATTCCTCATGTAATGATATCACCAGGCAAGTCAAACCAACATCTGTGCCGTCAAATACGCCAAGTCAAGAGAGATGGGTTTTTCGAGGAACAGAGAAGGAAGATGTAAACAATGAAGTTGAGTTCTTGTCGCGGTGTGGCCCTGGGGTAAAACAATTCTTCTCTACCTTCTTTGAGTACCAGAAGACTCTGGGAACGAAGACTCAAATTACGTGGCAGCACGAGAGCGGTTTCTCGATGCATTTTCGTTTCCCGAAGCTTGGCTTTGTCGAGATGATATGGGGGTTCCCTGCGGAAAACCGTAAGGGAGCACGCAGCAGGACCCCAGACAGCCTCGTTCTTCCTCTTGATTTCGCACTAAAAAGAGGCGTTCCCGAAGATTTTCTGAATAGGCTCTGCCAAACGCTGATGGAGAGAGTGCCCCTCTCCGGAGGTCAGAAGCGGCCAAGCATACGTGTATCAAGTCTCTCGCAAGAAGAAGTCACGCATATTCTCAGCACGATCTCTTCTTATGTCGAGAAGGCCTGGTTGCCGTAGGCCGGCCCACTGCAGACAAAGTCATCTCCTCGGAGTTTCCCCTGCTGCGGCCCCATTCTACTCCTTCACAGCATCCCTTCGCTGCTTCAGTTCTCTCCAGTTCGTCAGAACAATCCCTTCACTCTCGATGAACGCTTTCACATCTGGATCGGTCATCAGCCGCAGCTCCGCCTCCCGCGCCGGCCCCGATCCGGAGATCTGGGCGAACGTCTCGGTCGGGGCGGTGCAGTGCACGATGATCTGGGTGACGCCCGGCTGCATCCCGCGCAGGAGTCCGAGCAGCTCCTGCTTGCGGCCCTCGTAATCGCCGGCCTTCGTGGGGCTCGTCACCAGGTCGTCGATGACGGGCAGCCCGGCGTTCCACAGCGTCTCGGCCAGCCCGCGCACCAGCACCTTGAACGGCCCGGCCTGTCCGCCGATATGCTGCATGTGCCCGCCGAACATCAGCACGGGAATCCGCTTTTCGATCCCCACCTTCACGTAACGATCCAGGTAAATCGGCAGAAAGCAGGTGCCCATGTGGCTGTCGATATGGGTCGGCGTGATACCCATCGCCACGGCCCTGTCGATCTGCGCGCGAATCTCGGCCTCGACCTCATCGGCGGAGGCGTTGCTCATCACCTCCGCAACCGACCGCCACAGATACCCGTCCGGGTCCACCAGCCCCGGCACGGCCGCGGCCCCCGAGACCGGGCCCCACCGGTACTTCTTCCATTCCGACGTCAGCGTCAGGTGCACCCCCGCATCGACCTGCGGGTGGTCCTTGAGATAATCGCGGATCTCCGTTACCCACGGACACGGCATCATGATGCTCGTGGATGTTGCCAGACCCTGCTGGATCGCCCGGATCGTCCCGGCGTTCGAGTCGTGCGACATCCCGGCATCGTCCACATGGAGGATCACCGCCCGCGTTCCTTCCGGCCAGCCGAGCCGCTGGGCGAAGGTCGCCGCCTCGGCCGCCCCCTGCGCTGCCATCACAAACACCGCCGCAACCAGGGTCCATCGAACCGCATATCGCCGTAACACAAGGCTACCTCCTGTTTCACCGGTTGCACGACACTACCCATGCCGCCCGTTGGCCCTATTCTCAGCCATCGGCCCGGGCCTGTCAATGCCCCCAATCCACCCAAAAGCAGGCAAAACTCCTATCCCGGGGGCGGCTTTGGCGACAATTCCGGGCCCGGCGAGCCAGTTGCAGCCCTACTACGGCCTTTTTCTAATCTTTGGCCGCGAAAATACCGACATTTCCCATGGCCAGGGAATGTGCAGTACAGGAAAGCAGAGTAGGCGTCTGTGGACAGCAGACTCGATAGCGTGATCATCGCCAAACTGCCGCCGGAGCCCCTTGCGGCCGGCGAACTGCGGTCTATTCTGGCCATCGCCGCCGCCTCGCCGCACGATGGTATCATGCTCGACCTGGCGGAGGTGGATACCCTATCGCGTCCAGCCATCTATCGCATCATGCAGCTCCACCGCTTTCTCACCACGCAGCACCGCCGCCTGTCGATGGCCAACGTCGCGCCCTCCACAAGGCGGAACATCATCTCCTACGGCGGCCAGAGCCTGTTCACCATCCTCGATCAGTGCGTCATCAGTGTCCAGCCTTCGGGCGGCGCCCCGGCCGAGGGGCATCTGACCGTCGTCGGCCGCGACCGCCTGCGCCCCGCCGAGCGACGCAGGTACGCCCGATTCAACATCTGGGGGGCCGTGCCCGTCGAGGTCCGGCTGTACGGGGCCGATGCCGCCTCGCCGGACGAACCCTGCCCGGCCACCCTCGTGGATATCTCCGAGGGCGGCGCCAGGGTCGCCGTGGCGCCGCGGGCGGACGCCCTCTTTGAACTGGACAAGACGGTCCGGATGGAGTTGTCCTCGAACGTATTCGACATCGCCGCCACGCTGCATGGCATCATCCGAACCATCCTGCCCACGGCCGACGACGTCTACCTGTCCATCGGCCTGCAATTCGCCGACAATCAGGCCGACGAGGCCACGCGGCAACTCGTCCACAGGCTCACCGGCCTGCAGAACCGCTACCTCCAGACCCGCCCCGCCGAGCCAGCCGGTTGACCTGCCCGACCTTTGCGGATCGCCACCACAACGGCCCGCCGTTCGTCCCTCGTATTGCGTATCGCGTATTGCGTGTTGCGCCGGGGTGATCCCGAAGCCCGTTCGGGAAAGGCAAGGGCCGGATCGAGCCAGCCCTTCGCCTGCGCGAAAGGCTGCCACCCATCTCGTTCGTACTCCGTATCGCGTTCGTGGAGCCCCAGTCCGCGACGGCTTCTCTATCCACGGGAGATGAACGACGAAATACGAACGACTATCGCGTATCGAGCATCCAGCTTTTCTGTTGCCCGCCCTGCCTCTGCCTGTTCCAATAGACAACGACCCCGACCCGAAGATCGGCGCCCACGAATAAGGCCCATCATCGTCATGGGAGGCGAGAATGAAACGGCCCAACAGTGAGCACAGCAAGAAGCCAATGACCCGTCGAAGGTGGTTCTGGCTGGTTTTCGGCGTGCAAGGTCTGTTCTGCGTCCTCGCGGCCGTACTCATGCTGCTCGATAAGTACATGATGGAACGGTCCGGCGATGCACTCTGGTCCATCATCCCACTCCTGGCGGCGATGGTCGTCTTGCTTATTGGAGGCGCTTGGTCAATCTACACTTCCATCCGCTATCTCCAGCTTCCCACGTGGCGATGGATGGCCCGCAGCTTCCAGGGCGAACCCGATATCCCGCGCCCATCCTGGTCCACAAAGTCCGCGATGGCCAGGGCAAAGAAACTGCGAAACCGCCGCCAGCGCATTATGTATACCCTCGGCCAGACATGCGTAGCCGTCAGCGTGCTCCTGATCGCCTCTGTGCTGTTTTGGCGATGGACGGCCGGACGCGAAGCCATTGACCGTTGGAGACCGGTCTGCTGGGCATGTCTCCTCATCGCCCTGGCAACAACTGGGGTCGGAAGTCATCTGACAAAATGGAGCGTGCCAAAGAGCATCCGCAATGAAACCGACTCTCAGCCACAGGAACAATCCACGCAGGATGTGAAAGGCAAGACCGTGTAAACCGGCGTTAATCCGTGTCTGAAAAGGCCATGTGAATCAGTTCCCGTTTCCCCTACGGCCTCTTTTGAGTTTTGAGTTGTGGTTTTGATCTTTGCTTTTTGATCTTTGAGTTTCGCCTCACCCGCGCCTCCGCAGCGCCACCACGTCGTCCTGCGTCCCGCCCACCAGGAGCGTATCGCCCTCGCGCAGGCGATAGTCCGCGTTCGGTGTCACGAAGTGCGGCTCGCGCTCGCCCGTCTTTTCCTTGACGATGAACACCGACACGTTGTGCCGCGACCGCAACTGCAGATCGCCCAGCTTTCTGCCCGCCATCCACGCAGGCACCTCCATCTCCGCCACCACCGTCTCGTCTCCGATATGCATCATCTGCGAGTCATCGTGCGCCGCCACCCGGGCCCCCAGCTCGATGGCGATGTTGCGTTTGGCCACCTCCCGGTTGTACTGCCGCATGAGGTCGCTCATAACCACCGACCCGACCAGCCGACCGGCCTGGTCAACCACCGGCAGCCGGTCGAACCCGGTCTCGGCGAACCGCCCGACCACCCCGTCGAGCGTCTGGGTCAAGGCCACCGGCGCCAGCTCGGCCATGCAATCGGTGATGTCGTGGGCCAGGATCACCTCATGCGGCTGGTTCAGGATGTACTTGATGTCCTGCAGCGCGATGGCGCCGGTGTAGCGGCCGCCGTCATCAACCGTGAATATGACGTTGCGCCGCGTCTCCAGCGTCAGCCGGACCAGCGACTCGAACGGCGCCGACTGCGGAAGGGTCGCCTCATCATGCCGCAGCACATCCCGCACCGAGATGGCCCGCAGGATATTGAGGTCCTCCCCCTGATGCGCCTCGATCCCTCGCCGCACCAGGTCCTCGGTATAAATCGACTCCGGACACAGCTTCCGCGCGACAAACGTCGCCATTACCACGGCGAACATCAGCGGCAGTATAATCCCGTATCCGCCCGTCATCTCGAACAGGACGATGATCGCCGACAGCGGCGCCTGCGTACACGCCCCGTTGACGGCCGCCATCCCCACCAGCGCGTAAGCCGCCGGCGACGCGGTCACCTCGGGGAACCACTGGTGCGCTATCGTTCCGAACGCACCGCCGGTCATCGCCCCGATAAACAGCGATGGGGCGAACACCCCGCCCGACCCGCCGGACCCGACGGTCGCCGAGGTCGCGACGATCTTCAGGACAATCAGCGCCGCCATCACCCCCAGCGCCAGTTGCCCCTCCAGCAGCACCCGCATCGTATCGTAGCCGACGCCCATCACGTGCGGATACGCCAGCGCCATCGCCCCGACGAGCAGTCCGCCGCCGGCCGGCCGCACCCACGCCGGTATCCGCGACCGGTCGAACAGGTCCCTGGCCACGTAGATGCTCCGCGAAAACACAAACGCCACCACCCCGGCGATAATCCCCAGGGCCAGGTACAGCCCGAATTCCCAGTGCGACTTCATGGAAAAAACGGGCAGCACGAACTCCGTGATATTGCCGTGATAGTGCCGCGTCACGGCCGTCGCCGCCACCGCCGAGACCAGGATGGGCGTGAATGACGTCAGCCCGAAATCCGCCACGATCAGCTCCATCGCAAAGAGCGTACCCGCAATCGGCGCATTGAACGTCGCGGCGATGCCCGCGGCCGCACCGCAGCCGACCAGCGTCTTGAGCATCACCGGCCCCAGGCGAAGCATCTGCCCCACCGTGGACGCAATCGCCGCCCCGATCTGTACGATGGGCCCTTCCCGACCGACCGATCCGCCGCTGGCGATGCACAGCGCCGAGGCCACCGCCTTGACGAGCACTACAATCGGCCGGATGATGCCGTTTCGCGTGATGACCGCGATCATCACCTCCGGCACTCCCGGCCCCCGCGCCTCCCTTGCCAGGAAATAGATCAGCGGCCCCACGATCAGCCCGCCGACCACCGGCATCAGCAGACGCCGCTGCCAGAGCACGGCATACAGCGTCTCGGGCGTCATATCCTTCGTCGCCCAGAACAGGCCCTGCAGCAGCAGGATCAGCTTCTTGAACCCCAGCGCGCCGAACCCCCCCAGCAGCCCCACCACCGCCGCCAGCACCAGCATCCGAGTCGCCGGCGACAGCCGCAAGAAACCAATAATCGCCCGTCGATTCACCTGCATCGCAATACAATCCTGCCACGTACAGATCGTTCAAAGGAGGCAGTATACAAACCCCCCATCCCACCGTCAAAACGCGCCGCCGGAAAAT
>DDXG01000330.1 GCA_002347125.1 Phycisphaerales bacterium UBA2266
GAGTCTTCAGTTCCACTCGGGGCAGGATACCCGCCGCCGCCGCGGTTGGCCTGGCAGGGGGCTGTGGTCAAATAGCCCGGCAAGGAATTCATGGCGGCCACGCGACGGGCACTCAGTCCAATACAAGGGCCGGATGCTTCGCGTCGCTCAGCATGACAATCGGCGGATGGTGTCGTCCGTTCACAGCCTCGCTCAATCCTGGTGAGGGTACATGAAATGGGGCACCCGCTGGATCTTGCCCTCCCGATTGACGCAGGCCAGGACGCTGGAGGCCTCGACCAGCAGCAGCCCGTTGGCCGCCCGCACCAGCCGATACGCATGTTCGACCTTCGCGGCCGTGACGTTGACGCACTCGGTCGTCAGCAGCAGCGTCTCATCGTACAGGGCCGGCCGACGATACTTGATGCGAAGCTCCGCCACGACGAAGAAAGTCCCCGCCGCCTCCAGGTCCCGATACGCCAGCCCGTTGGCCCGCAGCAGCTCGGTGCGGCCCATCTCCAGCCACACGGGATACACGCTGTGATGCACCACGCCCCCGCGGTCGGTTTCCACATACCGCGGGACAATCTCAATCGTATGCTCGGTTATCTTCGTACAATCCGGGAATTCCATAAGGCCAATCAGCATACCGATTCGGCAGCGCATTGCAAGTGCTGTCATAGCTCAAAACTGAAAAGCCAAAACGCAAAACCAAAACTCAAAATCCAAAACCGCCCCGGGCGATGCACATAAGGCGGCTCGCGGCTCACGCAAGGCGAGTGACGGCTTTGGGTTTTGCATTATGGCTTTGGGTCTGGCGTTTTGAGTTCTCGGTTATTGTCGCCCGTGGATCATCCCGGCTGAGCGTGACCTCTCGCGTTCCAGCCAGTGCTTTTCGATTTCTTCCAGGGTCTTGCCCTTGGTCTCCGGGACGAAACGCCAGATGAACGCCAGCATCGCCACGCAGGCCGCCGTGTAGACCCAGAATGGGAAGGCGTGGTGGAAGTATTTGATCAACCACGGATTCTCGTCCATCATGGGGAAGGTCTGCGAGACGACGTAATTGGCCACCCACAGACACACGGTCGAAATCGCCATCGCCCGGCCGCGAATCCGTGTGGGGAATATCTCCGACAGGATCACCCACACCACCGGCCCGACCGACAGGGCGAAGCACGCGATATAGCCCAGGATGAACAGGAGCATCCACACCTCCGTCCGCCCGAAGTACTGCGCCGCCCCCATGGAAAACAGCGACACCGCCATCCCCACCGAGCCGATCAGCATCAGCGGGCGGCGTCCCAGCCGGTCCACCGTCCATATCGCAATCACCGTGAACGACATATTCACCGCGCCGACGATGATCGTCTGCAGCAGGGCGGCGCTGGTCTCCGAGCCGATCTGTTTGAAGATGTCCGTCCCGAAGTACAGGAACACGTTGATCCCCGTGGCCTGCTGGAGGACCGCCAGCACCACCCCAATGACCAGCACGATCCGCATTCCCGGATGAAACAACTGCCGGATCGAGCCGGTCTCCATCGAGATGGCCTCCTTGATCTCGGCCAGTTCGCGACGGGCGTAATCGGCCCCATCGACCCGCGTCAATATCGCCATCGCCTCCTCCTCGCGTCTCTGCTTGGTCAGCCATCGGGGACTTTCCGGCACGAAGAACAGCAGCACCAGCAGCACGACGGCCGGCAGTGACTCCGAGCCAAACATCCACCGCCACCCCAGCTCGTTGTTCCACGCCTCGCCGCCCTGCAGCGCGATGAAGTAATTCACAAAGAACACGACAAGAAAACCCGTCACGATGGCGAACTGGTTGACCGACACCATCCGTCCGCGGATCCGCGCCGGGCTGATCTCGGCGATGTACATCGGCGAGGCGATCGACGCGGCTCCAACGCCCACGCCGCCGATGATCCGATAGAGGATGAACGTCACAATGGTCCGCGGTACGGCCGTGCCGACGGCCGAGACCAGAAACAGCACCGCCGCCAGTATGAGCACCTTCTTGCGCCCGAAGCGGTCGCTCAGCGGCCCGGCCGCCCCGGCCCCCAGCGCACAACCCAGCAACGCACAGCCCGTCGCCCAGCCCTTCCACATCGCATTCAGCGAGAACTTCGCCACCAGCGGCCCGATGGCCCCGTTGATGACCCCCGTATCATATCCGAACAGCAGGCCCCCCAGCGCCGCCACCAGACAGACCACCAGCACATAGACCGTGCTGCCCCGACCCACACCTGATTCGCCCATAATGTTCCTTCCATGAAAGCGCCGCACCACGACACATGCTGTCATGCTGAGCGAAGCGAAGCATCCGGATTGCGAATGAGCGGTATTACAGGCTCGCGGTCCGGAGTCTTCGCTTTCGCTGCGCTGCGGCTCAGATTGACACGCATGGTATTGTTCAGACAGTATTGCCCGTTCATTGCGGCCCCGGCTCGCAACCGGCCTCGGCGCTGCGCAGCGCCCAGACGATGAACATCGCATGGTCCATGTTCCTGTATCCGTCGGCGCTGTCGCTGAATCGCCGTCGCGCAGCGCGGATCGGCTCGATGATCGGCCGGGCCCGCGCGCCCAGCCATTGAATCTCTCTGGCGGCCGCCAGGACCGTTTCCTCGCGCAGCTCGCCCAGGCCGGTCGCCAGCGTCTCCAGGGCCTTGGCGGGCATCCCCATCCGGCACAGGGCCCCGGCCGCCGTGAACCGTACATTCGGCCGGTCATCCCCCAGCGCCTCGAACAAGGCCGTGACCGCGGGCGGGTCCTTGCGGCCGGATTGCGCCAACGCCAGCACCGCCCAATACCGCACGGCCGCATCCTCGTCGCCGGCCGACCGTATCATCTCATCGACGCGGCCGCTGCCGGTCAATTCCGCCGCCGCAAGCACGCGCTCCAGCGGGTAACCCTCATCCGACTGCGCCGTCTCATGCGGCGTCGAACCCTCGCAGCGGATGTGCATCTCGGCCTCCGGCATGAATCCGGTATCGCGCGTTTCGAGCAGCCACGCGCGAAGGGCCTTGCGCATCCGGTCCAGCACGGCGGCATGGTCGTTCGTTTCGGCC
Source organism: Phycisphaerales bacterium UBA2266 (assembly GCA_002347125.1). Classification (GTDB taxonomy): domain Bacteria; phylum Planctomycetota; class Phycisphaerae; order Sedimentisphaerales; family Anaerobacaceae; genus UBA2266. The sequence continues at coordinate 3,045 of DDXG01000330.1, forward strand.
AGGTTCACCAGTTCGTGCGGGTCGTTCTGCGTATCGTAGAGTTCTTCCAGCGGCTTGGTCGCCGACCAGATGGCCTTCTGTGCGGCGTTGAGCCGCCCGCCGGCGGCGACGGCCCGCAACTCCTGCATGATCTCGGCCTGGTCGCAATACGTGCTCGGCTGGATGTACGGCAGGTGCGGCATGAAGTTGCGGATGTACTTGTACCGCCGGTCCCGCACGCAGCGGATCAGTTCGTATGCCTCATCCACCCGGTCGGCCGCTCCGTAGACGTATTCCCGCGGCTTGCCCTCGCCGGACCCCATGAAGGCCGTCCCCTGCATCACCTTGGGAATCGTCAGTCCCGCGATGCTCAGGACCGTCGGCGCAAAGTCCACGAAACTCACCAGCCGGTCGGTGCGGCCGCCGGGTTGGATATCGCACAGCCCGCGGTGCTTGTGCGGCAGCCGGACGATCAACGGCACGTGCAGCCCCGAATCGTACAGCGTCCGCTTGAATCGCGGCAGTCCCATCCCATGGTCGGAGTAGAAGAAGACGATGGTGTCCTCCGCCAGCCCATCGGCTTGTAGCTGATTCAATACTTCACCGACCTGCCCGTCCATATATGTGATCAAGTCGTAGTACCGCGCCCAGATCTTCCGCACAAACGGTGTGCCGGGGTAGTACGGGGGCAGCGGCAACCCTGCCGGATCATGGAGCACGGCCGGATCGAGCTTCGAGCGGTACTTCTCGTAGAACTCATCGTCCGGTCCGTTGATCTGCCCCTGGTGGGTCGAGGTGAGGTTGAAAACGCTGAAGAACGGCCGACCCGCCGGGTGGTTCCGCCAGTGGGCCTGCGGGCTGGATTCGTCCCAGACGCCCACGTCCTCGAAGTTGTAGTCCTTCTTGAAGTTGTTGGTGCAGTAGTATCCCGCCCGCCGAAGGTACGTCGGGAAGCACTGAATCTCATCCGGCAGCCTGACGTGTGACCGCAGATGCTGCGTGCCCGTCGTCGTCGCGCACAGACCCGTCACAAGGCACGACCGCGACGGCGCGCACACCGGGGCCGTCGCGTAAGCCTGTTCGTAGACGATTCCCTCGGCCGCCAGCCGGTCGATATTCGGCGTAATCGCATAGGGATCGCCGTAGCAGCCCAGGTAGGGGCTGATGTCTTCGCATGTGATCCACAGGATGTTCGGCCGCCCGATCCGGCCGCCACCCTCCAGCCGGGCCTGCTCCCGACATCCGCCGACCAGGGTCGCGGCCGCACAGGCGCCCGCCGCCCTGAGGAACCCCCGTCGTCGCATCGTCCTTGTGCTCACGCTTGAGACCTCCAATGCCTTGTCCCTCAGCGAACCGTGAAATCCCGCAGGCTTCGCGTGCCCGCCCGGGTCGGTCCCACCACCAGTTCGGCCGTCAGTTGGTAATCGCCCGGCGCCTCCGGGATGGCCTGCTCGAACAGCACCACCTTCGAGCCCAGAGCCTCCACCTTGCAGGCCTTGATCTGCTCAGCCACGACCTGACCGTCACGCAGCAGCACCAGCTTGGCCGCCCCATCCCATGCCTCGTACAGGTCGTTGGTCACGTACACCTTCAGCGGCAGCCTGGCCCCGGCGGTGGCCCGGTCGTCCCAGAAGTCCAGCATCACCCCCACCGGGGCGAACGCATCCCGCACGTACTGCTCGAACATCGGCTCGAATTCCAGCTTCTCCATGTCAATGAAGTGATCGCTCGTCGCCCCACCCAGCGGCCGCTCCTCAAAGCCCGGCCGCGAGTATCCCAGCCCGCAGAAATGCAGCACCCCCGCGCACTTGCGGTGCGCCCGCCAGAACTCCGTCAGCGCCGCCAGGTACCGCGCGTACAGCCGTCGCCGCTGCTCGGTCGTCGAGCCCGGCCACAGGCCGAGACTCTCATAGATGTTCTTCGTCAGCGTCGTCGGCGTGCCGTCGCGGTTGAGCCAAAGCCACGCGTACTCGTTGATGACAATCGGCACGGCCAGGGCCTGCTGTTCGCCGCGCAGGTGCGGTGCGGGCGACGTGTTGGCCACCTCCTTGATCATGAAGGGATTATCCGTGTTCCAGCTTCGAATGAACAGATACGGGTGGGCCTCCACGCAATCCTGGATCGTCTGGGGCTCGGCCCAGCCGTTGTCCCACGGCCGATTCGACAGGTCCAGGCCGCGCACCGCCGTCAGCGCCTTGCCCGTCTCCTTCGTCACGCTCTCGTTCTGGGCGTCCCAGATCACCACGCACGGATGGTTCCAGCGCTCCCGCATCCATTCGGTGTATTCCGGGATGATCTTCTCGGCCACCGGGTCCTCCGGCGCCTTGTTGAGCAGCCAGATGGGGAACTCATCCTGAATCAGAAGACCCTCCTCATCGGCGATGTCATACCACAGCTCCGGCGGAAAGCCGATGCAGTAGCGGATGGAATTCCAGTGCATCCCCTTGAACGTCCGGTGCAGCCGACGCACCCACTCGGCCCGCCAGGGCTTGTCCCCGCGCTGGCCGTCCTCAAAGAAACGATACGCGCAGACATTCGTGCCACGCATCATGTACGGCTTGCCGTTGAGAATGGCCCGCCCGCTTTCGGCGTCGAGGCGAAAACTCCGCATCCCGAATCGCGTCGTTGCCGAATCGCCGCTCGTCCGCACGTGCAACCGGTAGAGAAACGGGTCCTCCGGCGACCACAGCCGGCAGCCCTCTATCGGCACGGCCGTCTCGACGGTCGTGACCCCATCGCCGACCGCCACGCCCTGCAACGTCGCCGAACCGGCCGCCTGGCCGGACTTGTCCTCGCTGACTTCGCAGACTACCGCCGTCGTGCCCGCGCCCTTGAGTTCCACGACGACCCTTACGCGGCCGCCCTCGATGTCGGGAGCCGTCTGCACGTTGACAATGTACGGCGCCTCGGCCAGAACAAGCTCGACCGAGTCGTAAATCCCGGGGATATACAGGTACTTCTCGAAATCCCACCCGCTGGGTTGGCCCGGCGGCACGGACTCGCGATTGGCTCCGACGCGGATGACCAGCTCGTTCTCGGCCCCGCCGCCCTTGATGAACCGCTTCAAATCGAAATAGCCCGGCGTGAAGCACGGCAGGTGCTCGCCAGCGGCCTGTCCGTTGAGCCATACCTTCGTGCAGTACCGGGCCTTGTGCACCTTCAGCATCGCCACGGCCGGGATGTCGCCCTCGACCGCAAACGTCCGCCGATACCAGAACGCCTGCCGCTTGTCGCTGACCTTGCCCACCTCCTCAAATGCCGGTCTGGCCATGTCGATCAATCCCGGCACGGCCACCTCATGCTCAAAAGCCGCCGGGATCATCTCCATCGATCCCTGCGCCGCCCGCCACGTCCCATCCAGAGGGACGGCCCTCCTGGCCCCCAGCGCCTCGCCCGCGCCCATCGCCAGACCCGCCACAACGCACCATCCCGCCACGAACCGCCAGGTTCTCATACACCGTAATCCCTTCAATCATTCGTTCGCGTTCGATATTTGAAAAGCAGGCCACCGGTTATCAACAGAACGCCTATCGTCGCCAGAGTGAATCGGCCGTAGTCGATACGCGCGTTCTGGTAGTAGTACGTTGCCGTATGTGCCTTGCGGACCTGCCTGGTTTCGCCGTTGACGGCTTCGTACACACTTCCAAGACGCTGTCGATAGGAAGGCCGCGAGAAGGCAAAGTGGAACCCCATGAACCCGTCCGTCCGCTCGTGAGGATTGTGCACGCCTTGCACAGCCGGCTTGTTACCCAGCCACGGCGGGAATAACACCAGCAACAGCAACAGGATAATGACCACCCACATAACCTTAGCCTGCTTTGCGTTCATAGCCGACCCCTTCCGCGTTGTCACACATCCCTGCCCAGCGCCCGGAACATCGCCAGCACGTTCTCGACCGGTGTGTTACACTGGATATTGTGTATATTATTGAATACAAAGCCATTCGTTTTACCGAATATCTCAAGGCGCTGCCTGACCTGCTGCTCGACCTCCTCGGGCGTCCCGAACGGGAGCGTCTTCTGCGTATCGACCCCGCCGCCCCAGAACACGATCCGCCCGCCGTATTTCTCCACGAGCGTCCGTGGGTCCATCCCCTGCGCCGAGGTCTGGACGGGATTGAGAATATCGAATCCCGCGTCGATGAAGCCCTCGATCAGCGGCTCGCAGCCGCCGCAGCAGTGCTTGAGCGTCTTCCATGTCGTGTGCGCGTGGATCCAGTCGTTGACCTTGCGGCTGTACGGCAGATACAGGTCCCGGTAGCCGTCCGGGCTGCAGAACAGCGTATTCTGAGCGGCCAGGTCGGTCCCATCCACGAATACGACGTGCACCCGGTCGCCGACGGCCTGGTGGATCAGCCGGAAGTTCTCCACCGCGATCTCGGCCTGCCGTGCAAACACCTCCTTGATGTAGTCCCGCCGGGCCACCGTGCTGATATACCACTCCTCGATATCCCGGATGCCCCTGGGGTGTTTCATCCACGGCCCCGGCACCAGGGCGATATCTCCGAATGCCCCGCCCGGCAGGTGCATCGCAATCGCCTGGTCCGTGTTGTCATACAGCGCCGCCGCCTGCGCCTCGTAATACTCCAGGTCCTCGTCGCTGACCCGCCCGAACTCCTCAAGATTGTCGGCCGGATCCAGTTTCTCGTCGTCGATAGGCCCCTGCCGGATGATCGAGTCGAAGTAATAGCCCCCCTTGGGCATCCGGCACGACGCCGGCGCGCCGCGGTCGCCCTCCGGATACATCAGAATGTCGCCGTTGGGCTGCGGCTCCGTATTGAACAGGCCCGCAACGAGCACATCCGTCCCGTCGAAGGTCCGCCACGGTTTCCAGTGCGTATTGGCGAAGCCGAACATGTTCTTCGGCCCCGGCAGGTTCACCACGTCGATCCCCAGCGCCGCCCGCAGGTCCGCGCCCACCTCGCCCAGCATCTGATACGGTTCGACCACCTTCACCCGCGCACCGGGCCCATCCAGCCCCAGCGCCCGCCTCAGGCCCGCCACCACGCTGACGTGCGCCCCGCTGCAATTGTGCCCGCCCATATCCACCGGCGCCCGGTCGGCCGGCTCGGAATTCAGCGCCGCCAGCACCCTCTGCCGGCCGGTCATCGCCCCCTTTTTCATCGTTTCAACGCCCATGACAGCTCCCCGGAGCACGTTTCGAGCATCCTGCGGCCCCAAAACGCTGGGTTCCGCATCACGGCCGTATTCTACCACCGCCAAGCCTCTTTGCCAGATAATTGACCCCTCCGGCCGTCCCAATAGACCTTGACAGGCCGGCGTTCCATTGTGATAATTACGCCTTGTGCCCTGACAACGGGCTTTTTTCTTTTCTACCGACGAAAGGACATTCACATGCAAAAGTTGCTGACCCTGCTCATACTCATCGGCCTGGTGCTGCTGCTGACGCTGACCCTGGCCGGCTGCGGCAAGAAAACCCCGCCCGGCGAGCCGGATGCGACGCCCTCCAGCCCTAAGACGCCCGTTGAAGCCAGCGTGCCCGAGCCCGCCGCGGCCCCGATTACACCGGCCCCGGCCAAGGACGACGCCAACGAAGTCGCCGTGACCGTCAACGGCAAAGACATCACCGTCGGGCGGATCAACGAACTGATGGCCCCACAGATCAGCGGCAATCCCGTGTTCGACCCCAACAATCCCCAATCCGCACAGTATCGCAAGATGCTCTACGACAACACCGTGCAGATGGTCATCGTTGAGACGATTCTCGAGGCCCGGATCGCCGACGCCAATATCACCGTCACCGACGCCGAAGTCGACGCCGAACTGGGACTGCTCGCCAAGGCCTACGGCATGACGATGGAGCAACTACGGGCCCAAGCCCAGCAGCTCGGCCAGTCCTTCGAGAACATGCGCGACCAGGCCCGAAAGCTGCGGAGCTATATGAAGCTCGCCCAGGCCGAGAACCCCGGCCTGACCGACGTCAACGACGCAGAGGTCCTCAAGTACTATGAGGACAACAAGGACCGCTTCGGCACGCCCGAACAGGTCCGCGCCAGCCACATCCTCATCAAGGTCGAGGAAGCCGACAACGACGCCGTCAAGCAGCAGAAGCGAGCCAAGGCCGAGGAACTGCTCAAGCAGGTCAAGGAAGGCGGCGACTTCGCGGAACTGGCCAAGGCCCATTCCGATTGTCCGTCCTCGGTCCGCGGCGGCGACCTGGACTTCTTCGCCAGAGGCGCGATGGTCCCGCCTTTTGAGCAGGCCGCCTTCGCCCTGGAGACCGGCCAGGTCAGCGACATCGTCGAGACCAGCTTCGGTTATCACATCATCAAGGCCACCGACCGCAAGGAAGGCTCCACGCCGGCTTTGGAGGACGTCAAGGCAGACATCCTCGAGAATCTGAAATCCTCCAAGCAGCGCAAGCTCCTGCGGGCCTATATCGACAAGGCCAGGGACTCCGCCACCATCACCTATCCTCCGGGCAAAGAGCCCCAGCCCCAGCAGCCCCCGATGATGCCGCAGCCGTGACGGCCCGCCCATTGCTCGTACGCAACAAGAAGGGGCGACTCCGCCAACCGGAGCCGCCCCTTCTTCAGTGAGCAGGCACTTGCTCCGGACGCTGCCGTGTGGAGCATGACCACGTGCCAGATACTGCGCGGCATGTGATGCCTGCGCGGGCAGGCATCCAGTAAATTCCCGCGGCGTGAACCCTGTCTGCGGGTGGTTGCCTCGAGCGGGGGGAGGCCTGTGGCCTGTGGTGTGCTCTTGGCGCACAATCGTGCGCGTGATGCACGCAACCAAGAGATCCGATGGGCCGGCTCTGCCCGGAGGGCCGCAGGAGGTCGCTCTCACTGCCTTGCGATGAATTGAAGGAACTCACGCACCTGCGCCTTGTCCCTGAACGACCCCTCTATTCGGTCTCTATTCGTGAAAGTGACAGTGACCTCGTATTTCTGGAGATCTCCGGAGCCTTTGCGAATCCGGCCTTGACCGAGAAAGCGAATAGCATCATCGATGGTGGCAAACTCAGTGCATCGCCCGTAGAGGGGAATGATGATAACCTTCTCCACCATCCGATCCAGCCGTTTCTTCAGAGATGCCATGAAGGCATCCAGCTCATGCCGGTTGGCGCGAGCGAGATGCTCCTTGACCCTGCGAATCGTCCCGGACGACGCTGTCCGGATCCTTCTCACTCGCTGCCGGAAGGCCCTGTCGGGGGTGCTCTCATCGAACCGAATGTCCACACGCTCCCTGGAAAAGGCGGCCACGAGCGTTTCGTAAGGGAAGTAGAGCACACTGAAACCGAGTGACCGCAGTTGGTCCAGTGAGCCGTCGGTGAAGACTCCTCCCAGAACCGCGCCAAGAAACGGGTTTGACCACCTGAATTTCTCGGCGAGGGGCAGAATGGCCCCCTGAATCTCCTGCACCTTGTTGCGCGAATGCTTGGTATAACGGCGCCACGCCACTTCAATGAAGGCTACGGGCGTTCCCATGACATCATCAGTACCGTCTCGTTCAAGCACGTAGTCGAGACCGTGCACATTCCCGTAAGGGTCTTCCCATGTGACCTTCTTCCCTCTACGCGCAGCGCGCGGTTTCTTCTGGTGATCGAGATAGAGGCCGTTGTGCGAGGCGAAGTCCGTAAGAACGGGCTCGATAAGCGACTCAAGCACGTTTCCGATGATCTGTCCGAATTGGTGAGACGGAGACTCTGCCATGCGCGGTTATCCCTCAATCCACAACCTTCCCTCCTTCAACGGGACACGGTGCTTTCTGTTCTTCCACTTGACGTTACGATCGCGGATTTTCTCGAACGAGTAGGACTTGAAGCCGGCGGCCAACGCCAGTTCGCCAAGCCACCTGTCAGCGTCGAGATGGACGCCATAAGGGGCTGAGTCCCCGATGACGAAGCACAAGAACGCATTGGGTCGGCAGAGAGGGCGCAGAGCCCTGAACACCAGACCAAGGTCCCTGAAGTATGCCGCGGCCATCGTATGGTAGTTCTTTCGGCCCCCCTTTGTCTCGCGGATCTCCGCGAGGCGGCTGCACGCGGCCGACAGATCATGGCGAATCGGCTCAAGCACCTGCTCGGCAAGCACATCCTCAAGGACCAACCTCTCGGCTGAGGCGTGCTGAGAGCAGGAGCGGACCAGATGCCGACGAACCGCATCTTGAAGATCGCCCCATCCGTTGATTTCGCCCCAGAACGTCATCTCCAGACGGGTTGCATCGGCATAGTCATAATTATTGGGATAGGGCGGCGAGGTCACCACGGCATCAACGTGAACCTCGCCGCACTCCCGGGGCGCTCGTGCGTCGGCTGGAATCATGGACCCCTTGGCCGCCCAAGAGTTGCGTTGGGCCCATTCGACGTCTTGGAGAATGCTCACGGCCTTGGCTTGAAAAGCAGCAAGAGGCGATTGCACTGTAGATTTGCTCTTGTTCGGCAGGATGTACTGCCACTGCGCCGTGCCCGCTTCACTGCACGTGCGAAGAATTGAAGTAAGGACGAGCCAGAGCAATTCCGTCTCCGGGGTTCCTCTGTCAAACTGCGCCAGATAGTGGTCGCGCATCCCAAGCAACAGCGACAGGCTTTCCGGACTGTAGCATCTGGCAAGCAGGGAAGGCGCCTCGCGTTTGACGGCCAGGCCCTCGTCGGGCAGACCCGTTACAAATTGTCTGAGAGTATCCCTGACGGAGGCAATGTCCGCGTGAATGCCCCGCAGTTTTGCAAGGGCGATCCGATGAATGAATGGATGTGTCTCAAATCCCCAACTCCGGACCTGTTCTGCCTCGCACGCGAGAAGCGTCGTTCCCACTCCGGCAAATGGATCCAGGACGGAAAACGTGCTTGTGTCCGAACAGCGCTCACGGACCAACCAGCGAACCCAGTCGGCGGAGAACCCGGCAGAGTACCGATACCACCGATGCACAGGCAGAGACATGTTGTCTGTGAATGCGCCGGATCGACCGCTGAACCGGACATGCGTCGAGGCGATGTCTGTGGTCTCAGTGAATAGCCCCGGCTGGTATGCGAAGGAACATCTCATGTTATGAATGCCGCATGGGCTTCGTAGTTTATCATTCTCATTCACGTGGCTCTGCAACAGCCAACTTGGTCCGCAAAAGGCGCCGGCTCACACATACTACCTGTGCGATACGTTGTCGGCTCAAATACAGTATACAGCGCAACCGCACCGGTCTCAAGGCCTTTTCTCAGTCCAGCAACCCCATATACCTGTCGGCCCTATTCCAGCGTCGGGCGGGCGATTTCGCCGGCCAGTTGCGCCGCGCCGCCCTCGGCCTCGTAGACGCCGTAGAAGATCGAGCACGAGTCGAGCCAGACGGTGATCCGGTGCATTTCCTCGTCGGTGAGCTTCACATCGTGGTGCCCGTCCCGCAGCATCGGGTACAGCTTCGACGCCCGCGCCCCGAAATTGCCCGGCAGCGTCCGCATCCGGTCGCCATAGCTCCAGAATCCGTAATCACGAGTGAGGCTGTGATACGAGGCGTACCACTTCTGGCGACCCTTGACCACCGGCTCGCCGTCCAGCCGCGGCGCCTTGTCCTTATTCTCCTTGTGACAACTGACGCAATGTCTGTCCAGCACGGGCTGCACCAGCCGCGGGTAACTGAACGGATGGGTCCCATCCACGTCGGGCAGCGGCCGCGATGGCTCGCGCCGCATCGCCAGCGGCAGCGCCGCCGGTCGCGGCGTGCGGTGCCTGGGCTCGTGACAACCCTGGCAGACCAACTGCTCGCCCGGCTGCGCGTAGGTCGCCGAACGCATCGACTGAACCGCCAGCCCCTGCTCATCGAGCACCTGGAAGAACAACTCCTTTAGCGCCGGCACGACGAAATGTGCGCTGCCGTCGGCCTCGATGGGGACTGTGCCCAGGACATACCGCGCCAGCACCACCGAATCGCCCGCCGTCGGCTCCCGCAGCCCGATCTCATGCGGCGGATCGCCGGACGGCACCGACATCGGGATAATCTGGTACACCCGCAGCGCCCCGGCCTTGAGGTCCCGCGGCCACGGCCGCAGCGTGTCGTACACGTTCACCACCGCCATCGTCGCCTCGGCGGCAGTCCCGATGTACATCGGGGGTGGCTCGTGGCCGGCGGCTCGTCCTTCGTCCTTCGTCCCTCGTCCCTCGTCCCTCGTCTTCGCACCGCCCGCCGTCAACCGCGTGGACATCTCCGGCATCGCCGGCGGCATCGGCCGCGGCCGCAGCGGCATCGGACTCTGACACGCAATCTCCGGGTCACGGTAGATCAGCACCTTGTTGCCGAACGCATCCAGCAGATAAATCCCGTACCCGCCGCGCAGGCTCTGGCCTCCCTGCTGGCCCGCCCGCGGCTGCATCATCGGGTCGTACACGCAAAGAAAGTACTTCTCGCTCAACGGCCACGCCGTCCCATACACCTGCGCCCCGCCCTGCGTCTCGGGAAAATCCACCTCCGGCGTCAGCCGCCGGACCGGCCCCATCGCATCATCGTCCTCGATCCGCGGATCCACGACCACCAGCGACCCGAACGCCTGCCCGTGATGCGGCGCGCCGGTCGCCACGAACCGCCGCGAACCCGGAATCGCCCGCACATCCAGCTCCATATCCGCCCGCAACTCGCGCGGGGCGAAATTCCCGTGCATCGCCCGCGCATCGCGTCCATCGGGCGTCGTCACCCACGGCAGGTGCGCCGTGCACCCGAACCGGTCCACGTAATCCCACCGCGTATAGACGATCATCCCGTCGTTGGTCACGCTCGGATGCCACTCATTCGTCTCGTGCGGGCTCAGGCACCGGATGTCCCCGCCATCGGCCGCCATATCGAACAGCGTGTACGTGGGGCACTCCCGCCCGCACCGCAGATACCCCCCGCGCCGCTCCGTGATGAACGCCACCCG
>DDXG01000345.1:0-15662 GCA_002347125.1 Phycisphaerales bacterium UBA2266
CTTGTCATGCTGAGCATAGCGAAGCATCTCATTATCTCTGTGTTCTCTGTGTCCTCTGTGGCGTATGCCGCCGGCGCATCGGAGCCGCCCGTTACCATCAACGGCAAGGACGACGGCTATCGCGGGATATGGTACATGAACCAGCCGTCGGGGGATGAGTACGTGTACAAGTACAGCGGGGGACTGGGGACGTACTGCGCGAAGCATCAGCCGTTCGCGGTGTACCGGCCGCAGGCGGACAAGACGTTCTTCTGTTACGGCGGGGCAGCCAAGGATGACGGCCGCCGCCTGATACACATGGTCTCCTATTTCGACCACAAGACGGGCATGGTGCCGCGGCCGACGATCCTGCTGGATAAGCGGACGAACGATGCGCACGACAACCCGGTCATCAGCGTCGATGGCGACGGGTACGTGTGGGTCTTCTCGACGTCGCACGGCACGGGGCGGCCGTCCTACATCCACAAGAGCGTGCGGCCGTATGATGTGAACGCCTTCGAGCAGGTCGCCGCCACGAAGAGCGAGGACGGCAACGACGTGCCGCTGACCAACTTCTCGTACATGCAGGCCTGGCATGTGGAGGGCCGCGGCTTTGCGTGCTTCTTCACGCGGTACAACTACCCGGCGGACCGGACGATTTGCTTTATGAGCAGCGCCGACGGGGCAAAGTGGTCGCCCTGGCAACGGCTGGCGGCGATGGACAAGGGGCATTATCAGATCAGTGCCGTGACCTGGAATAAGAGACTATCTCAAGAGGCGGTGTGTTATTCTGACCCTGAGCGAAGCGAAGGGGAAGAATCTCTCGTTTTCGAAACCCAGACCCTTCGCTTCACTCAGGGTGACGAATTTGATGTGGCTTGCAGGGCGGGGACGGCGTTCAACTACCATCCGTCGCCGCAGGGGCTCAACTGGCGGACAAATCTGTACTACATCGAGACGGCCGATCTCGGCGGCTCCTGGCGGACGGCCGATGGACGGCCCGTGGAGGTTCCGCTGACCGATGCGAATTGTGCCGCGCTGGTGTATGACTACCGTGCGGAAGGCCTGCTCGTGTATCTCAAAGACATCCGGTTCGACGGCGATGGGCGGCCGGTGATCCTGTATATCACGAGCCAGGGGTATGAATCGGGGCCGAAGAACGACCCGCGGACGTGGACGACGGCGCGGTGGACCGGTGGGCAGTGGGAGATACGGCCGGCCTTCACCTCGGACAACAACTACGATATGGGCTCGCTCTATATCGAGGCCGATGGCTCGTGGCGGGTGATCGCCCCGACGCAGCCGGGGCCACAGCCGTACAATCCCGGCGGCGAGGTGGCGATGTGGGTCAGCCGCGACAGGGGGGCAAGCTGGCGGATGGTCCGGCAACTGACGCAGGAAAGCCCGGTTAACCATACCTACGTCCGACGGCCGGTCGATGCGCACCCGGACTTCTACGCCTTCTGGGCCGACGGCCACGGCCGCCAACCATCCCCGTCGTCGCTGTACTTCTGCGACGTCGAAGGCAACGTCCGAGTCCTGCCCAGGGCCATGACCGAGGACTTCGCCCGCCCGCAACTCATCGAGCCACAAGGAACGGCGAATGAAGGACCATAGTGTTATGGTCGATAGACCCCCGGCCACTGGGGTTCGCTGCGGTTCAGAAATCGACGCCTACCCCTCGCGATGAAGGACATTCACAGGGATATGACATGATCGCCGCAAGTGGTGTTACACGTCAAGGCCCCGCAGGAGAGGGACGCTGTTGAGGCCCAGTGTAGCATATCCTGTGAGGCGCAAGATCGCATGTGGCGGCAGACTACTCTACGGACGCCACCTGCACACCCTGCGCCTTTCCATGATATATGGCTTGGCTGGATAGTCTCGCTTGTCGGCTGGTAGTATGATCGCGCTTTTCAGACTTCTCTGAAAACTCGCCAATCCACCAACCAAGTTGAGCCTGCGCAGCTCAGAAACGGCCGCAGCGCTGATTTCGATCCGGAAGACGTCATCGAAGCTGAGCAGATTCTGGTCGTATGCCTTGTGATGTAGAGAGCACAGGGCCACTCCGTTGACTGTTTCGTCCGTGCTGGATTCGGCCGCAACAGGAACGATATGAGCGGCCTCGACAAGCTTCAATTGCAGACCACAGAAAGCGCAAGTTGCTGAATACGCCGCCAAGACTCTACGGCGAAAATCATGCTCACGGTACCTTCTCCTGATGCTCGCGATGACCTCTCGTCGCTCTCTGTCCCGCACCTTGGCCATGATCTCCTTTTCGTCAACCTCATCCATCGAATTGAGTATCTCCACCTCCGCCTGGTCCTCTGCCGTGAATCCGTGGAGTTTCGCAAGGTTCAGCGCGTATTCCACAATGAACTCAGGACAGAAGCATACCGCTATCTCCCCATTGGCGCGCTCGTAAGCGGAGAAGGCGTGATTATGTGCATTGAGAAGCGAAGCTTCCTTGACCTGTATCGAAGGAGAGGCGGACGCTTGGCCCTTGTGCTTGCGGATGTCAAACCCGACGAACACCCCGTAGCCTTCATGCCACCCGAGAAGCAAGGTTGTCTCTCCTGTCGCAACCTTGGGCACAACACCGGTGAGTTGGACTCGGTATTCGTCGGCGGGGCGATTCCTGCCGCCCGAGGTGCAATTCCAAACGTAGATTCTGACATTCAGAAAACCTTGCTCTTCACGCTTGAACAATCGCAGTAGGAACGGATGTGACCGCTCTACAATGAGCGTTTGCCACCCGGCGGCCTCGACCGCGGCAAGGAGGCGGTCCAGTAACTCGGGCTTTGGCAGGGGCTCGTTCATTCAATGGCAGGAAAGAGAGGCAGTAGGTCGGCCTGGCGCGACGCCGATTCCGAAAAGGCTTCCGTTCCTGCCGTGGATGCGCCCTCGTCCAGAAAACGTAACTTGCTGCCCTTCAAATATTCCTCGGAGAGTTCCGTAATGAACCAACGCCGCATTAGTCTCTCGGCAACCAATCCGGTTGTGTTGGATCCCCCAAAGGGGTCAAAGACCACGGCGTCTTCGTCGGTCAGAAACGTGATGAAGAACTCGGCAAACTGAGGCGGGAAACGAGCGGGGTGCACCTTGATCCCATGTTCTCTACAAAGCTGTTGATAGCGACTATTACTGTCTGTGTTTGACAGTTCAAGAAGGTTTGGAGGAATCGCCCCGCCATTATCACGGGAGAACTTGTCCGATATATCGTGCCCGCTGGGGCGCAACTTCGCCTTGTAGCCGTTCTTCAACAAGGTCTGCATGCTCCGGCTGTAAGGACGCAGCACCTTACGATTGTCGGCTTTGGGGTTCTGGGTCTTGGATAACCACCAAACGACATTCACGGAGTCCTTGACCCGGACTCGGCGCACATTAACCCACTCCGCCGGGGCCGGCAAGCGCGCCGGGTTGTAATGATAGAACTCCTGCGACAGATAGAACCCGACTTCTTTCACCAGCCGCACCAACAGTTCGAACTGGTAAACGGAGCGAACCGGGAAGCCCGGTTTATAGGCTCCTCCCAAGTCGAGCACAAACGACCCATTCTCCTTGAGAATGCGCCGAAGATGGGGGGCAAATGAGACGAACCAATCGCAGTATTTGTCTTCGTCCTCATTGCCGTATTCCTTCTTTCGTTTCAGAGCAAAGGGGGGCGAAGTCAGGATCAAGTCCACCGATGCGTCGCGAACATGGGGCAGGAATTCAATGGTATCACACAAATAAGCTTCGCCTCTGTCGGTCTTATAGTACGGCCGAAACGGGGCGTTGGGCTTCAGATACTGTGCCATCCATGTGTTATTTCCGCCTGGCATATTTAGGTACTCTACCCCCCGTCGAGCGGCTCTGTCAAGTCTCCATTCCTTACAGTTGCTTGCGTGAACCGGCCCGCGCTGCAATTGCGGGGACGCCATACTCATTTCTCTTGTCGTCCGGGCGGTTTCTTCCTTGCGGGCTTCTTCCGAGTCGACTCGATCGTCTTCGCGGAGGTCCGCAGGTCTTCGACGTACCGGGCCTCGGCCTGGGCTTCCGCCTGTAGCCGCCGGCGCTCGGCGAAGGCATCGTACTGCCGATGCGCCCAGTCGAGGGCCTCGTCATGGCTCACGGACCCAGGGCCGACGAGCACGGGCAGTTCAGTATCGCTCAGGAACTTGTCGAGAAAGCCCTCCCAGTCGCGCATGTGAATGTCCTGCCGTCGCTGTGCTCGGAACTCAGCCTGGTCGAGGAACATGACGGTGATGCGGTTGAGCGTGTCAATTTCCCCGGCGTCGAGGAAGTTCTTGGCCGTACCCACGTCGCGTTTCAGGACGCGTCCGCTTTTCCACGCGGTCAGGCCCATGTTGGCCTTGCGGGCGTCGGCTCGCCGACGGATGATCTCGGCGGCCGTCATGCCCGTGGCGGCGTGGTGCATCTTGTTCTGCACGCTCGCGAAGAAGCGCTGCGTCTCCTCTTCGCCTTCGCGGTAATCGCAGGCCAGCGCGAAGATCTCCCGGATGCGCTGGTAGACCCGCGCCTCGCTGGCGCGGATCTCGCGGATGCGGGCCAGCAGCTCATCGAAGTAGTCCGCCGGCCCACGCCCGCCCTTGAGCCGCTCATCGTCCAGCGTGAAGCCCTTGACCAGGTACTCGCGCAGACGGGCCGTGGCCCATTGCCGGAAGCGCGTTGCGACGGGGGATTTCACGCGGTAACCGACGGCCAGAATGGCGTCCAGGCTGTAATGCAGCACCTTGCGGGAGACTTGGCGGCAGCCCTCCTGGCGAACTATTAAGTATTCCTTAATGGTTGCCGCCTCGTCGAGTTCACCTTCTTCGTAAATGTTCTTGAGGTGGATGTTTATGTTCGGAACCGAGGTCTGGAACAACTCCGCGATCATGGCCTGGGGCAGCCAGACGGTTTCGCCCTCGATCAGCACGCGAATCTGCCCGCCGCCTTCCTGGGGCTGGTAAAGGACGATTTCGCCATCGGGACGGGGGGTATCCTTATCACTCATTGGGCCACCTCCGCAAGCACATGTGTGATTTCGCCTTCGATCCGCTTGAGGTTGATGAACTCCGGAATTGCGTGGACGCCATACTCATTTCTCTTGTTGTTCTCGCGTAGGTCCTGGCGCATTGGTCTGGCTGGCCAGCGGGCCAGCGCGAGCGGCAGTCATAGCATATTGTGTCGTGCCTCCGGGACGATGCAAGCCGTTTCTTCGGCGAACTTGCGGGCCTTGTTCCGGGAGGGAACAGGCTGGTGGCAATGGCGGGGCGATGGTCTTCTCCATGCCTGCCGGTCGAACGCGAACGGGAATTCCTTTGATTGGCGTGATTCAGTCATTACGATGGGCCTGGTCAGGGGCGGTCCCTTGCTTGATGCAAGCGATGCCACCCGGCGCAATACGCAATACGCAATACGAAATACGAACGAGTTGGGTGGCAGCCTTTCGCGGAGCGAAGGGCTGGTTCGATCCGGCCCTTGCCTTCGGCAAAGGCCGCCACCCCGATCCAATACGAAATACGAGTCCCATGGAAAGCAGGGTAATAAGCGGCCGGACGGTCAGGATTCACCGGTACAACACGGTTATCGTGGGGGCCGGGGCGGCGGGGATGAACTGCGCGGTGCACCTGTATGAGTTCATGGAGCGGCGGGCCGTGGAGCGGCCGGGCGAGCGGATTGCGCTGGTGACGGGGGGGCTGGGGCTGGGGGCCTCGCGGATGAGCGGCTCGGACAAGCAGACGTACTACAAGCTGGGCACCAGTCCCGACGCGGCCGACAGCGCCGAGGCGTTCGCGGCGACCCTGACGGCCGCGGGCTGCTGCCACGGCGACCTGGCCCTGGCCGAGGGGCTAGGCTCCCTGCGGGAGTTCTACCACCTCGTCCAGGCGGGCGTGCCATTTCCCACCGACGCGATGGGCTCGTTCGTCGGCTACCGGACGGACCACGATGCCCCACGAGAGACGAGAGACGACGGACGACGGACGACGGACGAACAAGAGAGCACAGGAGCACAAGAGCATAAGGCTTCAGGGGTCAGGCCCCAGGCGTCAGCCTCCACGCAATACGCAATGCGAGAAACGAGCGACGACCGACGCAATACGCAATACGAACGCGCCACCTCCGCCGGGCCCAAGACCAGCCGGTTCATGGCCGAGGCCCTCCAGCGACAGGTGCAGCGCTACGGGATTGAGATATTCGACAGGCAGGAGGTCGTGGAGTTGCTCGTCGTCGGGCAGGGGCAGGACCGGCGGATTGTGGGTGTGGCCACCATTGATAACAAGGGCATAAGAGCACAAGAGCATAAGGGCACAAGGCTTCAGGCTTCAGGCGAAACGCCCGCGACCCGTAGCACGGGCATCTTGCCCGTGTCAGACAGGGGCGAGGCACCCTCACCACACGGCGATTACGAACTGACGGTGTTTCTGGCGGACAACGTGGTGCTGGCAGCCGGGGGGCCGGGCGAGATGTACCAGACAAGCGTATACCCCAGGGGCCAGCTAGGGATTCACGGGCTGGCCTTTCGGGCGGGCCTGGCCGCCGAGAACCTCACTGAGTCGCAGTTCGGCCTGGCGAGCACCAAGTTCCGCTGGAACGTCAGCGGCACGTATATGCAGGCAATCCCGCGGATATTCAGCACGGACGCCGCCGGCCGCGACGAGCGGGAGTTCCTGGCCGAGTTCTTCGACTCGATGCGGCGGATGGCGACGGCCACCTTCCTCAAGGGCTATCAGTGGCCGTTCGACCCCCAGCGGATCGCGGGGCACGGCTCGTCGCTGATCGACATCCTGGTGTTCAACGAGACGCAGCGGGGTCGGCGGGTATTCCTGGACTTCCGCCGCAATCCGGTCGCGCAGGGCAATATGCAGCAATTCAGCCTGGAGGACCTGGAGCCGGAGGCGGCCGAGTACCTCAAGCGGGCCGGGGCGTTGCAGGCCCTGCCCATCGAGCGCCTGGCCCACATGAACCCGCTCGCCATCGAGATATACTGCGAAAACGGCATTGACCTGCATACCGAGCCGCTAGAGATAGCCGTCTGCGCCCAGCACAACAACGGCGGTTTCGCGGTGAACAAGTGGTGGGAGTCGAACATCCCGCACACGTTCGTCATCGGCGAAATGGCCGGCACGCACGGGGTCAAACGGCCGGGCGGCTCGGCGCTGAACGCCGGCCAGGTGGGCGGCCTGCGGGCGGCCGAGTACATTGCCAACGCCTACGGGTCGCAGGTGGCCCAGTACGGGGCGGGGGTGGATGAGGCGATTGAGGCGGTGGTGGCCAGACTGGATGGTCTTGCGGCCTCCACGGGGCTGGTTGCGGGCCAGGTGGTGGCTGAGATTCAAGGGCGGATGACGGCCGAAGGCGGCCATGTCCGGCGGCTGGACGGGGCCCGCCAGTCCCTCGCCGGTGCCTTCGGACTGTACAAACGGATCGGGCGGGCGGGTTTCGCCGTCGATGGTCCCAAGGCCCTGCTACGGGCGGTGCAGGCCGAGCACCTGGCCTTGTGCAGCGTCGCCTATCTCAAGGCAATCGTCGCACTGCTGGAGGCCGGCGGCGGCTCGCGGGGCTCGTACCTGGTGCTGGATGAGGGGGGCATGGAAATCCACCCCGCCGTGCTGGACGCGGCGACGGGTAAGCCGATGCGTTTTAGGCCCGAGAATGAGCGCCTGCGGGCCTGCGTCCTGCGGGTCTGGTACGACCCGGCTAAACCGGACTTGTTCGGTTGCGTCGAGACGCCGGTTCGGCCGATTCCCACCGGCCGCAAGGCCTTCGAACCCGCCTGGGAAGACTACCGCCAGGGCAGGATCTACGGCTGATTCCGGCGGCGGAGGGGCGGCCCCAGGCAACTTGTCGGGTTATTGGACCCTTCCCGTGTCGAGCACGGCCGAAGACCGGATGACGGAGGGAATTTGCTTGCATTTTGCCGCGGCCGATGGGTATAATAGGCGCGGTTAATGCAGCCTCCCCTGTGCGGGAGACGGGCGTGTCTGTGATGCCGTGATTCACGGGACAAGTGCATAGTCAGAGGTCAGGGCAATGGAGAAGTGGGCAATTCCTGGTATCGTTGCGCTCCTGTTGTGGGCGGGCTCCGCCTTGGCGGAGGAATTCAATCCGGGCGACATCAATAAAGACGGCATGGTGGACATGCTCGACCAGTCCCTGTTGTGCAAAAACTGGCTCTCGAATGTGCCGGTGCCCTTCGATGCCTCCCTGGATATGCTATGCCGCCCGCGCCGGGTCGTCGTCGGTCATCGGCGGTTGATTACCGTGGCGGACAACTTCGTCCATACGGACTGGACGGCGGTTGCCGCTTTCGCGACTCTCGCGGCCAATGACAATCTCGACAACGTGATGTTCTCTGAAACCGGCACACGGGTCACGGGCGTCTCCCCCAGCGCCGACAACTACACCTGCTGGCTGTGGCGGGCCATGAACGTGCCGGGCACGGCCATGAGTTACCGGCTTGTCTATCGGGTCCTCAGCCAGGGTCAGATGGAGGCTCAGACGGGCGATTCGGGCCTGCAGTTCTTTCTGACACAGGACAACCCCCCCAAGCCGGGCGCCACCGTCGGGGCCAAGTGGAACTTCTCGCCCGTGACGCCGGGCTACCATGACATCATCTGGAATTCAGGTTCCTTCGCCATATCGGGCGTGTTTGGGGGTTACAACCAGGCGAATCCGTCCACCGGGGTCATCCTCCGCGCGCGGTCGTACAACGCTGTCAATGATGCGAGGATCGTGTTCGACCGATTCGAGGCCTGGCCCGAGGATACGAGCAAGGCCTGGCTGCTTCTGGGTTTCGACGACCAGCACGTCAATCAAATCCCGGCCGTCCAGTATTGCCTGAGCAAGGGCATTCCGGTCTATATCGCGGTCAATCCCTGCAACGTCGGCGCGCCCGGATACATGACGTGGGAGCAGTTGCGGCGGTTTCATCGCACCGGCATGGTGCAGATGTGCCAGCACCTGGACGCCTACCCCTCAAAAGGGACGCTCTCACAGAAGCGGGCGTACATGCGCCGGAGCCGCCAACTCCTGGAGGAACAGGGTCTCACCGACGGCGTCGACGTGTACGTCATTCCAAGCGGGACCGACACATGGGCCGGGATGCGTCTGCAGCAGGAGGATATCATGCTGATGCGGGAGTATGTGACGATCATCCGCGGAACACAGCCGAACTGGTCCGGCGTCGGTTCGGACGTGCATGTCCGCCAAGTGGGCACCTCCAGCCAGACGTGGCTCCAGCCCAAGACCACGCCCCACTCGTGGTGGCGGTCGTCTCTGAACGTCTCCGACGTCGTCTACGACAAGGTGGCGATCTATCTGGGCTATGCCAAGGCGCACGGGGCGCTGATGGCGCTGCACTGTCACATGTTTGAGATGTCGCAGCCCCAGGACATCACGCTGGAGAACTTCAAGGCGATGATCGACAGCATCGCCGCCCTGGGCGACGACGTCGAGTACAAGACGTTCAACGACCTCTGACGCCGGTCCTCCCTGCGAATCGCCCTGTTCGCCCAGGATGCCCTTGTCTTGGACCGGGTGAACCGCTAACATGACCGCTTGTCGGGAGTTGTGGACTCCTGCCAGGAGCCGGAAAGGACCCGATGGCGGTTAAGACATTGGAATGGATAGGCGGCGTCGATGGGTATCTGAGGCTGATCGACCAGCGGCTCTTGCCGGGGCGGCTGGAGTACCTGGACTGCCGCGATGTGCATGCCTTGTGGGAGGCGATCAGGACGCTGGCGGTGCGGGGCGCCCCGGCGATAGGGGTTTCGGCCGGATATGGCCTGGTGCTGGCCCTGCAAAGCAGCGGCGGGATAGGCGGCGCCAAAGAGGGACTCGACAGGCTGGCGCAGGCACGCGATTATCTGGCGTCGTCGCGGCCGACGGCCGTGAATCTGTTCTGGGCCCTGGATCGGGTGGTTGCAGCGGCCAAGATGTTCGCGGCCGCCCAGCCGGGGTGCAGCGCCGATGCGCTGCGGGAAAGGGTGTTGGCGGAGGCCCAGGCGATCTGCGACGAGGATATAGAGATGTGCCGGCGGATCGGCGTCAACGGGATACGGTTTATTGTCGAGGGGGCAGGGGTGCTGACGCACTGCAACGCCGGGGCCCTGGCGACGGCCGGGCAGGGCACGGCGCTGTCGCCGATGTTCGAGGCGCACCGGGCTGGCCGGCGGTTCAAGGTCTATGCCGATGAGACCCGCCCGCTGCTGCAAGGGGCGCGCCTGACGGCGTGGGAGCTGCGCCAGGCGGGCATCGACGTGACGCTGCTGTGCGACAACATGGCCGCATGGTTGATGAAGCAGGGCAAGGTGCAGTGCGTGATCACCGGGGCCGACCGCATCGCCGCCAACGGCGATACGGCCAACAAGATCGGGACCTATGGACTGAGCGTCCTGGCGCAGCGGCACGACGTGCCGTTCTACGTGGCGGCCCCGTCAAGCACATTTGATCTGTCGCTGGCCGACGGCGGCCGGATCCCCATTGAG
The DNA here is from genome assembly GCA_002347125.1 of Phycisphaerales bacterium UBA2266. Lineage (GTDB taxonomy): Bacteria > Planctomycetota > Phycisphaerae > Sedimentisphaerales > Anaerobacaceae > UBA2266. The sequence goes on from DDXG01000345.1 coordinate 10,455, forward strand.
CAGCGCTGCCCCGATGAGGTGGCTGCGTTCGCTGGCGTGCGAACGGCCCCGGGCAGCGTAGGCGTCTACAACCCAGCCTTTGACGTGACCGATGCGGGCGATATCGCGGCGATTATTACCGAGCGCGGCGTCATCGAGCATCCGACGGCCGCGAAGGTGGCCGAGCATCTTGGCGACGGCAGGGCCTAGGCGGGCGGTAAGGTTGCGTTCAGTGTTCTTGAGAAGATGGCATGGATGCGTTGAGCCAGGAATGCAGTGGCCGATTCGTGTGCCGGATATGCGGGGCCGGGGGACTCGAACTCGATAAGCCCGGCAACGTCGGGCGGCCGCTCGCGGCCGAGGACTTTCGCATCACCAACAGCGACTACGGCATGACGGCCGATATCTATCGCTGCGGCGATTGCGGGTTCCTGCAGTGTCCCGGCCTGGGGGAAACGCTGGGATTCTACGAGCGGTTGGAGGACCCTCGGTATGAAGAGGATCGGCGGGCGCGGGGGATTCAGGCGCGCAAAGTGCTGGAGCGGATCGAGCGGTTTCGGCGGTGTGACGGGTCTTCAACAGGCACGGGCGGGGTGCCCATGTTACGGGGCCGACTGCTCGACGTCGGGGCCGGCAGCGGGATACTCCTGGAGCAGGCGAAGGCGATGGGCTATGAGGCAGAAGGGGTGGAGCCGTCGCGGTGGTTGTGCGAGAGGGCGCGGCAGCATGGGCTGACGGTGCATCAGGGGGTCCTGCCGCATCCGGAGGCTCACGGGCCGTATGACGTGGTCGTCGTGATGGACGTTGTCGAGCATGTGGCAGACCCCGTGGGGCTGCTGAGAGAAGCTCGTCAGGTCGCCGCGGCCGGCGGCCTGGTGGCCGTCGTGACGCCGGATGTGCGGTCCGTCGCCGCGCGGCTGCTGGGGCGGCGGTGGTGGCACTACCGCGTCGCGCACGTGGGATATTTCCACAAGAAGACGCTGCGCCTGGCCGGTGAGAAGGCGGGCCTGAAGCTCCTGCGGGTGTATCGGCCGCCCTGGTACTTCCCGCTGGATTACATTATCGAACGGGTGGGGCGGTACCTTCCGAGGTTTTTGAGGATGCGGGGCCCGCGGTTTTCTCGTAGAATCGTCCTGCCGGTCAATTTCGGCGACTCCCTGCTGGGCATCTTTGAGGTCGCCGGGCCGGCGGCTTGTCGCCCCTGCGCAGGTGCCGGTCCGGACCGGGCCGGGTAGTCGAGGGCGGCCGCGAATCGTTCTGGATGCCTGCCTGCGCAGGCATGACAGAGTCGTGGCCTGTGCGTGTGCTATTTGACGTGTCGCGGGCGAAGGCAGGCTCGCCAGCGGACTCGGCGCAGAACCCGGCCTTGAGTTCGGAAGTGACGATGTCACCCCTGCGCAGACAGGGGTCCAGAAGGGCTGCGTGAAGGAGTCGCGTTTCGAGACAGTCTCCAAGTGCTGGAATGGCAGATGGGGCTTAAGAGCTACATTGCGATCGCTCGACCGAGCCACTGGTTCAAGAACCTGTTCATGCTGCCGGGGGCGGCCTTTGCCGCGCTGCTGGCCGGGGCCGGCGCGGGCGAAATCGTCCGGCCGGTGCTGCTTGCCCTGGCCAGTGCGTCCCTGGCGGCGTCGGCCAATTATGTGCTCAACGAGTGGCTCGACGCCGAGTTCGACCGCTATCATCCGCTCAAGAAGGCCCGCCCGTCGGTGATTCGGCGGGTGCGCCTGCCAATGGTACTGCTGGAATACGCCGTCCTGGCGGCGGCCGGGCTGTTGCTGGCCTATGTGCTCTCCGTGCCGTATCTCGTTGTTACGGCGGCATTTCTGATCATGGGGGTGGTCTACAACCTGCGCCCGATGCGCACCAAGGACGTGATCTACCTCGATGTCCTGTCGGAATCGGTGAACAACCCCATCCGCCTGCTGCTGGGCTGGCTGGCCGTCGAGCCCGCGACCCTGCCGCCGTCGAGCCTCGTCCTGGGATACTGGATGGGAGGGGCGTTTCTCATGGCGATCAAACGCTATGCCGAGTACCGCTTTCTCAACAACGCCGACTCCGCCGCCTTGTACCGCCGGTCGTTCCGATACTACACGCAGGAGAAGTTGCTGGTCTCGGCGTTTCTCTATGCGATGTGTTCGGCGTTCTTCCTGGGCGTGTTCCTCGTGAAGTACCGCCTGGAGCTGCTGCTGAGCCTGCCGCTGTTCGGCGGCCTGTTCGCATGGTACTTCCACCTGGGCCTCAAGCCCAATTCCGTGGTCCAGCGGCCCGAAGACCTCTGGCGGGAGACGCCCTTCATGATCTACGTCGCCCTGCTCACCACGGTCGTGGCCCTGCTGCTCGTGGTGGATCTGCCCTGGATGGCCCGCCTCCTCGAAACGGCCTTCATCACCATTCCGTAGAACCGGCCAGTCGGCGACCACAGGCGTTGGCCACGGCAACATACTCATCGGGCGTAAGCCGGTCGGGCCGGAGGTTCGGGTCTATCCCGCAGGCGTCGAAGACGGCGGGCCAGTCGTCGATGGCCGCCAGACGGTCCTGGGCCAGCCGGGCGGCGGACTTGAGCATCTTGCGCCGGTGGCCGAGAAACAGCCCCAGAACCTCGGCGAAAAGCGCCATATCCCCAATCCGCCCGGCCCTTTGCGGGTCGCGGACGAACGCGACCATCGCCGAATCGACCTGCGGCGCCGGCCAGAAGACGGACGGCTTGAGGGTCCGCAGTGTCCGCACGCGGCCCGTCGCCGCCAGCAGGACACCCAGCAGGCCATAATCCCGCGTGCCCGCCTCGGCCGTCATCCGGTCGGCCACCTCCCTCTGGACCGTCACATACATGGCGTCGGCGACCAACGGACCCGTGATCAGGTTGATCATCAGCGGACTGGCGACCTGGTAGGGGAGGTTGGCCACCAGCAGCAGGCGGCCGGGACCCGATGCCGGATGCTGGATGCCGGATGCTGGATAGTCGGCTCCGGCGCCTGCGGCACGGGTCAGGGCCTTGCTGATGGCCTCGACGACCTTGGGATGGATCGTGTTCTTGTTCGCCAGCGCGTCAGTGTTGATAAGCTGGACGTTTGGGCAGTGCCCCAGGGCACTGCCGGCGATCCGGGCGAGCGTGGCGTCGATTTCAACACTGATAACGGCGCCGGCGCGTTCGGCGATGGCCTCCGTAAGCGAACCCGTGCCGCAGCCAACCTCCAGGACCACATCGCCGCAACCGATCTCGGCCGTGTCCACCAGCAGGCGGATGAGGTTCAGATCGATGAGAAAATGCTGGCCGAGGTGCTTGTTCGGCTTGACGCTCGCATCGGCGAGCAGTTGGCGGATTTGTTGCTTGGTCTGCATGGCTCGATGCTCGACCCTCGATGCTGGATCCGCCACGGCACGCTCGCCTAGGCCGGTCATCGCCGCAGGGGCGGGACGTCGGCGGAGCGCCGGGCGGCCTGGTTATGCCTGCGGGTCAGGGCCATCCGGATCGCGGTCTCGATGGCGGATTTCATGCTGTCGGGGCAGGCCAGATTCTTGCCGGCGATGTCGAAGGCGGTTCCGTGGGCGGGGCTGGTGCGGATGATGGGGATGCCGATCGTGACGTTGACGGCCGTCTTGGGCGCCAGCAGCTTGACCGGGATCATGCACTGGTCGTGGTACATCGCGACGACGGCGTCGAATTCGCCGCCGGCGGCCCGCAGGAAGAGGCTATCGGCCGGGTACGGACCGCTGACGTTGACGCCCTGCTCCTGGGCCAGCAGGATGGCCGGCCGGATGATGCGGTTCTCCTCGTCGCCGAACTGACCGTCCTCGCCGGCGTGCGGGTTGAGCGCCGCCACGGCGATATGCGGGTGATCGAGCCCGAAATACTCCCGCAGCGCGCTGTTGAGCAGATCGATCGGCTCGAAAACGCAGCCGATGGTGAACTTGTGGCGGATCTCGAACAGGGCCTCGTGGATGGTGGCCAGGGCGATCCGCAGGTCGCCGGCGACGAACATCATAACCTTGCGAGGGCTCCGGGTGCGGGCGGCGAGCATCTCGGTGTGGCCCGTCCATTCGGAGTCCGCGAGCTTCCAGCTTGCCTTGCTGATGGGCGCGGTGACGATGGCATCAACCAGGCCGCGTCGGGCCGCGTCGATGGCGTCCAGGCAGAACCGCATGGATGATTCCCCGGCGATGCGGCTGGGGCCCTTGACCCAGGGCGGCATGGAATACTCGTCATAGTCGGCGACGACGACCTTGTGGGGGTAGTCGCGGCTGATCTTCTCGTGCTGGTGGCGGCCCCAGAAGGGCTCGATCTCGGCGCGGTCGGCGGCGTAGCAGAGCTGCTCGTTCATGCCAAAGACCACATACTTGGCGGCCCGCCGAAGGGCCGGATCCGCCAGGGCCTTGACCACTACCTCCGGACCGATGCCGGCCGGGTCGCCCATCGTGATCCCGATGACGGGCTGAGAGGTGATCGAGTTGTGGCTGCCGCCGTTCACAAAGAAGTCCACAGCACGGGGCTAGAAGCCCATTTGTTTGAGTTTCTCCACGGTCAACCCGGTCTCTGAGGGCAGGACGTTATCCAGGTATTTATGCACCGCCTTGACGACGATATCGGTCTCAATGTTCACCAGGTCGCCGGCCCTGGCGCCGGCCAGGGTCGTGCGGGCGAGCGTCTCGGGGATGACGGCCACCGTGAAGGACTCGCGGTCCACCGCCGCGATGGTCAGACTGATGCCGTCGACCGCGATCGAGCCCTTTTCCACCATCCCGCCGAGTAGTCGGCGGTCGGCGGAAAACCGGATGTCGGCGTAGCGGTCGCGCCGGTCGATGGCGGCGATCCGCGCGGTTCCGTCGATGTGGCCCTGGACAATATGGCCGCCCAGGCGCGCGGTCGCCGGCAGGGCCCGTTCGATGTTGACTTTGCCGCCGGCCCGCAGGCGGGCGAGGCTCGACCGCTCCAGGGTCTCGCGGCTCAGGTCAAAACAGACGTTGCCCCCCTCGATGCCCGCTACGGTCAGGCATACGCCGTTGACGGCGATGCTGTCGCCGACCCTGCATTCGGCGGCGATAGGGCCCAGGTCCACCGTCAGCGCAGCGGCCGCCCCGGTCGCACGTGCCGGCGACCTGACGACGCCCGTTGCCTCGATGAGTCCGGTGAACATAATTGCCTTTGCATAGGTAACTTACGTCCGGTCAATCGGACCAGACACTCATGCTACGTCAGCTGGGGCCGCAAGTCAACCCCGCGATTCGACG
>DDXG01000345.1:15750-21326 GCA_002347125.1 Phycisphaerales bacterium UBA2266
TGCTATGATGAACAGACACATGATTGGGTTTGTTTGAGTGGCCTGTGGGCCCGGATGGGATAGTCTATGGACTCGATATGGTTGAAAGTGGCGGTTGGAACCGTGGCGGTCGTGGCGGTATTGATCGGCGCGGCGGTCTTCTGGCCGAGCGGCGATTCGGCCCCCTCGCCGGGGGTGCAGGCGGAACGGTCCAAGACGGTCTATGACACATGGGAGCAGGATGAGGCGCGGTTGCGCGCCGAGCCGAGCCANNCGCCGCCGACCCAGCCGTCCACACCGCAGCCGACGCCCCCGGCGCCGGTGGCGGCCGAGCCTCAATACAGCTTCCGCGAGCTGGAGGAGGCTGAGAAGTTCGAGGCCGAGAAGCTGTGGGATTGGATCGTCCAGAAGCGGAAGATGGGACGGCTGCCCACGGGAATGGGCTACAAGGAGATGACCGACAAGTGCCGGGAGCTGATGCAGCGGTACCCGGGGAGCATCTACGATTTCTACGCCCGGCGGACGCTGGCGGATATCCCGGACCGGTACTGGAAGATGTACAACATCACCGAAGATGAACGCGACCTGACGCGGTTCCAGGTTCAGCCCAAGCCCTAGTACAAGGAGGACTCAGCAGATGACGACGGCGGTTAGCACGGCGGGGATTCCCACGATCAGCATCACGGCCGAGACGTTGCCGCAGGCCTGGGAGCAGGCGGTGCTGGCCGTCTGGGACCACGGAGTCCGGGTCAAGACGCAGTATGACAAGCCGCAGGACCCGCCAAGCCGGGATGCGACGGTGATGATCACGGTGGCCGATCCGTTCGCCGAGCCCCGGATTCACAAGAACTTTCCGGGCGGTCCGGAGGAGTTGGAGGCCTACCGCCAGGAGGTGGTCAACGGCATTCATGACCACTGGATCGACCCGGCAGCCGGCAAGTGGACCTATACGTACCACGAGCGGCTGTTCGCCTACAGCCCTGTGGAGAACATCCGCCGGGCCGATTCGCCCAAGCCCTTCAAGGCCGTCGACCAGATTCAGTACATCGTCGACGCCCTCTCGGCCGCCGGCCACACCCGCCGGGCCCAGGCGATCACCTGGATGCCAACGGCGGACCCGCGGACGGACGATCCGCCGTGCCTGCAGCGCCTCTGGTGCCGGCTGCTGGCCGACGAGGCGGGCGGCTGGACCCTGAGCATGAACACGCACTGGCGAAGCCGCGATTTGTACAAGGCGTGGTTCATGAACGTCTATGCCCTGACGGACTTGCAGCGCACCATCGCCGAGCGGATCGCCGAGAAGACGGGCGAAACGGTGGCGGTCGGGCGATACGTGGACATCAGCGACTCGCTGCATATCTACGGCAGTTACTTCCGCGAGGCGGCGCCGGAGATCGAGAAGATGCGGACCGCGCCCTACACGGACCGGGCGTGGGAATCGAACCATCCGGCGTTTTCCATGATGACCGAGGAGGCCCGCGAGAAACTCGCGCAGGACCCGGACTGGTTTGCGAAAGCGCGGGGGTAAGTCGTTGTTCGTATATCATACGTCGCCGCTGGTATATCGTCTCTTAGGAATGCAAGATGGTATTGAAGGTTAATGGACAAGTGATTGAAGAAGCGACCGTCCAGGAAGAGGCCGAGCGGTTGCGGCCGCACTACGAGCAGGCCTTCGCGGACCAGCCCGCCGACCAGCGCGAGGCCCAATTGTTGGACTGGTCGAAGGAGAACGTGATCGAGCGGGTGCTCGTGGCCCAGGATGCGCAGGCCCACGGCGGCGAGGTCACGGAGCAGGAGATTGACGCGACGATTGAACGGATCAAGAAACAGTACGCCGACGAGGAGGATTTCGCCAAGGAGTATTCCGGCCAGGCCCTGGCGAAGCTGCGTGAGGATATTGCGTTGCAGTTGAAGGTGGAGCGGCGGCTCGACGGCGTGCGTAAGAAGGCCGCCAAGCCGTCCGAGGCCGAGATACGCGAATACTACGAGCGGAACAGGGAGCAGTTTCGCTCGCCTGAGCAGGTCCGCGTCGCGCACATGGTCAAGTACGTCAACTGGCAGACCAGCGAGGCCGACGCCCTGCAGGCCATGCGCCAGGCGAAGAAGGACCTCGATACCGGCGCGCTTTTTGAGGGGATCGTGGACCGATACAGCGACTGCAACGACCGGGGCGGTGATCTCGGATACGTGGCGCGCGGGCAGATGGTGGAGGAGTTTGAGGACGTGATCTTCCACCTCAGCGCCGGTCAGGTCAGCGATGTTTTTCGGACGCGGTTTGGTTTCCATATTGCCAAAGTGTACGACCGCCGTCCGTCGGATATCCGCCCGCTCAAGGACATCAGGGAGCAAGTGGATGACGCCCTTCGCCGACAGAAGGAGGACCAGGCGGTCGAGGTCTTCGTGGACGAACTGCGCGCCGCGGCCCATGTGGAAGAGCAATAGACGCCTCTACGCCGCGGAAAGGTCTTGCCGTGATAAGAAAAAATCCGGCGGGATTTGCACCAGGCGTTTTCTATCGTAGACTTTGGGTGGAAAGACAAGGGCCCAAGGCGGCCCTTGGGCGATGCAGGTCGCTCGGCGCTTTCGGCCTCGGGGCTTGGAGAGGCTCGGCCGGGTGCGGTTGCGGCCGGTGTCGTCGGTTCCGGGTGTGCTCGCCACAGCCGGGGCCGCAGCCACAGTCAATTGGGGGGGCTATGTAAGTTTCTTTCCGAGTCAGCCTCTGCGTTCCAGGCGCAGAGGCTCTTTTTATGCGCCCGCAGTGCAGGACGCCCCGGCCGGCCGGTCTGGGGCATCGAGCAGCTATGCCTCGGCCCATTGCCTGCCCGCCCATGCCTTGGGCAGGCAATTTGCCTGAATATTTCCTTTGACATACTAGATGTTGGACTTAGAATCGGTGCAAGTCCAAATGTGGTATTGCCTTGACGTACAGCGTAGGACGGGCTTTGATGGCGGCCACGGTCGTACGGGGCCGATGAGGGTAAAGAGAAAAGCTATGAGATGTCCGTTCTGCAAGGAAGATCGGGACCGAGTGATTGACTCGCGTTCGAGCGAGGCAGGGCGCGTTATCCGGCGCCGGCGGCAGTGCCTGGCGTGCGAGCGGCGTTTCACGACCTACGAGAAGATCGGCGAGAGCTTCAAGCTGTACGTCGTGAAGAAGGACAACTCGCGGGCGCCGTACGACCGGGATAAGGTCCTGGCGGGTCTGCGGAAGGCCTGTTACAAGCGGCCGGTCTCCGCCGAGCAAATCCAGGAGATCGCCGACAAGGTCGAAGAAGACATCTTCCGCAACTCCGACAAGGAGGTCTCGTCGGCGTTCATCGGCGAGAGCGTCATGCGGCACCTGCGGGATACGGACAAGGTCGCCTACATCCGGTTCGCCAGCGTCTATCGCGACTTCCGGGATGCCGGCGAGTTGATCGAAGAAGTGACACAGGCAATTGGCAACAGTGAGCCGATGGAGCAGTTGAAGCTCTTCGGCGGGTAAGTGAAGCGGACCGATTTTTTGCATGGAGGCAAAAGAAGGCTATGCGGTCGCAGCTCAGGGTCATAAAGGCCGACGGCGGCGTCGAGCCCTACCTGCACACGAAGGTGATGGGTACGATCAATGCGGCGCTGGGGCGCGTGGGCCGGGCGGACGTCTACCTGGCCGAGCAGTTGGCGGACGTGGTGACGTACTATCTCTATCACGAAGGCCGGCGCAGCCGCGTGGCCAGCAGCGAGATCTTATCCATGGTCAAGGTGGTCCTTTCTTCCACGGGCCACGAGGACGCCGCGGCGGCGCTGAGTGAGCACCACTACGAGCGCCAACTCAAGCGCCGGCGGATTGAGGTCGCGCCGATCGACGTCGAAGGCGCCGAGGACGCGGCGCTCTTGTGGAACGGCGGCGCGGACGGCCGCCAGCCCTGGGAAAAAGGACGGATCGTGCGGGACCTTGTGGACAAGCGGGGCATCTCACCCGAGACGGCGCGGACCATTGCGTCGATGGTGGAGGAGAAGGTCTTCGGGATGGGCATGAGGGTCATGCCGTCGAGCCTCGTCAGACAGCTTGTCCTCGGCGATACGGCCGCGGTCCTCCACGCCGAACGCGCCTTGGCGACGGCCTGACGGCCGGAGGGCGGCCCCCCGTGGCTGCCCTGACCTCTATTGGGTCTGGAACAGGAGCGATTCGGCACGGCTGAGGACATGCTCCGGGGATTCGTCGCCGGCCACGTCGAGCCAGTGGACGTTACGGAAGGTCTTGAACCAGGTTCGCTGGCCCTTGGCCAGTCGGCGGGTATTGATCTTGATTTGCTCCACGGCCTCGTCGAGAGTCAGATGCCCGGCGAGGTGTTCGATGACCTCGGCGTAACCGATGGCCGCGCGGGCCTGTTGGCTCAGGGGCTTGTCCTCGGCCAGCAGGCCGCGGACCTCCTCGACCAGGCCGCTCTCGATCATCCCCCTGGCACGGGCGTTGATGCGGCGGCTTTCTTCGGCTTTGTCGCGGCGCAGACCGATGAGGGTCCAGCCGTCGGTTGTGGGTTTCACCGCGGAGAACGCGGAGGTATCTTCTGTTGAGGAGTCTCCGCGGCGAGCAAGCCCCGCGTCGAATTGCGTCTGGAAGCTGGAGATAGGCCGGCCGGTCAGGCGGTAGACCTCGATAGCCCGGATGATGCGGCGGGCGTCGTTGGGGTTGATGCGGTCCGCGGCCGTCGGATCGATAACGGCCAGTTCCGCGTGGAGTTTTGCCGAGCCCTCAACCCGGGTCCGTTGGCGCAGTTCGTTGCGGATAGTCTCATCCGAGCCCGGACCATCGAAAAGGCCGTACAGGAGCGTCTTGATATACAGGGCCGTGCCGCCGACGCCGATGACCGGCCTGCCGCGGGCGAGGATGTCGGCGACGGCGCGGTCGGTGCGTTCAAGGAAGGCGGCGACGCTGAACGACTCGGAGGGTTCAACGACATCGATCAGGTGGCAGGGAACCTCCCGGCGGCGTTCAGGCGAGGGCTTGGCGGTCCCGATGTCCATCCGGCGGTAGACCTTCATGGAGTCGATGCTGAGGATCTCGCCGTCCAGCCGCCGGGCCAGATCGAAACCCAGCCGGCCCTTGCCGGAGGCGGTTACACCGAGGACGAGTATCTTCTGCACACTCACAAGCGGACTCACGCAATGCACACTGTACGATACGAAAGCGAGTCTACAGCTTGGAGTTTTCCGTTGCAAAGCCAAAGCCCGGGGCATAACCTGAAACACATGATGACGACGCAGCATCCGGAGGCGGACTTTCTCGACCGGCTCAAGGCCGCGGCCGAGTNNGGCGGGTGCTGGAGGGCGACGGGCGGGTGGATGCCTCCCTGCGGCAGGCGATGGAGTACACGCTGCTGGCGCCCGGCAAGCGGGTGCGCGGCGTGCTGGTGCTGTGGAGTTGCGAGGCGGTCGCCGGGTCCATTCATGCGGACGCCGAGACGGCCGCGGCGGCGGTGGAGATGGTGCATACCTACTCGCTGGTGCATGACGACCTGCCGGCGATGGACGACGACGATTTTCGCAGGGGTCGACCGACGTGCCACAAGGCCTTCGATGAGGCCACGGCCGTGCTGGCCGGCGATGCCCTGCTGACG
>DDXG01000224.1 GCA_002347125.1 Phycisphaerales bacterium UBA2266
AGATGTGTATAAGAGACAGATTCCGGGCGTGCCCGGCGGCGGTGTGGAGGCGGGGCCGGGGCTTGTGCGGATCGGAGTGTTGATCGGGGTGGGGTTGGCGGCCCTGGTTGTCGGGGGCAAGTGGGTGGTCGATGGGGCGGTTCGGCTGGCGACGGCTCTGGGCGCGGGCGAGACGGTGATCGGGCTGACGATTGTGGCGGTGGGTACGTCGCTGCCGGAGCTGGCGACGTCGGCCGCGGCGGCCTATCGGCGCAATGCCGACATTGCGGTGGGCAACGTGGTGGGGTCGAATATCTTCAACATCTTCTTCATCCTTGGGGTCAGCTCGGTGATTCGGCCGGTACCTGTCGGGGCGGGGGCGAATCTCGACATGGGTGTGCTGGTCGCGGCGAGTGTTCTGCTTTTTGTGTGGATGTTTACGGGACGACGGCGAACGCTGGACCGCTGGGAAGCCGTCGTGTTCCTTGTGCTGTACGGGGCGTATATCCTGCTTCTGGCCACCGGCGTAGTCGGGCGGGGATGACGCGGGTTTGGGGAATTGGGTAGGGCTTGTCGGGCAGCCACGGGGGGCTGCCCCTGCCGTGCATGGGCTATTGGGCTTGCAGGTTCGTGCGTCGATTGGATCGGCGGCCTCTTCGGCGGGGCTGGTCTTCCTGTGTCGGGCGGTCGTCCGGTTTGTCCTGCTCGGCCGGTTTGATCTCGACGGGGGCAGACGACTCGTAGCGGCCTATGGTGCGCAGCAGGAACTGCTCATACTTGCGGTAACGGGCAAGCTTCTTGACGTCGCCACCAAGACCGTGGCCGCCGGTAGGATCGAGGAAGAGTTCAACGAGCGTCTCCTTGCCCGCCTTGAGGAGTTCACGGTAGACCTTGACCGTATCCTGGTAGAGGACGTTGGAGTCTTCGACGCCGTGGACGAGCAGGAGATGGCCTTTGAGATTCTTGGCCAATGGGAGCAGGGAGAATTTCTTTAGGGTGGCCTTGCCGGGTTCGCTGCGGCCGATGGCGTGGCGGGTGTACCAGGAGTTGTAGTTCTCCCATTCCGTCGGGCCGGCGCCGGCGATGCCCGCGGCGAAGACGTTGGGTTCGGTGTACATGCACATCTGCGTCTGAAAGCCTCCGAAGCTCCAGCCGTGGATGGCGACGCGGTTCGGATCCACCCCCCAGCTCTCGATGAGGAACTTGACGCCGTCGACAAGGTCCTCGACCTGGGGCTTGCCGACCTGCTCGAAGTTGGCCTTCTCGAAGACCCCGGCGTAACCGCTGTTGCCGCGAGGGTCGATGGTGACGGCGACATAGCCGTGTTTGGCGGCCATGTAGAAGGGGAAGGCGTAGACGCTTTCCCCATAGGCGGCTTGGGCAACTTGTTTCTGTGTGCCGAGTGGCCCTCCATAGAAGTAGATGACACAGGGCCGCTTGTCGGCGGGTTGCCAGTGGTCGGGCTTGAAACCCATGCCGTAGATGCGGTGTCCGTGCCGGTTGGTGTAATCGAAGAACTCGGGGCTGCGCTTGGCGAATTCGCGGGCCGTATCGGGATGCGAGTCGGTCAGGACCTGGGTCGTCTGCCTGGCGGCGTCGATGTAGACCAGCTCCCTGAGGATCCCGTAGGCGGCCAGGTTCGTGAGCACCTTTGTGCCGTCGGGGCTGACGGCGGGGTCGGTATGCACGCCGACGGCCTGCGTCAGACGGGTCATTTCGCCGGTCTCGGGATGGACGCGGTAGACGTCGATCTGCGAGGGGCTCTCCTTCGTGGCGCGGACGAAGATCCACTTGTGGTCCTTGGTGATGTCGATGGGATAGACCTCAAACGGGCCATGCGTCAGGGGACGGGTGCTTTCGTAGAGCGGGTCCAGCAGGTGGAGATGGCGAAAGCCGGACTGCTCGCTGAGATAGACGATATGACGGTTGTCCGCCAGGTAGTACATCCGCATCAGGCGGGGCGTGTTCGGGCCGCCGGTGTGCAGGAAACGATATATCTCGCGGGCCTTGGCTGGTTCGGGCAGTTTGTCGGAGGCCGTATCAGCGTCCTTTGTGGTGTCTTCTTTGCCTTCGTTGTTGGGCGATGACGGCGTCTGCGGGGCTGGGTCCAGGCGTGTCTCGTAGATCCTGATGAGTTCGGGGTCCTGCTCGTAGACGAGGAAGGCCATACGACGGGAATCCGGGGACCAGATGGGGGCCTTGATCTCGTCGCTGGGCATACGGCTGTTGCCGAGGAAAACCTCCGTGAGGCGGTCCTGTTCATCGGCGGTGTCACTGAGCTGGTAGACGTAGACGCGCAGTTCGTATTCCGGCAGGGGGTCGTCGGAGACGTGCCGCTCGACCTCCTTGGCCTTCATCAGGCGGCCTTCGTAGTCGGCGATCTCGACCTTGCTGGCGGGGCCGGACTTGACCTCCTTGCGGGTCAGAAAGGCGATCTTGGCGCCGTCCGGGCTGAGGCTGTAGTGGCTGAGCTCACCGCCGTTGGGAAAGGCCGGATCGAGCTGCCGCTCGACGTCGTCGCCGAACAGGACCCGCATCAAAGGCCCGGATCGGCGGAAGATGAAGCCCTTGCCGTCGGGCAGCCATTCGACGGAGTTCTCTCGGTCTCGCGTGCGCGTCAGGCGCGATATGGAGCCATCGGCAACCTTATAGCAGTAAACATCACCTTCCGACAGGAACAGCAGCTCCTGGCCGACAGGCGACCACGTAAACGAGTCAATGCCGGCATAGCGGGGGGCCTTCTCATCATCGGCATCCTTATCGGTGACCCAGTCGCCTCGTTCCTTGAATTTGCGCTGCTCGTCGCCCGTGTCCTTTTCGCGTTCTTTATCCCCGCCGGTGTCGTTGCCGTCCGAACTCTTACCGGCCGTGTCGTTCGCATCAGCGTTGGTGTTGTCGGCGTCAGGGGGCGGCGTATTGGGATCGGACTTGTCGGCCCCGGTCTTGGCCTTCTTCTTTCGGTCCTCGACGACATCCCGCGTGCTCTTCTGGAATGCGGCCATGACGGAGGCCATGGTGATGCGCCTGCTCTGGGCGATTTCGACATCGAACAGGTACAGGTCGCCGCCGTGGCGGCGCTCCTTATAGGGTCGGTAGAGATAGGCGGCGTAGCGGCCGTCGTGGGAGAAGGCCATGTCGGAGGCGGACGGGCCGAAGGGGCTCTTGTCGGGGATAAGGTCCTTGAGCTGAAGCTCCTTCTTCTCGGCATCGTTGGCGTCGGCGCTGCTGCCCTTGTCGGTCTTGTCGGCGTTCTCGTCGGCGATGAGGCTGGAGCCGAAGGTGATGGCGGCCAGAAGTGTCAAGATAGCGATTCGCTTGAACATGGCTACTCCGTTCGTTGACATAGGTCTGTCCTTGGCATTTCGTGCACGGCGCACGTGGGCGCCCATGCCTGCATTGTACGAATGGCGGCGGGTCGGGCTGGCACCGGAGGCGGTTATGCTACCACAAGGAAGAGGGTTTGTCATGAGTCGGCAGGCTGAGAATAGGACCGACGAGGGTGCATGGATGATGTGGCGGCGTGTAGCGTGGTTTTATAGGTCCTTGCGGGATCGTTTTTTTCCAGCAGACGGATTTGGCGTAGCGGCGCTACGGATTCTTATCGCCTGGGACATGGATCGTGTAGCGGTAGTTGAAGCGGCGGTTGGGGGCGCTGTCGCCCGAGAGGGCAAACGGGGAGATGTCATCGGTCCGCTGGATGTTGTCGGCCCAGTGGAAGTCGACGCTGATGGACCGGTTGCCGTCCAGGCCCAGGTCACGGCGGGGGACTTGCAGTTCGAGTTGGTTACCCTTGAAGCGATACGGGATATGGGCGGTGGTTTGGATATCCCGGCCACGGGTCGCCCGACGGAGGGTGGTGGTTTGCGCGTCGATGACGGGGGCATTCACCAGGTAGTCGTAACCGTGCCGGCCGGTGTTGGGATCCGCATCGGTATCGAGAAACAGGAGCATCCAGTTGGGGTCGGCGAAAGGCGTCAGGGGGTCCCGCGTCTCGACGTAGAAATAGAGGTTATTGCTGTCGCGGGCGACCTTGCAGCGGATGATGTCGTTTCGGCCGGTGGTGTCCGTGTAATGGGTGTCGCCATAACCCCGATGGTCGCGGTGCAGGGTATCGCCGATGGTGTCACGGTACTCCGGGCCCACGGCCGCCCAGTCGGAGAAATCGCCGTCGATGACGATACGGGTCGGCGGCGAGCCGGCGGCGGGACGGCGTACGCCTTTGAAACGGCGGATGTATTCGACCATCTGGTAGTAGTAGCTGTCGGTGTGGCCGGCGGCCATGGGTTCGATATCGCGGCTGTACTCGTGATTGTACTGATCGACGAACAGGGCGTCGGGGTAGTAGCTGTCGGCGCCGGTGTACTTGTACCACTTGTTGAATCGACCGGCGACCCACTCATTCCAGCCGGTGATGAAGATGAACGACGGATCGAGTTCGAGCGCCCGCCTCCACTGTTCGGCGATGTTGAGGCCGAGGGCGACGGCGTCGGGATGGCTGTCGCGGGCCCCGTCGTGCCAGCTTCGGCCGCGGGCGCCGGCCTTGTGGCTCATGGCGGATAGCTCCGGGCCGACGGCGTTCTGGGCGACGCCGACCGTGACCTGCTCGATGCGATGGTCGCTGTCGTAGAAGCCGTGCTGCGGGAAGACTTCCAGCCAGCCCCACTGGTCGGGTCCGCTGGGTCCGGTGAAGTAAGAGGGAATGGGCTTTCGCCACGTGAAGAACGACCGGATCTGCGGGTCTTTGATGAACGCCGGGTCGGCCATGATCAGGGGCTTGCCCTTCCACTGGAACCAGAGGTCCTTGCAGAGGCCGGGCGCGTAGAGGTCGTTGAAGACGGCGTTGACGGTGACGGTCGGGTCGCCGAAGGGGGCCAGGAATGCGATGCAGGGGGTGTGGTTGCCCTGGTCGCGCATCTGCTGGAACTGCCGGCACAGGGCCATATACGACTCTTTGAAGGTGAAGGGCGGGTTTGTCGTATCGAAGATGACGACGTCAACCCCGGCGTCGGTGAGCATGGAGGCGTGTCTGGCGATGACGAAGGGGTCCGTGGAGATATAGTAGCCCAGTTCCGGCCGGCCCCAGTGGTGGGCGGCGTGCAACGGGCCCCATTGGGGATTGTCGGGGTTCTCGGCGATGATGCGGGAGTTATCGTAGGGGCCCTGCGCAGCGTGGTGGGTGTGCCAGGTCCAGTAGAAGATGCCGACGTACCTGTCGCCGCGCGGCGGAGGGCAACGGTCGGAACCGGGCAGGGCACGGCCGAGGGCGTCCGTGGCGACCCATGTGTCGCTGTAGAGGTCCCAGTCAGGAATGGATGCCGCGCCCGCCGCCGACAGCAGGGCGGACAGGAACAGAAGCGGCAGCGCGATACAAGCGGGGAATGTGTGGCTCACGGTGTTTTCTCCAGGCGGTCGTTTTTCATATCACCGACAGTATAGCACGATCCGGCCCATGAGGGAACAGAGCGTCCGTAAGCGGCCGTTGTCGGCGCCGTCGGTGGAGGCAGGTCAGACGGCGGAGGGATTGTCTTCGCATTTCTTCATGCCGTGCGGCATGATGATCCCGCTCTGTCCGTGCTGGTCGCGGAAATCGGTGATGATCTTGACGGCCTGGTCCGGGTCCTTGGCCACCGTGAAGACGTCGAGATCGCCGGGTGAGATGTAGCCGCATTCGCCCAGCATATTGTCCCTGATCCATGTGATCAGGCCGTCCCAGAAGCCATCGCCGAGCAGGACGATGGGGAAGTGTGCCTGCTTGAGGGTCTGGATGAGGACGAGGGATTCGAAGAACTCGTCCATGGTGCCGAAGCCGCCGGGCAGGACGATGAATCCGTGGGCGTACTTGAGGAACATGACCTTGCGGACAAAGAAGTAACGGAACTCCAGGGAGAGGTTCTGATACTGATTGGGGATTTGCTCCATGGGCAGTTCGATATTGAGGCCGACACTGGTGCCTCCGGCGTCGGCGGCGCCTTTGTTGGCGGCCTCCATGATGCCGCCGCCTCCGCCGGTGATGACGGCGAACCCGGCCTGGGCGACCTTGTAGGCGGTTTCTTCCGCGAGCCTGTAGTGACGATGGTCCGGCCTTGTCCGGGCCGATCCGAAGATGGAGACGGCGGGACCTACGGAGGCGAGTTCCTCAAAGCCTTCAACGAACTCGGCCATGATGTGGAAGATTCTCCAGAGGTCTCGCACGGGGGATTCGGGCATTTCCAGCATGGACAGGTTCCTCCGGGTCTGCGGTCTGTTACGGCTATTCGTGTTGCGTCTGGGTCTCATAACGGTCACCAGAGGTCCGCCTTGCCCGCGGACGGACAGTGTTGGGCGATGGGGCAGTTGGGGCAATCGGGTTTCCTGGCGGTGCAGATGTTTCTGCCGTGCCAGATGAGCAGGTGGCTGAACAGGGTCCAGTCCTTCTGTGGGATTATGTCGGCCAGATCGAACTCGAGCTTTACCGGGTCGCTGTTATCGGACAGTTGGAGACGGCGTGAGAGCCGGATAACGTGGGTGTCGCAGGTGATGCCGGGGATGCCGTAGGCGCTTCCGAGGACGCAGTTAGCGGTCTTTCGGCCGACGCCGGGGAGGGTCAGCAGATCCTCCATGCTGTCGGGCACGCGGCCGTTGTAGTGCTCCACGATTCGGGCGCAGGCGTTCTTGATGCTGACGGCTTTGTTACGGTAGAAGCCGGTGCTGCGGATGTCGTTTTCGATCTCCTCCAAGTCGGCGTCGGCCCAGTCCTTGACGGACTTATACTTCCTGAACAGGGCGGGGGTGATCCTATTCACCCGGACATCGGTGCACTGCGCCGAGAGGATGGTGGCCACGAGCAGTTGCACCGGGTCGCCGAAATCGAGGGCGATCTTCGCCTTGGGGTAGGCCTTCCTGAGGATGGGCCAGATGGCTTTGACGCGGGCGGCGGCGACGGCTTTGTCAACCTCGAATCTGGGTCGGTTTGAGCCTGGCTTGGTCCTTCCGGTCTTCGTCATAGGATTCGGGGGTCAGAGCGATTCGATGGCCTTGATAAGTTCGTTCTTGAAGTTCGTGCCTCGCCAGCGGACGGGTTCATCAGCACCAGGCGCGAAGAACATGTTGACGGGCAGCGTGCCCGGTTCGTTGTAGACGTGCTTGAGGGCGATGGTGGCGGGAGAATCGCTCTCGGTGGTGTCGGCCCTGATGGGCAGGACGTTCCCGGCCCTGATGAGGTCCGCCACGGCCCGGTCGGAATA
The DNA here is from genome assembly GCA_002347125.1 of Phycisphaerales bacterium UBA2266. GTDB lineage: Bacteria > Planctomycetota > Phycisphaerae > Sedimentisphaerales > Anaerobacaceae > UBA2266. Next base: position 7,203 of record DDXG01000224.1, read on the forward strand.
GACGAGCTTGTCTACGACGACGCAGTTGAGACACCAGTCGGCGGTGAAGTCTATGAGAACGGGCCGGCCCTGAGCGCGGGCGGTGTCGATGTGGGCGGCATCCCAGGGTTGCCAGTCAATGAGTTCGGTCCTGGCGGGCAGGAAGGCCCAGGCGGAGGCCCCGACGAGGGCCACAGCGATGAGACGGATGGCGTATTTTCGCTGTCGCGGGCTGTTGAAATCGACCCACGTACCCCACATCCAGAGGGCCACGGCCATCAGGACACAGAAATAGAGCACACCGTCGCGACGGTGGTCGGACAGGCCCAGCAGAAACTTGGCGGCGATGAACAGGAGGGTGAATCCGATGGCCTGCTTAACAAGCTCCATCCATCGTCCGGGCCTGGGCAGGCGGCTGAGCAGACCGGGCACGGAGATGAGAATGGCGTAAGGGGTCGCCATGCCGATGCCGATGGTGAGGATGACCATCGTGGCGATGGACCAGTGCCGGGTCTGTGCCCAGGCGAACGCGGCGGCGAGGATGCCGAATCCGCATGGAGTGCTGAGGATGGCGGCGAGCAAGCCCATGCCCACGGAGCCGAGGTATCCGGCTCGTGAGCCCCCGGCGCCGGCGATTGAGGTTGGCAGGGCGAAGTTGATCAGCCCGAACATGTACACGGCCAGAAACACCAGCAGGATGACGACGGTCGTCACCACGACGGGGCTGCGAAACGGATCGCCCCAGCCCATCACCGTGCCGTAGAAGACCTGGAGGATGATATTGAGCCCCGCCAGGGCGACAAAGAAAAGGAGGATCCCCGCACAGAAGGCCAGGCCGAGAGAGAAGGACCGCCCCCTGGCGTCTTTTGCCTGCTGGACAATCCGCATGACAATCAGGGGCAGGACCGGCCAGACGCAGGGCATCACGTTGAGGATCAGGCCCGCGACGAGGGCCAGGACCAGGGCAAATCCAAGGGAGTAATCCGGACCGACGGCCGCTGTGGACTGCTCGCCTTCGGCCGGCTCGGCGGGTATGGCGGGTGATTCGAGGGTCACCGGCGGCCATGTGTCGGCAGTTGCGTGATCGACGCGCATACGCATCTCGACGTCAAACGGGGGCAGGCAGAGTTGGCTGGTGCAGGTGATGCCCTTAATGGTGATATCGACCTGGGCCGCCGCAGCGCCGGGTTCGGCGGAGGCGACGGGGACGAAGACGGTGAAATCGCCTGCGTAGACCTCAACAACGGCGCCGGTGGGATCCTTGAATACCCGCCACTTGGGAAAGACGGGCGGGGCGAATCGGAGCGTATCGGAGACGACGATGATGGTGAGGTTCAGGCCGGGGGCGGGGGCGGTATCGGATTTCGCGTAATAGTGCAGGTCGTGCGTCCCGGAGAAGAGGAAGGCCAGACCCGGCGCGCCGTCGAGGCGGGCCGGTTGGACCCGCAGGCTGGAGTGCTCCTGCTCATGGCGGGCGATCTCGACGGCCTCGGAGGGTTCGGCAGCCTTCGCATCGAGGTCCACAAACGCCGCCGCCGTCAGAACCGGCACGAGACAAAGGCAGCAGGCGAGTCTTCTATTGTCGGCCATGGCTCACCTATGCGGGCGCCGGCTCGGGATTGCCGCCAACGACCTCGCCCGGCGCGTCATCAGCCGTCGGCTGCCTCAATTCTCTCTTCTGCTCGGCGGCGAGCAGGTCGCCGACGGTGGGCTTGTCGAGGGCCTTGCCGTCCACCAGGGACTGGACCTCGTCGGCGTCGAGCGTCTCGTACTTGAGCAGGGCCTTGGCGATTCGTTCGAGGGCGTCTTTGTTGCGCTCGATGACGTCGCGGGCCATGTCGTAGGTCTGGTTGATGATCTTTCGGATTTCGGCGTCGATGGTTTCGGCGGTCTTCTCGGAGTATTCCTTCTCGAAGAGAGGAGCGTAGAATTCGCTGTTGCTTTCGCTCTCGTAGCTGACCGGCCCGAGTTGGGCGCTCATGCCCCAGGTGCGGACCATGAGACGTGCGATGTGGGTGGCGTGTTCGATGTCGGTCTGGGCGCCGCTGGAGATGTCTCCGCAGAATATCTCCTCGGCGATTCGCCCGCCGAAACAGACCTGCGCCTGGGCCAGACAATATCGGCGGGTGATGACGGTTCGGTCCTTCTCGGGCAGGGAGAAGGTGGCGCCGCCCATGGGTCCCCTGGGGATGATGCTGACCTTGTGGAGGGGGTCCGTGTCTTCGAGGAGGAGCTGGACGAGCGCGTGCCCGGCTTCGTGATAGGCCACGATTTCCTTCTCGCGGGCGTCGATGACGCGGCTTCGTTTGGCGCGGCCCCATCGGACCTTGTCGCGCGCCTCCTCGAGGTCGGCCATCTCGATACAGTCCTTGTTGGCGAGCGTGGCGCCCAGCGCGGCTTCGTTGATGATGGCGGCAAGATCGGCGCCGCTGAACATGGAGGTTCCGCGGGCGAGGCGTTCGATGTTGACATCGGGCCCCATTTTGACCTTTCGGGCGTGGACCTGGAGAATCTCGGTTCGCCCTTTGATGTCGGGCAGTGGGACGACGACCTGTCGGTCGAACCGGCCGGGCCGCGTAAGGGCGTGGTCGAGGATATCGGCGCGGTTGGTGGCGGCGACGACGATAACCTGGTCGTTGGTGTCGAAGCCGTCCATTTCCACGAGGATGGCGTTGAGGGTCTGTTCGCGCTCATCGTGT